>NZ_DAOUDC010000062.1:0-13739 GCF_034431535.1 Chloroflexus sp. | reverse complement strand
CGTCGTGATCGCCGCGCTGACCCTCTTGGGCAACAACATCAGCGGCCTGTTCAACCGGCTGGCTGGCACGATCAAGTAGTTTCTCTGTTCTAACTCGCTGCACGCACTGCACCCAACTAGTCGTAGTTGGGTGCAGTGCTTTTGTTTGCCGAGAGATGACACAGTTGCGTAGAGTGCGGTAGAATGCTCGCGGTAACAACGTAGCGGCGGCGAGGTGCAAGGTGGAAGAACGGCGCAAATGGTGGGCGTTGGCAGCAGTCGGGAGTGGGGTATTGATTTCGACCATCGATGGCTCGATCGTCAATATCGCGCTCAATACGCTGGTGCAGGCATTTCAGAGCAATCTGAACGTAGTAGAGTGGGTGGTGCTCGGTTATCTGCTAACGCTCGCTTGCACTCTCTTGATTATGGGGCGCTTGGGCGATATGTACGGCAAGCGCCGGATCTACCTGATCGGGTTTACTCTCTTTACCCTCGCCTCGTTGCTCTGTGCGACGGCGCCGTCGATTTGGGCGCTGATCGGGTTCCGGGTGTTGCAAGGTATTGGCGCGGCGATGGTGCAAGCGGTGGGGCCGGCACTATTGGTGACGGCGTTTCCGCCGAGCCAGCGCGGGATGGCGTTGGGCGCAATTGGGTCGTTTGTCGCCGCCGGTATCTTGATCGGCCCGGCGTTGGGTGGTATTCTGCTGCGTTACGTTGGCTGGGAGGCGATCTTTCTGGTGAACCTGCCGATCGGCGCGCTGGGGTGGTGGTTGACGGTGCGGTCGATTGCGCCTGACCAGCCGGCGCGACCCGGCCAGCGGTTCGATCTGGTTGGCGCTGGGTTGTTGGCGTTGGCGCTGTTTTGCTTGTTGTTGGGGCTGACCGAGGGGCCACTGTGGGGCTGGAGCGATGGGCAGGTGATCGGTCTCTTTGCTGCGGCCCTCATCAGCGGTGTCCTCTTTCTGGTTTGGGAATGGCGCACACCACAGCCGATGCTCAATCTGCGCATCTTCCGGCGGTTGACCTTTTCGCTGAATCTGCTCGCGTCATTCGTGCTCTTTCTCGGCATCTCCTTTAATCTGTTGCTGACTCCGCTCTTCTTTCAGTTGGTCTACCAATTCGATCTGCAACGCACCGGGTTTATGCTGGTGGCTTTGCCGATCGCTTTATCGTTGACGTCGCCGATCAGCGGGCGATTGTCAGATCGGTTTGGCCCCCGGGTGTTGACAATTGTTGGCTTGACAATCGCTGCTATAGCGCTGCTGGGCTTGAGCGCCAGTACACCGGCGACGCCGCCTCCGCAGATGTTGGGGTTTTTGGTGCTGTTGGGGATTGGGGTGGGGTTGTTTCAAAGCCCGAATAACAGCACCGTGCTGGGCAATGCCCCGCCAGAAGTGTTGGGGGTGGCCAGCGGGTTGCTGGCGGTGGTGCGCACGGTCGGCCAAACCGGCGGGATCGCGCTGGCCGGCGCGATCTGGGCGTCGCAAATTTTTGCCTTGAACGGCGGCCCGATTACGCCAATTACCGCAGCGCCGCCGCTGATCTTGGCCGGCGGCTACGATGTGGCGATGCGAGTGGCAGCGCTGTTGGCGCTGATTGCGATCGTGCCTTCGTTGGCCGGCGGGCGGGCGTTGCAACGCCAGCTTGCTGCCGCCGGGAGGCCGGTGGCTGATTGAACGTGCGCTAATGTTTGATAGGTGTGGAGGGTTGCACATGAAGGTTCTTGCGTGGCGATTCGCGCGCCCGCTGATACTATTCGTGGGTATGGGGTTGCTTTGGCTGGGGTTGATTGGGCTGAGCGGATGCGCCGCCGCGCCATTACTGGGCGAAGTGACGGCGAGCGCCGAGCGGTATGAGCCGGGGGCAGGGGCGCCACTAGCCATCAGCTATGAGATTGGCCGGGCGGCGCTGGTTGATATCTATGTGATTGATGCTGCCGGCCATCGCTACGATCTGCGCCGGGCGCAGCCGCGGGCTGCGGCAAGCGATCCGTATGTGTTGCGGTTTGATGGCAGTGTACCGACCGATGATCCGCAGGTGCTGCGCCGGTTGCTTCCTCCCGGCCAGTATACGCTGGTGGTGGCGGCGCGCGCTGCCGACGGTAATGCCAGCGCTGAACGCCGGCTGCCGTTGGTGATTGGCGGGGAGGCGATTGAGCCGCCGATCATCGAAAACCTGATGGTCTGGCCGCCGGTGATTTCGCCCAACGCTGACGCAATTGACGATGTGGCCGAATTTACCTACCGGTTGCCGGTGAGCGCAACCGTGAATATCGAGGTGTTGGCGCCAACCGGTGAAGTGATCCCGGTTGTGACCCGCGAAGAGGAGGGGCCGTTCGAGCAGCGGCACGTCTGGAACGGCAAGCGGCCAAATGGTTCGTTACTGGACGCCGGTGTCTACACGTACACGGTGCGCGCCGAAGATCCGTTTGGCAATGTGGTGCAACGACAGGGCCAAATCACACTGGCCGAGGTTGGCCAACCCGAAGCGCGCATTGTCTATTCGATGATTGCGCCGCAACGAGTAATGTTGGGCGAAGTGATTACGGTAACGATCCGGGTGCGCAACATCGGCACAGTGCCGATCCGTACCTACGGCCCGCCGAGCGGGTATGAATACACTACCGATGAGGTCTTTTCGTCGGTGGAAAATGGGGCGTATGCGGCGCAAGCCGGCGGGTTTTGGCGCGTTGGCATGGATTGGGATGCCAACAGTGGCGGTGGCCCAAAACGCTACCCGTACCGCTGGTCAATTTCGCCGCGCCCGCCCGCAGAGTGGGCGCAACCGTTTGTGGAAGATTTTCTCTACCCCGGTGAAGAGGCCGAGATTATTGGCCGAGTGCGGATTTTGCAGCGTGAAACCCGCATGGGCTTCTACGTCGGTCTGATTCAAGATGGGGTTGGCTTCTTCCAAGATCGCACCGGGCGGACGATCATTGATGTCGGGTTTTGAAGGCGTAAGGTGGGTAACGGCGTAACGGATGCAGGGTAATGGCGGTACAGGAACCTATCGTGAAGTGAGCTAAAACGTTACCGCCGGCAGGACTGATCCTACCGGCGGCACGCTTACCCTATTGGCGCGATCACGTTACCGATCAGCCACCTTAAACGCCGTACTGCCGATCGAAAGCAGATCACCGCTCTGCAACCGCTGGCGGCCATTAATGCGTTGGCCGTTCAACGCCACCAACGCACCGGTGTCAAGCGGGGTGATAAACCAGCGTTCAAGGACTTGGGCAATCTCGGCATGGCGTTCGAGTACCTGCCGATCGTACAACACGATGTCGCATTGGCGGGCACTGCCAATCACCATCGAACGGCGATTGACCACGATGTGTTGCCCGGTTCGTGAACCGGACACGCCGATGAGGGTTAATTCTCGGCTCATAAGGGCCTCCGGCGAACAGAACTAGTGCGATGAAACAATGTATATTCTTATGATTCTCATTGACTTCTCATTTTGTCAAGTGTGACCTTTGGGCTATTTATTATGTTATGCTTGTCTCTGGTGGGCGTCACCGACGCACGTCACGAATCGTATCCGATCCGCCCAATCAGGTTCGTGCTACGACAAAGCCTTGCATCGCTCTGTTATGCGCCGGAAGCGACATCACAGCGTAGGAGCAGCTAACTATGGCCGAGCCAACGGTACAACGAGTGCGCATCTATCTCAACGGTGAAGATCGGGCCGGCGATCGACCATTGTATCAGGCGGTGCTGGCTGAATTGCGCCAGAGCGGGGCGACCGGCGCAACGGCGTTGCCGGCACTGTCCGGCTTTGGGCCGCGCCGGCAGGTATTGCCGGACGCCGAACGGCAGCCGGTGATTATCGAGTGGGTTGACCACGCGCTGCGTATTCGCCGGATCTTGCCCTTAATTAGCGAGATAGCGCGCGATGCCCTGATCACGATCGAGCCGGTAGAAGTGGCGCAAGGCGTATTGCGCCCCAGCGGGCCGTTCGGCGCCGAACAGTTGGTGTCGGATCTGATGCAAACCGAGGTGGCGACAATTGCAGCGGATGCTCCTCTGCTCGCGGCGCTGGAGCAGATCGCTGCTGCGCAAGCTGATCTCTTGGCAGTGGTCGAGAACGAAACTGTGGTGGGGACGATCTCGGCCCGTGAATTAGTGTGGCGGGGCGGGTTGCGTCTGCCTCCCAGTTTGCTCGGTATGCTGGAACCGGCGGAAAGCGCCGCCGCGCTGGCGGTGATGCATGGGCGCACGGTAGGCGAGGTGGTCAATCGCGAGGTGCGTGGCGTGCCCTTGACCATGCCAATTCCGCAGGCGTTGACGATGATGATCGAGTGGGGGTATGCGCAAGTGCCGGTGCTTGATGGGCATGGCCGGTTAGCGGGCATCTTCGGCCAGCGCGAAGTCTTGTTGGCAGCCGCGCGCCAACCAGAACCAACCGATACGAATGCGATTGAGGTGCGGGTGGGGATGGTGATGCAGGCGGCGACGGCGCGGGTTGCGCTTGGTCAGCCGTTGGCCGCAGCATTGGCGATGCTGATCACCGCGCCGAGCCATCTCTTGTTTGTGATTGATGACAATGGGCGGCTCGCCGGGATCTTGCGTTTGGGCAATGTGCTTATGCGGTTACAGGGTGACGAACGTGCGGCGCTGTTGGCTGCGTTGCAACGGGCGCAACCCACTCCGGCGGCGGCGCTGCCCGGCGCGCGTCGGGCAATCGATAGCTTGGTCGAGCCGGCACCGGCAATCGTGACGGTCGATGCTGGGTTAGCCGCCGCCGCCCGCCAGTTGCTGAACGTAAATGCTGAACGTTTGCCGGTGGTTGACTCAGATGGCCGGCTGTCGGGTATAATCGCACGAGGTGCCCTAATTCGGGCACTCTTACAACAAAGCGAATAGTAGGTAGGAAACGTATGGCTGATCGGGTTCTCATTACCGGCGGCGCCGGCTTTCTCGGCATCAATCTAGCGCGTTACCTCTTGGCGCACGGCTATATTGTGCGTTCACTGGATATTGCTCCTTTCGACTATCCTGAGCACAGCCAGATCGAAGAGCATACAGGCGACATCCGCGATCGGGCGGCGGTCGATCGGGCAATGAAGGATGTGAAGTTTGTCGTGCATACGGCGGCGGCATTGCCGCTCTATTCGCCAGCTGACATCTTTTCGACCGATATTGACGGCACCCGCAATGTGCTCGAGTCGGCTCGCGCCCACGGGGTCGAGCGGGTTGTCCACATCTCGTCAACCGCTGTGTATGGCATTCCTGACCATCACCCGTTGTTGGAAACGGATCGACTCAGTGGAGTTGGGCCGTATGGCGAAGCGAAAGTCAAGGCCGAAGAGCTCTGCCTTGAGTTTCGCAAAGCCGGGATGTGCGTGCCGATCTTGCGGCCCAAGTCGTTCGTTGGCCCTGAGCGGCTCGGCATCTTTGCCATGCTGTACGATTGGGCCATGGAGGGCCACAACTTCCCGTTGCCCGGCAACGGCAAGAATCGCTACCAGTTGCTCGATGTCGAAGACCTCTGCGAGGCGATTGTGCGCTGCTTGACGCTCGATCGCGATCGGGTGAACGATACCTTCAACATCGGCGCCAAAGAGTTCACCACGATCAAAGAGGATTTTCAAGCGGTGCTCGACGCAGCCGGTCACGGCAAGAAGATCATTACCTTCCCGGCGGCGCCGATGGTGTGGGCGCTGGCGATTCTCGAAAAGCTCAAGCTGTCGCCGGTCTATAAGTGGGCGTATGGTACTGTGACTGAAGACTCGTTTGTGTCGGTTGAAAAGGCCGAGCGAGTGTTGGGCTTTACGCCCAAATACTCGAACAAAGAAGCGCTGGTGCGCAATTACCAGTGGTACGTCGCCAACGCCAAGCGGTTTGGTCAGCAGACCGGCGTCTCGCACCGGGTGCCATGGAGCCAAGGTATTCTGAAATTGGCGAAGCTGTTCTTCTAGCCACGAGCCAGCGAAGGGGCGGACAGACCCCATAAGCGCAAATGTGGTGGAAGGTATTGCGATGTACCGTTTAGCCCTCACCCCCAACCCCTCTCCCACTAACGCGGGAGAGGGGCGCGTATAGTCGAGCGTTGAGGTATTGCACAGCGATCAACGGTTGGGATCGATCAAATATTCTGCTCGCCCCTCGACGCGATAGCGAAGGGGCGGGTTGCAAACCCGTCCTTACCGCTTGGCGTGCGCTACTCCGCTGCCCTTTCCCCGCAGCGGTTCACCATTCATCGCCAGCGCAATCCCGTCTTGCAGAGTGGCGCGAGTCTCGAAGACGCTCAAATCGGCGCCGAGGCTGACCAGCGTTTGCGCCACTTCGGGGCTGATGCCCGTCAACACCACATGCGCCCCCAGCAAGCGCACCGCTCGCGCCGCCCGGATCAGCGCATCGGCGATAAAGGTGTCAACCGTGGCGACGCCGGTGATGTCGATGATCACCATCTCAGCGCCACGAGTGGCGACCCCTTCGAGCAAGGTCTCAATAATCAAGCTCGCACGGCGTTGGTCGATCACGCCGATCAGCGGTAACGCAACCGCGCGATCGCTAATCGGCACCAGCGGCGTGCTGAGTTCGCGCAGCGCCCGCTCTTGGGCGGCGATGATCGTTTCCTGCATCTGGAGACGCTCGAACTCGATCGCCTTGATCTCGCTAATATTCTGCATCATGCCGATCATACGCGCCGCTTTGCCGTCGGGGCCGACCAGAAAATAGCCGCGGTCGAGGATCCAGACATACGAGCCGTTTTTGTGCTGGAAGCGATACTCGATGTCATACTCGCTCAGCTTCACCTCAGCCTCGCCCAACAGGTGCAACGCCCGTTCGCGGTCATCGGGATGGATCAGCTCTTCCCATTGGGCCAGCCCGCCGTCGAGTTCGCTGAGGGTGCGCCCGCAGACGTACTCGGTTTCGCCGCTCCACGTGATCATTCCAGTCGCAACATCATAGTCGTAAATCATGAGCCGCAACGCACGCACAAGCATAGCGTAGCGTTGGCGCAGATCGTTGAGTTCGTGTAGCAGGCGCTGCTCTTCGAGTGGCATAACAACCTCTGGTTGTGACAGGAAGTTGACGGCCGCAGATGATCGCAGCGCGGCCAGTCCGCGACTGGCCGGGCATAACAACCGCTGGTTATGATAGGAAGTTGACCGCGTGGTCACGTTGCGACGGGGCTATGAGTGATTGTAAAGCCAGAGGAGAAGAGTGTCAAGCTGCGCCGGCCTGCGAATGCCCGTCTTTTGCTCGATTAAGAGTCGCTGCCAAACCGCCACCCCCGCAAAAGTTGGAAAATGTTACTGTAGTCGTCAGTCCAAGGGCGTAGGTTAGAGGAGAACTGTTCCAGCGTATCTACTTTGCCGGCTAGCGCCGGCTGGCTAAAGAGGGTGGGTTGGCGAGCCAATAATGCCCATACCGATGGGAACATCACGGTTTGCTCATCTTGCGGAATATTGTTGCGGATGATGCCGGCATATAAGCCAAGCTGGCGCGCTGATGTCCAGATCAGCGGGGTCAGATCGAGATGGCGATTCGTAATATGAATGACGAGGATGCCATCCGGCGCGAGGTGATGCAGATAGAGCTCAAGCGCTTCCTGCGTCAATAGATGAACAGGGATCGTGTCACTACTGAACGCATCGACCACGAGAATATCGTAACCCTGCGTTTCGCCTCGGTTACGTTCATCTTCCAAGGAGAGACGGGCATCACCCGGAATGATCTCTATCGTTACCGCGCGCGCTTGGCTATCGGGGAGGAACGAGAAAAACCCATGCGCTCCGTTTGCCAAATCGATGACCAACGGATTAATTTCGTAGAAGCGGTATATGTCATGCTTCTGCCCGTAGGCAGCTAAGACGCCGACCCCAAGCCCGACGACTCCCACCTTCATTCCCTGCCCATAGCGCGGATGGTTCTGCAACGCCAAGGCAATCCCGCTATCAGGCCCGTAGTAGCCGATCGGATTATCACGCTTGTCAGTAGCAATATATTGCGTGCCATGGATCGTCGATCCATGAATGAGCAGGTGAATATTATCGCGTTCGATGACGCGCAAGACGCCATAAAAGTTTCGTTCCCGCCAGATGGAAGTTTGGCTATCGATAATTATCACATAGCCAATGAGAATACTCATAATCGTCGCGGTGGCTCCTAGCAGGATTGTTGGTTTTCGTTGCCGGACATTAAGTTGTTTTGCCCCCAAAAAGAGCAGTAGTAAATAGGCAATAATCCATCCAATATAAAACTCCCAATAATCATTAAACACAAACGGAGCGATAAAGTTGACAATAATGCCTCCAACTGCCCCTCCAATCGATATAAGCAGATAAAAACGAGTTAAATGCTCGGCTGAAGGGCGTAAGCGATAGACTTCACCATGGGCGGTCATGCAAATTGCAAAGAGAAACAGAAGATTCAAAACTATTTGTAGGATGATTGGCACATTTGGAATAAGTGGCATGAACAATAACCCGATCGAGGTGAGGGTTAAAAGCGTGAGAAATGCTTGTCGATGGTAGTACTGTTCGCTAGCGAATGCAATAATAAATGAGAGTAGATAAATGGTTAGCGGCAATATCCACAACATCGGCACCGGTGCAATCTCTTGCGTCAAGCGGGTTGTTACCACGAGCATCATGACCGAAGTGATAGCACTCAGCGTCAACCAGAGCAACCGGTGAACAAGTGTGATCTCGGTGGGTGCAGCGATGTGAACACCTTCCTTGGGCTGAACTGCCTGCGGATGGCTTGAGCGGCGCAATTGCCAAACAATAGCAAAGGTTAAAGCTGCGAATAGAAGGTAGAGTCCAGACCATAACCATCCCTGCTCGCCGAGTCTGAGCGACGGTTCGATCAAGACCGGGTAGGAGAGTAAACCGAACAGTGAACCGGCGTTAGACAGCGCATACAACCAATATGGCGAGCGTCCGGTTTGGGTGTGGGCGAACCAACTCTGAATGAGCGGACTATTACTGGCCAAGATGAAATACGGGAGACCAACCGAAATGGTTAGCAAGAAAAAGATATAGAGCACCGGTTGCTCTGCCGTGCTCGGCTTCCAGCTCGCACTTGGAATCACCGGCGCCGGCCAAACGAAGCCGAGGACGAGGATTAAAACGGCTGCAATGCCCAATAACGCACCGTGGATTCGCCACTGGCGCTCCGGGGCGATCGCTTTGCTCAACCAATCGGCGTAGAGATACCCTCCCACCAGCATGAGTTGGAAGAACAGCACAACCGCCGACCAGACCGAATTTGTCCCGCCGAACCATGGCAGGATGTAGTGCGCAATCATTGGTTGCACTTGAAAGATTAAAAACGCCGAGAGGAAGATGCTACTGGTGTATGATTTCATAGCGGTAAAGGGTGGGTGCAACAAGCGAATTGGAAGATGACACTAAGTTGCAATTCTTTGGTAAATAGAGCTGCTAAGTAGAGCTCGTCGCTGGCAGGCAGGCTCAGTGTATACTGTTTTTTGCTAACACTTGCTTTATATCATAGTTATACAATTGTGTCAATAACCTTAGTCTATATTAGATGGATCAGAAGATTTCTAGAAGTCAAACCCATATGTAGAACATAATAATAAACACCAATGAAACCGTTGCATTTTATAAGTATTACATATCATCAAATGATCTGTTGACACGCAGCAGGCAAATCACGGCTTACCAGATAGTCACTGACCAATTTGCCATATCTTTGAAGGGGATGGTGAAAAAGTGGCGATAATGGATCGAGTAATGCATGGTAAACACCAATCGTAATCGTGCGATGATTGCGCTCTACCGTAAGCGGCGCACGAGAGGAATGACTAACCATCGATCCCTCCAGTTCAAACCATCGTTTCAGTGGTTCAAGCAATTTGGTTTGCAGATTCGTTGGCGGAATTGCAGGCAGTTGATCATCGATCAGATAACGGAGCAACTGCGCTGCCAGCCGACGATCGAGCTGCGCATGTCGTATGCGATTACCGTAGTGGCGGAGACAGGCCGTACATGACGGTTCACATTGCCGGGGGCACTCTGCGACCAAGCGCAGCGTCGCTTGGAGAATCTGATCAATCTGCCGTCCGGCCTCGGTTGCAAAACCTGCACCGCCCGACGCCGTGTCTACCAGAAAGAGATCAACCTGAACGTCTTCGGGCAAGAAACGGTAGCCAGCGCTAAGTTCAACCGGATCAACATCAAGGTGGTAGCTGGCCGCTAGCGCGAGCGCATCGGCAGCCGTTTGCATCGCATCTTGCAATGGACGCGAAAGCGAATTCCGCGTAACCGGCGCGGCCAAAGACCCGCGCAACAAGAGCAGATCACTCCGAAATGTCGCGCCTCTAGATAGATGGTGTGTTGCACGCTGCGACAAGTTCGTGATCCTAATTACCCAGATGGCGTAGGGTATGGCCTAAGATGTGCTGGTGATAAACCGGTTTTGGCTGGCACATTCTTTGGCCATACCAGCCGTGCTGCCGGCGCATAGGGATGGTCTTGGGGCAGCAGGGAGGGGTGGAAGAGTGGCAGGCAGCGGTGAGCCTGCGGTTGTTGGGCAGTGGTATAACTGTTACCAAACAATTACCAAGAAATGGTCTGCACGGCAATCACAGCGTAGCGAGCTGGATTGGCAGGATTGGTTACACAGATATTCGTCGCATTGGATTCAATTGGAAAGATCTGTAATTATATGATGAAGTTGCTGTTTTTTTCGACCTGACGCGATGGGGTAATTGCCCCACCCCGCTACGCCTTCCCATACACCGGGATGGCGGCGCCGCTGATGATGCGCGCGGCGGGACTGACCAGAAAATGGATTACCTCGGCAATCTCGCTGGGCTTGACCCAGCGCTCATGGTTGGCGTTGGGCATGGCTGCCCGGTTGGCCGGGGTGTCGATCACGCTCGGCAGGACGGCGTTGACAGTAATATCGTGGGGGAGGAGTTCGGCGGCGAGCGATTCGGTGAGTTGCAGCACGGCACGTTTGGTGGCGGCGTAGGCGGCGAGGTTGGCGCCGGCTTGGGTGGCGGTGCGGCTGCTGACATTGACGATCGCGCCGCCGCCGCGGGTGATCATGTGGGGAATGGCCGCGGCGCACGAGATGACCGCCGTCTTGAGATTGATGTCGAGCTGGCTTTGCCAGAGTGACCACGGCGTCTGATGCACCGGTTCGCCACCAGCGAAGCCGCCGGCTGAATTGACCAGAATGTCGATGCCGCCGTGCGTCGCTGCAATCGCGTCGTAGGCCGCTTTGGCTGCCGCTTCATCGGTTAGATCGACACGCACGCCGATGGCGGTGGGGCAACACTCATGCAGCCGCGCGAAGGCCGGCTCATTAACATACTGCGTGATTACGGTTGCGCCGGTGCCAAGCAGCCGTTCCACCACTGCAACTCCCAACCCGCCGGTGCCACCGGTGACAATCGCAACTGTTCCTGCCAGATCCATGCACGCTCCTCTCGCTTATACAAACGACTCTGACGCATGCTAACGCCAGAGTCGCCCTCTATGCTCAGACAACCGGAGAGCATCCCTTTGCAGGCAACTCCATCGTTACCCGATTCGGTATGGCCTACTGCATCAGCAGGTCAAAATGCGGCCGTCCATCGTCGCCGCCGAGCCGGCGCAGACCGCGCTGAATGGCGCGCAACGCCCCCTCACCCAGCCAGAAGGTCAACACTGATCCGGCGATGAGGCCAAGCGCGCTGCCGAGCGCAGCGCCACTGGCGAACAACACGAACCGCTTGCGTCGCGACGCCGCTTTGCGCCGCGTAGTCTCCTTGCCCATAATACTCCTCACTGTACGACGACTACCGGCATCGCCTTGCTCCAGAGGCGTTCGAGCCGGTAGTACTCACGCTGGCTCTGGCTAAAGATATGCACGACAATATCGCGATAGTCGAGCACGATCCAGCCGGTGTCGGCGCTCCCCTCGATGCGCGGGTTCAACCCGTGCTCAGTCGAAATCTTCTCGTCGATGTGGTCAATGATCGCGCGCATTTGCCGATCGTTGTCGGCGGTGCAGATGATGAAATAATCGGCGATAGTTGTCTGCGGGCGAATGTCAAGCAGCATAATGTCGTGGGCCTGCTTGTCTTCGACCAGCTCGACGATGCGGCGGGCAATCATTCCTGTCTCGATGATCATGTCCTCCTATGTTGCGTCGCGTTATCGTTATCTTGATCCTATCATATTTGACGCAGGTTGTAAAACCTGAACGCATGGTTTTTACGACGTCATGATAGCACAAATGATGGGTTGACGGGCGATTGGCGGATCGTTCAACCAAGGATGGATGCCCTCACTTTGAGCGGCATAACGTGAGACGGTGCGAGCCTTGCAGCTTGAACGCCGCTCTCACCCACACGTTCGCCGCTCTTGGCCAGTTCTGGCTTGATCAGCGGGATAAAGCGGGTACCCGCTTCTGTTCCAAGATACATTGCCGGCGCGCAAACGTTGCACCGGGTGAGGCAAATTGGGGGCAATGGCTGCGTTCTACACGATCGCTCTTGGCGATCGGCAGTTTACAAACGCCGCATGGTCTGCTACAGTTCTACGTTACATACGGCGTCGAATAAGCTGTGAGCAAGCTAAGGAGGCGCGCGATGGAACAAGTGCTCTCGCTGCATGTAGGCCAATCCCGGATTGAGCTAGTTGAGGGAGATCTTGTCACCCAAGCGGTTGATGCGATTGTCAACGCTGCCAATGAGGCGTTGCAGCAAGGCGGCGGGGTATGCGGCGCGATCTTCCGCGCCGCTGGCGCCGAGCAGATACAGCAGGCGTGCAATGCGGTCGCTCCTTGCCCGACCGGCGAGGCGCGAATTACCCCCGGTTTTGCCTTGTCGGCGCGGTATGTGATTCACGCAGTGGGGCCGATCTTTAGCCGTTATGCACCGGAAGAGGCCGACCGGCTGTTGATTAGCGCGTACCATGCCAGTCTGGCGTTGGCCCGCCAATATGGTCTGGACAGCATTGCCTTACCCAGCATTGCCACCGGCATCTACGGCTTCCCGGTCGAGCGCGCAGCGCCGCTAGTGTTGCGCGCACTCCGCGAAGACCTGCAGCTCCATCAGGCCCCGGCGCTGGTGCGTATGGTGCTCTGGCGCGATACCTTCCCGGTCTACCGGGAGGCGTTAGCGCGGATGCAAGCATAATTAGTGGCGGGAAGGTGCAACAATCCGGCGTTGCCGGCGTCATATCGCCAGAGCATGCAGGCGCACCGCATGCGTCTCGGTTGGAAGGAGTGATCTATGCAGACTCGACTCACGCGCAGCAGCACCGACAAGATGATAGGCGGCGTCTGTGGCGGGCTGGCGCAATACTTTGCCGTTGACCCAGTGATCGTCCGCCTTATCTTTGTGCTGGTCTTCTTTATCAACGGCATTAGCCTGCCGATCTATCTCGTACTCTGGATTGTGATGCCGAAAGACACCCCAACGACACCCTTTACCCCTGCGGCCAGCGGTACGAAGCCGGTCAACCAAGAGGTCTTCGCCGGCCAAGGGCAGAGCGGCAGTCAAGCGCGCGTAGGGTACGCGCCCGATCCGAGCTATCGGTTTGACCCGCTGACTGGGCAACCGATCGGCGGGCCGGCGGTAGGTGAGACGGTCAATCTGGCGACCACGCCGCCGCGGCGGCGGAACTGGAGCCTGCTCGGCTTGATCTTAATCGGGTTCGGCGCGATTATTCTGCTTGAGCAGCTCGGTGTGAATCTCTCGTTGCTCTTCCCGGTGTTGATGATTGTGGCGGGTTTCGTGCTCTTGCGGCGGGCGCGGTAGGAGCATTGCGGCGCAATGCCCCTACC
>NZ_DAOUDC010000061.1:0-15881 GCF_034431535.1 Chloroflexus sp. | reverse complement strand
CGGAGAGGGGCAACGCAGGTGGTCACAGCGAGGGTGTGGCGCTGCGTACCAGCCGTGTGCGGGGCCGCGACCCGCCATTCGTACCACCGTTGCGTGACCGTTGCGACCTACTGGGTGCGGAGCACTGCAAGCACGGTCGCCACCGTCACGCGGCCACCCGGTCGGGTGGTCGCGATCCCGCACCTCCCCCACGCGCGCACCGTCGCCGGCGGGGTGCTGCGGTGGGGTACGGTGCGTGACCCGCAGGCCGTCCATTCCGCTCCTGCCTTGTGGTGAGTCATGCGGCACCTCGCATCACGATGGGAGTGGGGACATCTATGATACGAGGTGGGCCGACTCACCGCAAATACCTATCCCCGAAAGGAGCGGGGGTGAGGGCTAACACGAAGCCACAGTGGACTAGCCATAAAAAGACGCAACAACTACAAAGATTGTTTGTGCTGCTTGTGTCTTTTTGTGGCTATTCCCCACCCCCGCCCCGCACCCGCTGGGGGTGGGGCCAATAATGCTGACCACAGAGGCGTAGAGAAAGGAAGGAACATTGCGCCATCCTCCGCGCCTCCGCGTTCTCTGTGGTACAAATCCCCCAGCAGCCTCACTCAACAATCAGCCGCGCCCGCTGGAAGCGGCGCATCGCTGCGCCGATCAACACACCGTTGAGCACCGCCAATACCGCGATTGCAACCCGCACCGCCTGCGTCACATTCCAGCCTGCAACCATATTCCACAGCCGTTCTTGCCACGCTGCCGGCAATGCCTGTAGGCCAAACGTGGGTATGAAGATCAGCGCCATGGTAGCGATGCTCAACACCTGTATGGCTTGCTGCACGCTTTTTGCCCGCAGCGACACCAAGACTCCCGCACCGGCAGCGAGACCACCGCTGAGCAATGAGATACCAATCACGCCTAACGCTACCGCAGACGGATAGAAGAGCAAGCGTCCTTCGCCGTGAAAGAGGTTGATGGTGATCAGCCCTACCAGCAGGCTGGCCCATGTCAAACCGACTCCATACGCCAACGCGGCCAGCAGTTTGCCGAATAAAATCGCCTGATCGGGCAACCGGCTGGCGAGCAAGGTTTCCAGCGTGTGCCGTTCACGTTCGCCAGCAAATGAATCGGCCACGACCGCGTTGACCAGAAAGAGCGGCACCCAGCTCCAGTAGACGAGCGTGATTGGCGACTCAACCCACGATCTGCCCATTTGCCACGGCAATAAGATACCGAATGAGAAAATCATGAAGAGCAGGCCAAACTTGCCGACCCGATCGCCGCGGTTGAATGCCTCTTGCAACTCTTTGCGCATGACCGTCCAGATGTCAGTGAGCATGGGCCTCCTCCTCTTCCATCAAGGTCAGGAAGACCTCTTCGAGGCTGGCGTTGCTGCGATGGACTTCTTCGACCTGCCCGCCGTGCTCGACCACCAGCTTCACCAGCGGCGCCAGATCGCTTACGGCGGCGAGTTCGATGTGCAGGCGCGCGCCGTTGGCTTCGACCCGCTTCACAGCGGGTTGGGATTGGAGGACCGTCACGACATGCGGCGTGAAGGCGCGCCCGATGATTTCAAGCTGCAGCGCGTCGTGGCGGCGCAGCTCGGCAAGACTGCCCTGCGCCAATAGCCGGCCCTGCCGGATAATCCCGACCCGGTGGCAGAGCTTCTCGGCTTCGGCCAGATTGTGAGTGGTGAGGAAGACTGTCACCCCTTCCCGTTCAACCAGCGTGCGCAGATCGTCGCGGAACGAGGCGGCGGCAATGGGGTCAAGGCTGACGGTCGGTTCGTCGAGAAAGATGAGTTGGGGCCGGTGTAAGAGCGCGCGCGCAATCGCCAGCTTCTGTTTCATGCCGCGGCTCCACGTCTTGACCTGTTCGTTGCGCCGTTCCCACAACCCCAGCGATGCCAGCAATTCGTGAATACGTTCGTTGCGTTCGACTGCCGGCATCCGCCAAATGCGTCCGTAGTAATCAAGGTTATCAGCGGCGCTCAGGCGTTCATACAAGCCAGCGTGTTCAAGCAGCGCACCGGCGCGCTCGCGCACCTCGGCAGCTCGTTGCGGCACCGGCAAGCCCAACACCTCGATCTGGCCGACGTCGGGTTGCAATAAGCCCAGTAACAGCCGGATTGTGGTCGTCTTACCTGATCCGTTTGGGCCTAAAAAGCCGAAAATCTCACCCTGCCGGACTTCAAGCGTCAATTGATCAACCGCTCGCACCGGGCCAAAGGTACGGGTCAGTTGCCGGGTGCGGATGGCGAAAGTGTTCATCACGCGCCTCCAATCGGCTAGCTTCTCACTGGCCAATACTCACTACCGCGTCGGCGATGGCGTCATAGCTGGCGGCTCATGACTATCGCCGGTGGCGGCCACCAGATGGTGCAAACTACGCCGGTAGTGCTGAAACGCTTCCCTCCCGGCCTCGGTCAACGAACAGAGGGTCAATGGCAACTTGCCGCGATAGGTCTTCTCGATCCGCACGTAGCCGGCCTGTTCGAGCTTGGCGAGATGCACCGACAAATTCCCCTTGCTGAGGCCGGTCTCGCGTTGCAAGAAGAAAAAATCGGCACTCTCAACGGTATAGAGCAGCGCCATGATCATCAGGCGCGCCGGCTCGTGGATAAGACGCTCAAGGCCGGCCAACTGGTGCATCTGGAGTTTCATCGTTATGCCTCGATCTGGGTGTGTTGGAGATAGTGGTAGAGCGTGACACTGCCGGCAATCAGCATCCATGCGCCTGCCGCCGCGATCACCAGACTCGCGCCGAGAAAATCGCCAATTGGCATCCAGTACATGAGGATGCCAACCGCCGCCACAAACGCAGCTAAGGCGTAGAAGCGCCGCATGCCGAGATACGCGCCGAGATAGCCCAAGCCGGCGGCCAAGGTAAAACCGGTCAGCGCCGGCATCACTACCTCCGTAAGCTGGGCATTGTGAGATTGACCAACGCGATGCCTACACCTATTCCTACCAACCCGCCGAGCGCGCGTTGCCATCGTGGCGGTTGGCGATAAGCGACATAACCGGTGTGCGGGTAGGTGATGCGCATCTTGAGTGCGTGAAGGATCCTTCTGCCTAACAGGATCAGCGGGATCAGCGCGAGCGGCAGCAAGAGATTGGCCCAGCCGGCGATGTTGGCCGGCGCAACCAGCGGCACAAGCTGGACCAAGCCGGTGAACAGAAAGATGCTGCCGATCAGCAGTTCCGGCAAACCGTCGATCATCCAGTAGCGCCGGGTGCGCTGGCTAAGATCGGGAATCGGGTTCATTGCTACACCTTTTATAAACTGGTCTATATCGTAAACCTGTTTTTAGTATAGGATGACAGAATGAGCTTGTCAAGCATTTATGGTGTTAGGAGGGAGACAGTAGCTCCCTCTGCCTCACTGTTTGAGGGGCGGACAGAACATTCGATCGAGCACGACCGTTGATCGCTAGGCAATGCCTCAAAGCTTAGCTCTACACTCTCCTCTCCCGCGCCAGTGGGAGAGGAGTTGGGGGTGAGGGCGAAACGGATTATCGCAAAGCCATAAACCACATCTGTGCTCGTGCGTTCTGTGCGCCCTTGAACTGTCAGGCGGGAGCGGGAGCGAGGGGGGGGAGGGCGACCGCCAAGGCGCAGAGGGTCGAAACACAAAGCCGCCAAGCGCGCAAAGCACGCAAAGGGTTGAGTGGCAGAGATACAAGCGCGCTTGAGCCCCCGCTATCCTCGCGCCCCGGCGACCTCGCGGTACAAACTTCTGGCAAGGGGGCTAGGCGGTGAGGGCGACCGCCAAGGCGCAGGGAATAGCCGCCAAAAGGCGCAAACATCACAACAATTTTTGTGCTTCTTGTGTCTCTTCGTGGCTATTCCCCTCCCCCGTTGGGGGAGAGGCAAGGGTTGGGGGCCAATTGCCCTAGCGAAAAAGAGAGGAGTGCGTGCGAGCAACCCCTACCGCTCTTGAATCGTGATTTCGTCGAAGCGCACGATGATCCCGCTCTCATCGAAACTGGTCACCGCCAACCCAACCTCACCGCGGGTAAAGGTCGGATCGCGCGTCTGCTCCAGCCGGCGGTCGTTGACGTACAGTGTAATCTCGTCGCCGCGCAGCTCAACCCGCATGCGGTTGTTTTCCGGGTTGATGGCCTCGTGCTGCGTCCAGTCGATGATCGTCACCCACTGGTTGGCTTCCAGCAGCTCGAGCGCGTAGTAACCATCGTTTGAGACGCTAAATAGGTAGAAGTTGTCTTCGTCTTGATAGCGAAAGATCAATCCGGCGGCCCCACCCGGACTATTGCGCGGGATGGAATAATTTGTCTCGATCACGACATTGCGATAACTGCCGTCAACCAGTGCCCACACCAGCAGCTCCGGTTCCTTGACTTCGATAACGTAGTCTCCCTGCTCGTAAGCGTAGCGCGCGCTGCTGTCTTCACTCGCGCCTAAGCTGCTGTCCGCTGGGTTCTCGAAATCATCGCGGAAGACAATTTCGCCACCAATCACTGAACCCACTGCACCGCCGCCGCTCGTCGAAGGCTCTCCGACAACAGGGGTCGATGTACCGGTCACGTTGCTGATGTTAAACGAGGACAGTGAGATCACGATAAAGACGCATGCGCCAATAAAGATGAGCAGCAGCAAGCTGATACCGCCAATTAGTAACCAGACGAGCTTGTTGTTCGCAGGGGTAGCTTGGCTCTCGGCGCTCGCTGGCATTTGGTACGGCGGGGAACTGCTGGCCGGTATCCCATACGATGGCGGTGGCGGCATAAACGGATCAGGCGGGCTGCTGGCGCTTTGGGCAGGTGGAATGACTGGTGGGGTCGGCGGCGCGGCAGGCCGGTCAGGCGGGATGATGGTGGTCGGCGGCGCGGCAGGCCGGTCAGGCGGGATGATGGTGGTCGGCGGCGTGATCTTTTCTGACACGCGCGCGCCACACTCCGGGCAAAAACGGTCGTTTGCCGTTAGTTTGTGCCCACATTGCTGGCAAAACGATGGTCGTTGCGGTTCACTCATATCTACTCCTGATCAGTGCGTGAACTCTCGGTGTCAATGGATGGCTGGGAGCGGGGGCCGCCGGCTTGCCGGCGCAGGGCCTAAGAGTACGGGCTGCCGGCCCGCGGTATGCCACTCTCGTGTATAGACGCACAAGGCACAGGCGAGCATGCATATCGTTTACTCATTGGCCAATATTTCACCCAACGCGGCAAGACAAGCGCGATTTTCGTCGGCGGTGCCGAACGAAATCCGAATCCAACCCGGTAAACCCCAGCCACTGAGCGGCGTCACCAACACTCCGCGCTGGGCCAACGCCGCCGCCAGTGCCTGATCGTCAACCACTGCCACAGCCACAAAGTTCGTCTCTCCGGGAATGACGGTTAACCCTAATGCCCGCAAACCCTCGCTCAGCACCGTGCGGCTGTACGCGGCGTGGGCCAACGATCGGGCGAGATGTTCGGCATCATCGAGCGCAGCCAGACCGGCAATCTGCGCCAACGCATTGACGTTGAAGACTGGCCGCGCCCGCTCCAAATAGGCGATCAGGTCGGGTGCGCCAAAGGCATACCCCAGCCGTAGGCCGGCCAACCCGTGGATCTTGGCAAAGGTGCGCAACAGCAGCAGATTATCGCGTCCGGCCCGGATGAGCGGCAGCAGATCGGGGAAATCAGGCCGGGTGACAAACTCGATATAGGCTTCATCAACCACCACCAGCACCTCGTCCGGTACCTGATCGAGGAACGCCAGCAGTTCCGCCTCCCCGACTGTCGTGCCGGTGGGATTGTTGGGATTGCAAACGAAGACGAGCCGGGTGTTCGGCGTGATCGCCGCAGCCATTGCCGGCAGGTCGTGGGTCATGTTACGCAGCGGAATCTGGCGCGCAATCGCACCCTGCGCCTGTATTCGTCGCGCATAGCTGATGAATGAACCTTGCGCCAGCACCGCTTCATCACCTTCCCCCAGCATGGCATGGCAGATCAACATAATTAATTCGTCAGAGCCATTGCCCAGCATGACGCTTTCCGGGGCAAGCTTGGCGCGTGCGGCCAGTGCATGCTTGAGCGCCGACCCACCGGCATCAGGGTAGCGATGGAGTTCGGCCAACGCTGCTTGTACCGCAGCCACTGCCCGTGGTGATGGCCCGAGAGGGTTTTCGTTGGCAGCCATGCGAATCGGTGGCGGCCCTGCTGGCCCAAGTCGCGGCGGCGGCGCTGGTGAGAGAGCTTGGAGAAACGGCTTCTTTCGGATTGGCACAGGCAAGACTCCGGTTTAGTGCATAGCGATCACTGGCAAATGAGGCAATATGTCAGGCTATGATGCAATCCATACTCTTTTTTACGCGCCCTCGCTCACTCGGTATCCTTGCGCGCTGCCGGTCGCGCTGTCAGTGCGAAGACGGGCGCAGGCGCGCAGCGTTCGTTCTTGCTGAAGAAGGTTGCTCTCAAAAACCACCTCACCACTGGCCACAGATTGTAACTTGCTACTCCCTACTCCCGACTCCCATCTCTCGTGGCCGCTCAGCCGGCAACAGCACCATAAATGTGCTACCCTGCCCTTCGCGGCTCTCGATCCAAATCTGGCCGCCGTGCAACTGCACAATTTCGCGGCTCAAATACAGACCGAGGCCCAATCCCTCGCCCCGCCGCCCCGGCGACCGGTAATAGCGTTGGAAGACCCGTTCTTGTTCGCTCGCCGGAATGCCCGACCCTTGATCGCTAACGCTGATCAAGACTGCCGGCGCACTATTGGCCGGCAGCAGCGCGCTGCGCAGGCGCATGCTGATCACGCTATCGGGCGGGCTGTATTTAATCGCGTTGTTGAGCAAGTTGGTCAACACTTGCCGGATGCGGACGGCATCGCAGACGACAAGTAATTCGGTTGTTTCGGTTTCGAGCAAGAGTTCACGATTGCCGGCGCTGGGCCGCTGCTGGTCAATTACTTGCTGGGCCAGCATCACCAGATTGGTTGGCTGGTATTGGAGATCGAACTGGCCGGCGTCGAGCCGTGACACATCGAGCAGGTTATCGACGAGACGCAGCATGTGGGCGACTTGTTGGGTGAGAATGGTCAACCCGTGAATATCGCGCGGATCGCCGTCACGTTGCTGTTCGCGGCGGAGCAAGAGATCGGCGTAGCTGCGCACCGCTGCCAGCGGACTGCGTAGTTCATGCGCTGCCACCGCCAGAAACTCGTCTTTGGCGCGTTGCACCTTCTGGTTGGCCGTGATGTCGCGGAACGTGATCACTGCCCCTTCCACGTCACCTTTTTCGTTTACCGCCGGCGCGCCGGTGAAACTAAAGAAGCGTTCACTCCCATCTGCCCGCCGGCGCATCAACCGGTAATCGTAGAAGGTGTTACCGCGCAAGGCGCGGGTAAATGGCAGGTCATCAGGCGTCAGCGGATTGCCATCGAGATCACGCAAATCGTATAAATCAGGAATAGCGGCTAACGGCATCTCAAAGCTGAGGTTGTCTTGTTCGAGCAATTCATGCGCTGCCTGATTGGCCAAGGTCAAGCGTCCATAGCGATCGCAGAGCAGCACCCCCTCGGCAATCGACTCGACCACCGTATTCAGTTTGCGGCGCTCGCGCTGGCTGTCTTCGTACAACCGCACGTTGGCAATCGCAAAACCGACCTGATTGCAGATCGGCATCAGCAAGTCCTTATCGATCTGGCTAGTCAAGTCAAGATCGCCAAAGAGGGCTAACACACCGGTTACGGTGCCGCCGGCCAGCAAGGGCAAGTAGGCAGCAGCCGTCACACCGGCCGCGATCAGTGCTGTCTCGCCGCGTTCGTTTAGCAGGGGCCGGATCGCCGGTTGGCCGTAACGCACGACTTCGGCGCACGGACTCGCATCAACCGGTGCTTGATCGAAACAGGCCAGTGCAGCCACATCAATCGCGCGCCATGCGCCGATCTGCAGGCGTTCTTGCGCCGGATCGAAAATCAGGAGCGCGCCACTGTGGGCCGGCGTCAATTCCAACACCACGGTGAGCACGCTCTGCACCAGATCGGGCAGGTCGGCTGCGGTGCTAATCGAGGTGACGACGGCATCAAACGCTTTCAACCGCTGATTGCTGCGCCGGATCTCGTCGTACAACTGGGCATTGCGGATGGCTGCCGCGACAATGCTGGCGATCATCTCTAAATCATCAGGCTCAAGCTCCAGCGGCTCAGTAGCGACGCCGATTAATTCCAACACGCCGACAAACTGATTGCCAGCGCGTAATGGCGTGGCCGTAATCTTCAAGCTGCGCGGCAGGAGATCGCTCCACTCTTGAAAAATGGTTTGGGCCTGCGCCGAGACCAACCCCTGCAATTCGCGGTAGCTATGCTCGCCGTGCTGTTGCACGATTGTGTCACGTTGCCACACCAGACCGGCCACGCCCTCGCCCATCCGCAATTTGATCTGCCGCCATTGCGCCGCAAGGTGCGACGGCATCGCTAACCCAGCCTGCGCCGCCGGTTGCAAGCCGCTGGGTGTGGCGAGCCAAAGTATCGCAGCTCGCAGCGCCGGTACAACCTCAACAAAACTGGCGACCAGCGCCGGAAAGAGCCGTTCGGGCTCTTGCAACGCCAGCCATGCGGTGCTCGCCTGCATCCAACGCCGCACCCGCTCGGTCGGAATGAAACGCATAGTAGGTTGGGCAATAGCTGCCATCTCCTGCTGCGGTTCAGTCATGGCGCTTGCTCTCCATGCGACCATGCCACGGCGCGCCGAATCCCCTCAGCCAGCGGCACCTGCGGTTGATAGCTCAACAGCTCGCGCGCGCGCCGGATGTCGGCTACGTAATAGCTCACTTCACCCACCCGCTTGGCCGGCTGGACGATAATCTCAGGACGGCGACCAAGGGCAAGGCCGATCAATTCGGCGGCTCGGATGAGGGTGTTGCCTTCGCCATAAGCTAGGTTAATCGTGCGGTTAACCACTTCTCCTCTAAATAAACGAGTGATCCCGCGCACAATTCCATCAACGCAGTCGTCAATGTAGGTAAAATCAAGCACCTTATCGCCGCCGAATACTGTCACCGGCTCACCGTAGCTGATCCGGTGAATGAACAGCGGGATGACCCGCTCCATCCGCGCTAGGTCGTTGTCGTAGCGGCCATAGACATTCGAGAAGCGAAAGACAATATAGCGCAGGCCGTAACAGCGCGCGTAGGCGTAGATCAGCGCCTCGCCGGCAATCTTCGAGGCCGAGTACGGACTTTCGGTGAAGCTGAAGTCGGCCCGTGTCTCTTCGGTGATGTAGCGGTGAATGTCACCATAGACTTCGCGCGACGAGGCGAAGATGAGCGGCACGTTGTGCGCGCGGCAATATTCGAGCACGTTGTAGGTAATATTGATGTTTTCGAGCGCGCGGTACGGCTCGCTCACCAACTCGTAGACCTTGGCGTTGGCTGCTAGGTGTACGACCAGATCGCACGGCGGATAGGGTGCGCCGCCGATCCCGGCCCGGAAGTCGCGCTGCGGCATGGCAAGGTCTTGCAAGAGCGTTGGAATCCGGTCAGTCCATGGATTGACCCGCCGGTCAATCCCAAAGACGTGATGCCCCTCGGCCAGCAAGCGCAGGCCGAGATTGGTGCCGATCATGCCTGACGAGCCGGTGATCAAGATGCGCATATCGCCGTACCATGTTCTTTACTGCGGGATGATGCGGTATATTGCTCTTCAGTATACCACGCTCACTCATACCGCAACGCCGCGATCGGATCAAGCCGCGCCGCTCGGTCAGCAGGGTAGAGGCCGAAGAAAATACCGACCGCAATCGACGTGATCGTCGCCAGTAAAATGGCGTCAAGGCTGACTTCAGCACGGGCATTGGGCGAGAAGTTGGCTAACAGAGTGGTGCCGATCGCGGCTAAGCCGTACCCCAAGGCGATGCCTAGCACACCTCCCATCAGGCTCAACACCATCGCTTCCACTAGAAACTGGAGGCGAATGTCGTTGCGCCGCGCGCCAACCGCTTTGCGCAGGCCAATCTCGCGGGTGCGTTCGGTCACGCTCACCAGCATAATGTTCATAATTCCAATGCCGCCTACCACCAACGAAATAGCGGCAATCGCCCCCAAGAAGATGGTGATCGCGCCGGTGATGGTCGCAAACGAACTGACCAGATCTTGCTGAGTGACGATGGTAAAGTTGTTGTTTTGGTAGGTGAGGCCATTGCGCTGGCGCAGCAAGGCGGTGATCTGGTCGATCAGCGCATCAATGCTGTCTTCATCGCGAGCCTGAATGTACACGACCGTCACTTCAACCCGGCGGGTGACATTCTGCGCCGGCGGGAAGAGCCGGTCTTGAGCGGTGGTGATCGGCACGAAGATCTGGTCGTCTTCGTTCGAGGCAAAGCTACCGCCACGTTCGGCCATCACTCCGATCACCTGAAATCCGATCCCATTGATCCGGATCCGCTGCCCGATCGGATCGGCGCCGTCGGGGAAGAGACGTTTGGACACCCGATGGCCGAGCACGGCTTCGCGTGATCGCAGTTCAATAGCCCGCTCATCAAAGAAGGCTCCTTCCGCCACCCGCGCATTGCGCACTTGCGGGTAGTTGGCGCTGACACCGGCGATCAGGGCGTCGTAACTAGCCCCGCTATAGGTGGTGAGCGCGCGCCGGCTGAATTCGGCGCAGACCGCCGCGACCACTGGCACATTGAGCGGATCGGCGATGGCGGCAATGTCTTCGTTGGTCAGGCGCGGCGGCACTCGCCGGTTTGTTTCCGGGTCGTTGGTACCGGCGAAGAGAAAGACCAGATTGCTGCCCAGCCCTTGCAATTCGCTGGTGACGAGCGTTTGGATCGCGCCGCCTAACGCTAGTAGCGCAATGACGGCCCCCACGCCGATAATAATGCCGAGCATCGTGAGAATAGCCCGTAGCTTGTTGGCCAGCAAGCTATTAAACGCAATGCGGATTGCTTCAAGGATGTTCATAAGCGTTGCTCCGCGCCATCACCGGTTCCGCACGCCGGGAGGCGGCCCGCCGGCGTTAAACAGGTTGATCCGCGCGTCTACTCCCGGCACATAGATGCAACTGTTCAGCTCGATATTGCCAGAGACAACCTCAATCACTTGATCGTTGCTCAAGCCTAACTGCACGGCGATAGCCTGCAACGCCGGTTGCAGCGGGCGCTGGGCAATATCAACGTTGCACAAGCCGGGATCAGCGGTGACATCAACGAAGAACTGGCCACTAGCGGCGCGCACTGCCCGGCGCGGCACGATCAGCGCGTCACTCTTCTCGGCCACAATAATATCGGCGCTAGCCGACATCCCCGAACGTACTGCCGCCGGCGGATTGTCGGTGACGATCCGTACCGTATAGGCCGTGACCCCCGATTGCACAATCGAGAGCGGGTTGATCCGCGCCACCTTGCCCCGCAGATCGAGATTGGGCAGGGCATCAAGCACCAGCGTGACCGGTTGGCCTACCGCGATCTGGGCAACATCAATTTCATCAACGGTCACATCGACATAATAACCACTCAGATCGGCCAGCACCACCGCTGGCCGGGCCGCGTTGTAGAATTCGCCGATCTCAAGGTTGACCTCGGCCACCACGCCGGCAATGGGGGCGGTGAGAGTCGCCCGCTCTAGCGCCAATTGCGCTTGAGCTAAACTGGCGTGAGCACTGGCGACTTGGGCCTCGGCGCTAGCCAGATCGGCCTCGCTCGGCGGTGCAGTGATCCGTTGCAAATTGGCCTCGGCGCTGGCGACCGCAGCCTGCGCTGCTGCCAAGCTGCCGGCCCGCTGATCGCCGAGCAACTTGTTCAGATTGGCTTCGGCCTGCGCCAATTGGGCCCGCGCCGCCGCCACTTGATCGCGATCGGCCCCGGCCAAGATCCGCTCAAGGTTGGCCTGCGCGCTGCGCAATTGGGCTTCGACTTGGGCAATGCCGGTAATCTCGGCTTGCTTGGCCTGCTCAAAAGCGACTTGCGCCTGTCGCATCTGCTCTTCCGCATTTTGCACGGCGCGCAAGGCCGCCGCTTCCGTATCGAGCGCCGATTGCGGCAGCGATTGGCCAAACCGGGCCAATTGCTGCTCGCGCTCGCGGTTGTCGTTGTAAATCCGGCTGTACTCGGCTTGGCGGTCGCGCAACGCATTCGCCGCTTGCAATAACTGCGACTCGGCCCGCGTCTTGGCCGCCGATAACGAATCGCGTTGGGCTTGCAAGGCTGCTGCCGCCTGATCGACCTGCGCTTGTGCCTGCGCCACCTCGCTGGCTTTTGGCCCGCCCAAGAGCCGTTCGAGATTAGCCCGCGCCTGATCGACCTGCGCGCGCGCCGCTGCCAAATCCTTCTCGGTCACATTACCGGTCGTCTGGCGCAATTGGGCTTGGGCTTGGGCTAATTGCGCTTCCGCAGCCGCAATTTCGGCTTCGCGTGGCCCGGCCCGCAGCCGATCGAGACTCGCTTGGGCCTGCGCGAGTTGCGCCGCTGCTTGCTCGACCCGCAATTCGAGATCGCGTGTGTCGAGCCGAGCTAACACTTGCCCAGCCGTGACCTGATCGCCGACTTGCACCAACACTTCGCTGATCAAGCCACTGTTGCCAAACGTCAGATCGAGCACCTGCTGCGGCTGGATCGCGCCGCTGGCGTTGACGGTGGCGCTAATCGGGCCGCGTTGCGGATTGGTAAGCGCATAGTTGAGCCGGACATTCGCGGGTTGGCCGCGGTTAAACCAGAAGAGACCGGCAAAGATGCCTCCGACGATAAGCAACGCGCCGATCCCCCAGACCAGACGGTTCTGGCGGCGGCGGAGTCGGGTTGATTGGCTCATAATGCTCCTCAGTCGTTGTGACGCACACACTACCTACCAGCATCATCATACTACGAAGCTGGGATAGCGCTACTCCATTTGACGGGTGATAATGAAGAAGGTTGCGGAACGGTGCGCTGGTTAGGCGCTGCGCGAGAGTGATGATGGGTTGGCTTGACCATTGGCGGTGCGCGTGAGGTCGCGATCGCTGATCAATTCATTAATCCCATCGAGCAACAATTGCAATAGATGCTCAAGGTCGCGCAGTTGTTCGAGGCTGAATCGGACCAGAATCCGATCCATATCAGTGCGCCGGGCCGCCTCGACCAGCGCCAGCCGCTGCTCGCCTTGCCGGGTGAGCATTACTTGCACCACGCGCCGATCTTCGACATCGCGCACCCGCCCGACCAGATGTTCATCAATCAGCCGATCAACAATCCCGGTGAGCGTGCCCGCCGATTGTTGCGTGATCTCGGCGAGTTCGCTCATACGGCAGACACCTGCTTCGCGAATGGCAAACAGTGTGACCATTTGCGGCAGCGTCAGATTGATTTCAGGCCGGCTGAGCGTTTGCAATAACTGCTTCTGGCTTTGCCACGTAATCTGGCGGACAATATCGTCAATCGCGCTGGTATGATGAGAGCGGGTATCGTGCTCGTGCATGCGCGTCCTCACTGGCAAGTATGATCAAGGTGTAAATTATTCTGGCAACAAATATTTAGACTTCTGATAACCATTGTAACCGATTGCTGGTGGAATATCAATGTCTTGCACAGGTAATATCATGGTCTTTTCGCCACTGTGCCATGCCCGATCCATTTTTGTGGTACCCTTCCGCACAGCAAGCAAACAATGATACGGAGGAATCGATGACCACTGAGGATATGGCCCGTTTGGCTGCGATCGGCCCGCTCGATGGCCGTTACCGCAACGATGTAGCGGCGCTGGCCGGCTTTTTCAGCGAAGCGGCGCTCTTTCGCTATCGGGTGCGGGTTGAGGTTGAGTATCTGATCTTTCTCTCTCGTGCTCGCGGCATCACCTTTGTGCCGCCGCTGACTCCGCCGCAGCAAGCGGCGCTACGCGCGCTTTACCGCCAGTTTAGCGATGAAGATGCGCTGGCGATTGCCGCGTGGGATCGGCGGGTGAATCACGATGTCAAAGCGGTTGAGTATTGGTTGCGCGAAAAGCTGACGGCGCTTGGCTTGACTAGCCACCTTGAGGCGGTGCATTTTGCGATCACGTCCGAAGATGTCAACAATTTGGCCTATGCGCTTATGGTGAAAGAAGCGCGTGAACTGGTGTTATTGCCGGCGCTGGAGGCGCTGCTCGAACCGTTGCGCCAATTGGCCGATGCCGAGGCGGCTACGCCGATGTTGGCCCGCACCCACGGCCAACCAGCCACTCCCACCACCTTCGGCAAAGAGATGAACGTCTTCTATATGCGCTTGCGGCGCACAATCAATGATGTCGCCGCCATCCGCATCACCGGCAAGCTCAATGGGGCCAGCGGCGTCTTTGCCGCTCATCACGCGGCGTTGCCGCAGATCGACTGGCTCAAGTTCTCGCGCGCCTTCGTTCGTTCGCTCGACCTTGAGCCGATCTTGCTGACGACCCAGATCGAGCCGCACGACACTTTGGCCGCACTTTGCGATGCATTCAAGCGGGTCGGAGCCATTCTGACCGACCTCAGCCAAGATTGCTGGCGCTATATCAGCGATGGCTATCTGGTGCAGGCAGCGCGTGCTGGTGAAGTGGGTTCATCAACTATGCCGCATAAAGTCAACCCGATCGACTTCGAGAATGCCGAGGGTAATTTGGCTTTGGCAGGCGCACTGCTCGAGCTGTTCAGCCGCAAGTTGCCCATTTCGCGCCTGCAACGCGATCTGTCCGACAGCACCGTGCTGCGCAATCTAGGACTGGCCTTTGGCTATTGCCTGCTCGCGTACCGGCGCTTGTTGCGCGGCTTGCAGAAAGTCGCCGTTGATCGCACCCGTCTGCGCCGCGATCTCGAAGCCCATCCCGAAGTATTGGCCGAAGCGATCCAGACTATTCTGCGCCGTGAAGGCTTTGCCGAGCCATACGAACTGCTGAAGGAGTTTACCCGTGGCCGCGCCCTCACCACTGATGAGCTGGCCCGCTTTATCGCCAGCTTGCCGGTGAGCGATGCCGTGCGTGCCGAGTTGCAGGCGCTGGCACCGGCCGTCTATATTGGTTTAGCAGTGAAGCTTGCCCAACTTCGAGATGAGGCGACGGTCGGTAATTGGACGTGAGGCAACAGTCTCTATGGCGGGGTGCTGTCGTGGCTAGCCGCTTGCGCCGAAGCATCGCGTCGCGATGCCCCCGCCCAAACGTCATGGAGCCGTCATCCGCCTTCCGATAGGTGGAGCGAAGCTCGTTTGCCAGATAATTCCGCGGCTCCAGCCTCTCGGTTGGAGCCGCTCTGCTCGTTTTGCTCAACATACGCACAATTTTGTATTTGCAATCTATTGACAGAACGTGTACACTAGAGAAGTACGTTGTGCTTGCTTGCACAGATATGATGTATTGGCCCCGACATTCATTGTAGCAACGGCGACTCGCTCAGCGTTGATGCACTGCTTCGTAGGTTTTTCCAATCTTGCGGCGGTAGCCGTTCTGTCAGCTCTACGCGCATGAATGCATTGCACACATCTCACTGCCCACTGGCAACCCAATGGCCTCTTGCCTTTGGCCCGGCGCTCAGATTAGAAAGGAAGGCAGAGGATGGCCGTGGTTGAACTGACCATCTGCCGGCTTTGTGCGCGCAGCCGTCCCGATATTTGGCAGACGTTGGCCCGCCTGCGCGCCGCCCATCCCAACGAGCTGCACATTGTTGAGCTCGATTGCATGGCCGCCTGCGATGATGTGCCGGCGATAATGATCGAATACGATTATTACTCCCGTGTGACGCCCCAGCAACTGATGGAGTTGATCGAAAGCCGTCTGAAGGCAATGGCTGCGTCGTAGGGCAGGTTTGGCACTTGCCAACGCAGGTCATGGTGAAGGCGAGATTCTGTATCTATTGCCCGCATCCCCCTACTTTCCCACTGGCGCGGGAAAGGGGCGCTGCTGCCTACCGCTCCCGCAGTACCGTACCTGCTCATCCCCCCGCCCCTGCTCCCGCCGTCTGGTGGGAGCAGTG
>NZ_DAOUDC010000060.1:0-23212 GCF_034431535.1 Chloroflexus sp. | reverse complement strand
GCGGCGAGACGGCGCTGACGATTTCAGGTGTGATGGTGACCGAGACGTTCGCCAGCGGCTGGGTGGCGAGGCGGGCAGTGTAGTTCACCGCCGGGCCGTCTTCGGCCACGGTCAGGCTGGTGGGGCTCAAGATCAGCGTAGTAAAATCATTCTCGATAATCGTCACCGGCAACAACACCGGCGGTAGCGCATTGTAAATCGCGTCGCCGGCGCTACTGGCGGTATGGCGCACATGCACAAGGTATGTCGTAGCAGGATCGAGCGTTTCATCGATCTGGTCATCAATCACTTGCACGCTAACCGTCTGCGGCGTGTTCCAATTCGCTGGGGTAAAGGTGAGGGTGAGGGTCGGCTGGCCATTGAGCAGCACCTGCCCGTTGCTCGTCACCAACGGCGAGATCGGCGCGACAATTTCTGGCGTCAGTTGCACCGTCACCGCCGCCACCGGTTGGCTATTAAGCCGCACCGTATACGCGCCGGATTCGCCTTCGTTCAGCGTGAGGTTGCTAGGCGACAACACGATCCCGGCCAAATCGTTATCAATCACCGTTACCGCAACATTTGCCATCAGACCGTTGTAGAAGAGGTCGGTGCTGTTGGCGGTGTGCGCGATCTGGACAACTTCACTCATGCCTTCATCAATTTGGTCGTCCACCGCTACGACACTGACCGTTTGCGGCACATTCCAATTGGCAGGGGTGAAGGCCAGCGTGATCGGAGCTGGGATCGACTGCTCATTAAGCAACACCTGATTAGAGGGGGTAATTGCAATCACCACATTTGCCGTCGGCTGGGTGGCTAATCGCACTTGGTAATTCACTGCCGGGCCGCCTTCAGCGACCGTCAGGCTAAAGGGCAACGTGATAATCCCGGCCGTATCGTTATCGGCAATGCGGACGGCCAAGGTGGGCAGGATCAAGCCTTGATAAAACGGGTCGGCACTGGTTGACGTATGTGACACCGAACCGGGATGTGGCGTTGGTTCGGCGACCTGATCATCAATCGCTTGCACAATCACGGTCTGCGGGGTAGACCAATTAGCCGACGTAAACGTCAAGGTCGCCGGATTTGTCGTCACCTGTACGCTGCTCAGCGTGATGGTGACGGGCGCAGTTGGCCGGCTGTTCAGGCGGATAGTATAGGATCCGTCTGGGCCTCCTTCGGCCACATCAACAAGGGACGGTTGCAGGATAATGCTAGCTTGATCGTTATCTTGAATTGTCAGCGCATGGGTGCGCGGTGAGCCAAGCGTTGCGTCAACCGGCGCGCTTAAGGTGACAACGACCGTTTCATCATTCTCGGCTTCCGGATCATCAACAATGGGGATCAGCAACCGCGCCGCGCGCGCTCCGGCTGGGATCACGATCGTCCCGTCACGGAGGCCGTGATCGGCAAAGGAAGCCGTGCCTGTGACAGTATACGACACGCGGGCATCGACAGCCGAAACACGATTAAGCCGCACTGTTACCGCGACCAATCCAGCCGATTCATTTGCAGTGCTGACGGCGCTGTCAAAGCTAATCTCTGGCGGCGGGCTGGTATCAATAATCGTCACCGTTGCCGTGTTGGGGATGCCGATAAAACCGTTCTCGGGGTTGAACAAGCGCAGCGTAAACGTCTCAGCCGGCTCGTAGAGATTATCGGCAATAATCTCAACAGTAAAGGTCTTTTGCTGTTCACCGACGGCAAAGGTGAGTTGCCCGCTGGTGGCGGTGTAATCGACGCCGGGCAACGCGCTGCCGGCCACGGTTTCGTACCGCACGCGTACCGTCTGTTCAGCCGGCGCGCCGAGGCGCACCGTTACCGTCAAAACGCCGGCATTTTCGTTGACGCTGAGGTTCGCATTTGCGAAGAAAAAGATCGACTCACCGGGTTGTGGCGTCGGTGTATGTGTCGGCGTTAGCGTCGCCGTTCGGGTAGGTGTGGCCGTCCGGGTGAGAGTCACCGTTGGGATAGGAGTGTTCGTTGGTGACGGCGTGGCCGTGCGGGTTGGCGTTGCCGTTGGGGTGTTCGTCACCGTTGGGGGGGGTGGCGGTGGCGGGGGTGGCTCTGGTGTTGTCACCGTTGCCGGCGTTGCGATTGGGGTGGCCGTGCGGGTTGGGGTGGCCGTGCGGGTTGGGGTGGGTGTGCTGGTCGGGGTCGCGGTGGGCGTGCTGGTCGGGGTCGCGGTGGGCACCTCAATCACCACCACCGGGAATTCCGGTTCTGGTTCGGCGCCGGGGGTGGTGATGGGGGTCGGTTCTTCGTTGGGTGAAGCAATTGCTTCGGGATTAAGCGGCGGTAATTGGGGGCCACCGCTCCACAGACTATAATCCACCCGCCCGCTGTTGCTCACGTCGCCGCTAAACCACTCCATACGCGGAGCCACCTGATTGATCATCAGGCTAATGACGCAGGAGATCAAAAGGAGCAGCAGCAACAACGAAGCAAGGATCAGCCATGGCAACGGACGCCGGAATCGGCGTCCGTCAAGCAGCCGATTCCACGCGGGTTGCTGGTTTTTCAGGGCTGGCGGTATTATTTGCATAACGTAACGTAAAGAAGAACGTACTGCCTTGCCCCGGTGCGCTCTCGACACCGATCGCTCCGCTCAGGCGCTCGACTAATTGCTTGCAAATAGCTAATCCTAGCCCGATGCCACGTTCGCTAGAGTTTATGCCTTCGCTGGTGCCATCACCTCGAATGAAACGTTCGAAGATCTGCTCGTGCATATGGGGTGGAATGCCGCGACCGGTATCGCGCACTTCAATCCGCATCACATCAGGTTGCGGAATGACGCGAATCGTGATGGCGCCTGCATTAGTATAGCGACGGGCATTGTCAAGCAATTGGGTCATGATGGTACGTACATGATCGAAATCGGCTAGCACGGCGGGTAGCTTCTTCGGAATCTCGACCTCGAGTTGCAACCCTTTGGCTTTAATCTGTGCCTGCACCTGCCAGATCGCATCTTCGATCGGGCGTTGCACCTCGATTGGTTCGAGGATCGATTTGAGCGAACCAGAATCGAGGTTAGCAATCGTAATCACATTGCTGATCAGCGTTGTCATGTTGTTCGCATGCAGCCGGATCGCTTCGACAAAGGTCTTTTGCTCGTCGTCGAGCGGGCCGGCTAACCCGCGCATCAGGAGATCAGCGTTGCCTCGGATCACAGTCAAAGGCGTGCGCAACTCGTGTGAAATCGTCCCGATAAAATTGGTCTTCGCCCGGTCGACCATCACCTCCTCTGTGAGATCTTGGAGCACGGCGACATAGCCGAGCAATTCGCCATTCTCTTCGCGCACTTCAGCGATCGAAAGACGAACAAAATAGCTGCCGAGCGCATAGAGATCTTGGGCACGTTGGTCACCAAAACCGGGAATGCCCTCTTGCAGGGGTTCGAGCGGAAGATCGCTCAGGCGCTTCGGCATTGGCGCTTCTTCGCTAATGTCCAGCAACCGGCGGGTGGCGCGGTTGATCGAGAGAATCTCGCCGTGAACATTGGTAAAGATGATGCCATCGGTAATGCTTTCGACAATAGCTGCGCGCTGGCTGGCTTCGGCGCGCACTTGCGCCAACAGCTCGATCAGGTACTCGGTCATGCGGTTAAAATTCTGCGCCAGCACCCCGATCTCATTCTGCGTACTGACCTGCGCCCGCCGTTGCAGGTCGCCGCTGACGACCGCGTTTGCCGTTTCGGCCAACTCTTCAAGCGGGTGGGTAATGCGCCGCGCCACCCATAAGCCAAGCACCGCGATCCCAAAACCCAAGCCAAAGGTAATCAGGGCAAGAATCGGGCTCACATTATTCCACGTTGCCAACACTTCTTCGCGCGCGCGCACCGTCGCCAGAATACCCGCCCGTCCGCCGCGAATGGTAAAAGGCACATACGCAAACTGGTACTCTGTGCCATTGATCTGCTGCACGGTAAAGAGTGATTTCCCAAACGGATCGGGGTTGGCTTTAATCTTCGCCAGCAGGTCGGCGGTCAGCGTAGTGGTTTGCCTCAGGCTGCCAAACGAACTCGCGATCACCTTGCCGTCAGGATCGTACAGTACCAAACCATCGAGCCGGGCCTGCTGGACGATGGTGTTGAGCAGGTTATCGAGCCGGATGGCGACAATCAAGCCGCCAACGACGTCATTCCCCAGCCGCACCGGCGCAATCGTTGCGAGGTAGAGGGTTTGGGTGTTGCTAAACTGGATCAAGCCGGCGTATTTATCGCCACGAGAGTCGGCTTCGCCGTTGAGGATTTTGGCGGTAAACCATGCGCTGCTCAGATCGAATGAGGCATGGGTGATATACGAGTTGTCGGTAGCAAACGGCGGGCGCTCGAAGTCGGCAATTGTCCGCCCATCGCGGCCAAAAGCGATCAAGCGATCGAGACGCACGTCACTGCGCCGAGTGCCTTGGAGGAAGAACGGTTCGAGCGCAATCCGTAACTCTTCGTTGTTATTTTCGCGAAAAGCGTCAGCGACGGCAGGTGCGCCGATGCTGTCATTGCGTTGGGCAAAGGCGACTTCGCGCAAGAAGTTAAGGTTGGCCTGTTCTTGGGCGAGCAAGGCGTCGCTCACCGTACGCGTGGCGGCGGCGAGCTCGTTGTCAAAGCGATCTTGTTGCTGACGGGCGAGGAAAAACGCGACGATCGACAAACCAACCACTGCGATGACAATCGCAAGGATGAGGAAAGGGCCGATAATCTGGTATTTGAGCTGCGTTTGCAACTCGCCAATCAGCCGGCGCATGGCATTCAACCTGCGGTGATGAGTGCGGCCGGTCAGCGAACAGCATTGTGATCACGTCATTGCTTCTCTACGAGTTTCGCTGAAAAAGCCGCTACGCATAGATCCTCGCGGCATGAATGGTTGGCATGATCCACGTCGCTTAATGATAGTATAAAGCAGGTTGCGATTGTTGCGAATGCATTTTTGATGGCAAATAGGTAACAGTTTATTTATATACGATACAATTGCATACCAATATAAATGATATGACAGATGATCGAGGGCTTTATGACCGGTGCCAAAGCGATATTGTGCGGCGTAGGTTGATCACCGAGCGGCCGTGTTATAATGCCGTAGTAAGAACGTATTCATCAGGTATTCATCTTGGTGCGGGCGATATGCAGTTGCGCTTTCTTGGCACCGGTACATCAATGGGGGTTCCTGTCATTGGCTGCGATTGCCCGATTTGTACCTCGCCTGATCCACGCCACCACCGGCTGCGTACCTCAGCTCTCGTGCGCAGCCATGGTATGGTTCTGTTGATTGATGCTGGGCCTGATTTTCGCATCCAAGCCATTGCCGCCGGTTTGCGCCGGATCGATGCTGTGTTGTTGACCCATGCCCATTTCGATCATGTGGCCGGCCTCGATGATTTGCGCCCGTTTTGTTTGCGGCAGGGGGTGTTGCCCATCTATGGCAGCCCGCAAACCTTAGCCGATGTGCGCCAACGCTTTGCCTACGCCTTTGACGAGACTTCAACCGGTTCGTCACGCCCAGCGATTACGTTGTGCGCTGTCGAGACCCCGTTTCAGGTTGGCCCGCTGCCGATTGTGCCGATTGCCGTGCCCCATGGGACGTGGACGATTACCGCCTACCGGATTGGCCCTCTTGGCTATGTGACTGATGCGAGCGCCGTGCCGCCGGCGGCGATCGAGCGGTTGCGCGGGGTGCAGGTACTGGTGCTCAATGCGTTACGCGCCGAACCGCATCCGACCCATCTCTCGATTGCCGAGGCGGGTGAAGTCGCGCGATTGGTTGGCGCACCGCGCACCTTTCTGGTGCATATGACCCATACGGTCGATTATCGTGCCGATTATGGCTTGCCTCCCGGCGTGACCTTTGCGTATGATGGCTTGGAAGTCGATATCTGATAGTTGTGCGCCGGTGAAGGCTTCATGATCCGTTTTGCCATCGACGCTCGCCTTAATGCGTACCGGCAAGGGGGGATCGCCCACTACACCCGTAGTTTGGTTACGGCAATGGCGCCCTTGCTGGCTGCCGGTGAAGAACTGCTCGTGCTCGAACATGTGCGCGCCCGCTCGCCGCTGGTTCCCGGCTTGCGGCGTAGCCGGCTACTGACCCCGCCCCATCACCGTTTCGAGCAAGCCATTCTCCCGCTCGAAGTGTGGCTGCGCCGGCCTACGGTGCTGCACAGTCCTGATTTTATTCCGCCATTGGTGCGCCCGTGCCCGGCAGTGATCACGATTCACGATCTCGCCTTTCTCCATTTTCCCGATATTCTCGATCAAGCGGCCCGCCGGTATTACGGCCAGATCTATCAGGCGGCGGCCAGCGCCGAAGCAATTATTGCGGTGTCGCAGGCGACTCGTGATGATATTGTTGAACGGCTGGGAGTGTCGCCGGAACGGATCACCGTGATCTATGAGGCGGCTGATGCTCATTTTCGCCCGCTGCCCCTTGCTCACGGCGCAACGCGCATGATCGATGGCCAGACGTTGGCTGCCGATAGCTTTTTGCTCTTTGTGAGTACGATCGAACCACGTAAGAACATTCCGACGTTGTTGCGCGCCTTACGGATCTGTTGCGACCGCCGGCCGGCGGCTGGTTATCACTTGGTGTTGGCCGGCGGGCGCGGCTGGCTCGACGAGCCGATACTGGCGCTGATTGGCGAGCTTGGGCTTGGCGATCGGGTCACGCGCATCGGCTTTGTCGGCAGTGACGATCTGCGCTGGCTTTACGCCGCCTGCCGTATCTATCTCAATCCGTCGCGGTATGAAGGTTTTGGCCTGCCGGCGCTAGAAGCGTTGGCGTGTGGCGCGCCGGCTATTGTGGCCGATACGAGCAGTCTCCCGGAAGTGGTTGGCGATGCCGCATGGCTAGTGCCGCCGCTTGATCCGGTGGCATGGGCTGATCTGATCGAACAGCTTTGGCACGACGAACAAGCCCGCACCGAGCTACGCCGGCGCGGGCCGCTACAGGCTGCGCGGTTTTCGTGGCACGCCGCTGCAATGCAGACGCTGGCCCTCTACCGCCAGCTTGTGCAGCGTTAACCAGCCTCATCCATATCGGCGCGCAGCAACGGATGGAGATGGGTGGCAGCCAGCCACGCTTCAATCCCAACCGGTGGCGAAATGCCTCGCTCTGAAATAATCCCGGTCAGCAGATCGAGCGGGGTGCGATCCGAGTACGCGGTTTGCACCGTGATCCCCGGCGGCGCTTCCGGCCAAAGCTGGTTGGGCGGCAGTGGTTGTTGCGACGGTAAGCGGTACCCCGGCGGCAACAGCTTTTCACTCGAACAGAGCGTATACATCGGGACGCCACTGGCATGGGCGGCCAGCGCCAGCGGGTAGGTGCCGACCCGATTGATCAGTCCGTCGCCACTGATCAGGTCGGCGCCGACCAGCACGAGATGGCAGTGCGCCACATGCGCTGCTGCCGATGCATCGGTAATGAGTGTGGTATGGATGCCGCTGGCCGCCAATTCACCGGCCAGCATCCGGCCTTCACCGGCCGGCCTGCTCTCGGTGCAAATCACACGCGGCCGCCGGCCGGCGCGCTGTGCGTGACGCAAAGCTGCCCGCACCGTCGTGCTCCGCCCAATCGTCAGGATCCGCGCTTCTTCGCTGATTAAGCGCAGCGTCGTTTCCGCAATAGCTGCTTCATGCACATGCAGCCGGCGGCGAAAATCGTTGGTAGTTTCATCAACCAAGTGCTGCGCGGTTTCACTATCGTGAGTCTCTTCGAGACGCCAAAGGAGACCGTTCACCAAATTCACTAACGGCGCCATGGTCGGATGGCTGCGCATCAATGTTCTGCCCACGGTGAGGATCTCGCGTTGCACGTCAGCTCGGTCTGCCATAGGCCGGCTGCGCACTGCACGCGCCAGCACTTCTGCGCATTTTTTGGCAATTTCCACCGCGCCTGAGACCGTATCGGCCGCAATCGCGGCAACGGACTGGGCGATAAATGGATCCATGGTCGTTCCTATACCGGTATTCAACCCATGGCTCGTTCCATGGCTCGTTGCCGGCCCCGTTGCCGGCTTCCAATGCTACCGGGTATTGATCTTACCATAGCATACGTTAACGGTGTTCAGACGAATTGATCGTTCGCTGCTGGGGAAGATTGCGCAACAATTCGGTCAATTGGGGGATGGAAAAGGGTTTGGTCAGCAACCGTCCCTGGAGTTGTTCTTTCTGTTGAGGTTTGAGCGAACTGAGGGTATCGCCGCTGATGAAGATGATCCGGTCAGCCAATTGGGGATAGGTGCGGTTAATGGCATCACGCAAATCAAACCCGCTCTTCTGGGGCATGCGGAGATCAGTAATCACCAAGTCGTAGTGATGAGAGGCCAGCTCTTGCAACGCAGTATCGACATCGCCGACGGTGGTCGTCTGATGGCCGAGTTCACCCAGCAGGCGCTGTAGCATCCGGCGCACCGGCTCTTCATCATCAACCACCAAGACCCGTTGGCAGGGGCCGCTCTCGGTTGTTGCTGATGGCGACAGCGGTTCGTCAGTCTCGTCGCGTGGTTCAATCAGTGGCAGCCGGATAAAGATGGTCGTGCCAACCCCTTCCCGGCTTTCGGCCCAAATCTGGCCCTGATGCTCTTGAATGATGCCGTAGCAGATCGAGAGACCCAAACCGGTGCCTTGCCCCACCGGCTTGGTCGTAAAGAAGGGATTAAAAATCTTGTCGAGGTGTTGGGCAGGGATGCCCACACCGGTATCAGAGACGCAAATCTCGATCTGCGGCTCAGCACCCGTGTTGCACAGCGCGGTGCGAATGGTCAGCGTGCCGGCGCCGCGTTCAGCCATCGCTTGGCGTGCATTGGTGATCAGGTTGAGCAAGACCTGTTGCAACTGGTGTGGATCAGCGATGGTCAAGGGTAAAGACGGGTCGAGTTCGAGTTGGACATTGATATTATCAACCCGTAATTGATAGACCTGTAACGCCAGTGCGCTCTGGATCACATCGTTGATCTGCACCACCGAGCGTTCGGGTTTGTGTTCGCGGGCGAACATGAGCAAATTGCGTACAATCCGACCCGCTCGATCGGCCTGTTGCCGCACCTGTTCCAGATCCACGCGGGTGTCTTCATCGAGCGAGCGATTGCGCAGCAGCAACTGGGCATACCCTGAAATACTAGTGAGCGGATTGTTTAACTCGTGGGCAACACCGGCCACCAATTGGCCCAACGCCGAGAGTTTATCCGACTGGATCAGTTGCTGTTCGAGGCGCCGGCGTTCGGTCAGATCGCGCCCGATACAAACGATCATCACCTCGGTATCGATGGCGAGGCGTTGTGCGCTCATTTCGACCACGGCCATATCGTGGGGGTGGCGCTGCAACGATACGGTAAAGGGCTGCGCTGGTTCGCCATTGGCTATCCGCTGGAGAGTGCTGGTAATGGCTGGCCATTCTTGGGGCACGCACCACCGTTGCAGTGGTTGGCCGGCCAGATCATCTGGAGTTAAGCCGAGAATGCGAGCGCCGCTTTGATTGCTGCTGACGATCCGCCACTCGGCATCGAGCATCAGCACCATATCAGAGGCGTTGGCAAAGATCGCGCGATACCGCGCTTCACTGCTGCGGGCTGCTTGATAGAGCCGGGCATTTTCGATGGCAATCGCAGCGTAATCGGCCAGCGCAGCCAACAGGTATTGATCGCTATCGCTAAAGGCGCGATTCGTGCGCCGGTTATTCACGACTAATGCGCCAATCACCCGATCGCCGATCTGCAACGGCACTTGCAAGGTAGCTTGCACCGTTAACGCCGGCGTTATCGTAATCGGTTCGCTAGTGGCGGCGCTACTTAGGCGGATTGGTTTCCCGCTCCGCATCACGTGCTCAACCAACGAACCGGCCAAGCCGAGCGGTTTGGCCGGCTCGCCGGGAGGAGTACGCCATGCACGCACTACTAGTTCTTCATGTTGCTCATCGCGCTCGCAGAGCAACCCTTCATCAGCTTGGGTGATATACATCGCCGCTTCGACAATCCGATCGAGCAACTGGCGGTGATTCATCAACGCCGTCACCGATTTGCCAACCCGGGTCAAGACAGTTAGCTCTTGCACCCGTTGCTGCAAGAGCGCCACCAACCGGTCGCGTTCGCGTTGCAAGCGACGTTCGCGGAGAGCTTGATCGATGGCGTCACGCGCCTCGGAATCTGAGAACGGCTTGATCAGATAATTGCGAGCGCCGAGCCGGAATGCCTCGACCGCGATCATCTCAGAGCCGTGCGCGGTCATCAGAATAACTGGTATATCAATCCGTTCTTGTGTTAAGATGCGCAGGAAGTCAAGCCCGTTCATATCGGGCAACTGCAGATCGAGCAAAATGAGATCGGGTTGGCGGGCACGCAGCCGCTCAAGGCCGCTCTGGCCGGTAAGCGCAGTGATAGCGCGGTATCCCAATTCAGGGAGCACGCTGGTGGCCAACATGCGGCCTATCTGCTCATTGTCATCAACGATGAGAATCTCTTCCATTGCGGAGAGCCCGATCTGTCTATAGGAAGAGGAGCCGGCAGGAATTGGGTTGACAGTAGCATTATTCCGACTCTAGAGTAGAATTGTACACGGAAGCGGAGCTGGCTGCAACATGTAAAGGATGAAAATGGAGGCGGAAACGCGGCGAGTAGTGACGGCGCTGGGCGACATCAATGTCGATCTTGGCTTTGTGTTGCCGCATTTCCCCCGCGAGAACGATGATAATCCGGCAACAGCGGTGCATTGGGGCGGGGGAGGATCCGGACTCAATATGGCGGTTGCGGTTGGCCGGCTGGGAGCGATCCCGTATGTGATCGGGCGCGTCGGTAACGATCTCGCTGGCTCGTTTGCCTTACAAACAGCCCGCGCGCACGGTGTGCAGGTCAGCGCCGTGCAGATTGATCCGAGCGCGGCAACCGGTCTCTGCGGCATTGTCGTTACTCCGAACGGCCAGCGCAGTTTTCTCAGCTTTCGCGGGGCCAATGTCTACTGCGACGCTTCAACCTTGACCCCTTCGCTCATCCGGTCAAGCCAACTGTTGTTGGTCGGCGCGCATGCGCTGCTCGATGATCCACAGCGTTCGGCAGCGTTACAAGCGATGGAGATGGCGATCGAGCAGCGGTGCGTGATTGCACTCGATCTCTGTTTGCCGGCGGTGCGGGTGGCGCGGCGGCTGATCGTGCGGTTGTTGCCCCAATTGTGGTTGCTGACGATGAATGAAGATGAACTGCGCGCCTTATTGCCGGGGCAAAGCGTGGCGCAGGCACTCGATAGCCTGATCGGATCGGGCGTGCGCCACGTCGCCATCAAACGGGGTGCGCAAGGGTGCAGCGTGGCGAGCGCCGATGGCCGCCGGCTTGATGTCTTACCGCCGGCGGTGACGGCAGTCGATACTACGGCCTGCGGCGATGTCTTTAGCGCTTCCTATGCGTGGGGGCTCGCGCATGGGCTTGATGTATCGCAAAGCGCCACGCTGGCAAATGTGGTGGGGGCGCTCACGGCGACGCGCTATGGCGCGGTGGAAGCGATTCCATCCACTGCCGAGATCCGGAGCCGGTTGAGCGCGGCGATTGCCGAGCACCTGTGGCCGGATCAGACCTCAGGCTAAATCGCCGGCGTTGCTGGCTTGAAGGGCGGATAAAACGTATGAGCGCAGATGCGATTGATGGCGTTGCGAGGCGCTGGTGTGCCCTCACCCCCAAATCCCGCTCCCACTGGCGCGGGTTTAAGGGTGGGCAGAACATCTGATCCGGAAGCCGGCTCTTCAGGGCCGGGCTAGGCTTACGAAGCCCGCTACGCGGGCTGTTAGCCCTCACCCCAGCCCCTCGACTGGCGCGGGAGAGGGGAATGCAGCGCCGGATGTTGCGGCATCGCACAGCGATCAACGGGTGTGATCGACCACATCCTCAACCACGGATCGCAAGCGGCTCGCCCGCAGCGCGACCTACGCTCCGATCCATCGACCCGTGGCGGGCCAGCGGTCCGCGCCCCCAATCCCGCTCCCACCGGCGCGAGAGCGGGGAGCGCAGCCTGGGCATTGCGGCATTACATAGCGATCAGCGGTTGTGATCGACCACATCCTCAACCACGGAGCGCGGGCGACTCGCCCGCACGCGACCCACGCCCCGATCTATCGACCTGTGGCAGGCCCGCGCCCCCACCACGGAGCGGTTAATGATAGACGAACCTATGAGTGCAGAGGCGGTTGAAGGCTTGGAGATGCATCGGTTCACCCTCACCCTGTCTCGCTCCCACAATAGTGGGAGCGGGGAGTGCCGCACCGGGCATTGCGGCATCGTACCGCGATCAACCGTTGTGATCAATTACAATGGTTTGTCCGCCCCTCGTAGCACGTCGCGAGGGGCATAACCTGCTGACAGCGCAAAGGAGATGATCATGCCACCACTCTGGCAAGAGCAGCTCGATCGGCTGCGTCTGCGTGATCTACGCGAAATCTTTCGCACCGCTAAACCGGTGATTGGTATGGTGCATTGCTGGCCATTGCCCGGCGCTCCCGGCTATACCGGCTATGGGATGCAGACGATCATCGATCACGCGATTCGTGACGCTGAGGCGCTGGCTGAAGGTGGGTGCGATGGCTTGATCGTGGAAAATATGTGGGATATTCCCTTTCGGGCCGGCCCGCATGTGCAGCCTGAAAGCATCGCTGCGCAGGCGGTGGTTGCGCATGCGGTGCGGCAGGCGGTGCCGGAGTTGCCGTTGGGGATCAATCTGGTGCATAATGGCGGTGTCGCTTTGCTCGGTATTGCGATTGCCGCTGGCGCCAGCTTCATTCGCGTCTGTATGTTTACTGGCGCCGGCGTCTGGGATGCCGGCAGTTGGGACGAAGGCTGCGCCGCTGATTTGATGCGCCGGCGCAAAGAGCTGCATGCCGAGTCGATCAAGATCTTTGCCGATGTCGATAAAAAGCATTCAGTACGCTTTCCCGGGATTGATCTCGCCACCCATATCGAGTGGACGCGCTTTTTCGGCGCTGATGCGCTGATCATTTCCGGGCGCATGACCGGCGATGCTCCTGATTTGGCGAAGGTCGAACAGGCGCGGGCGTTGGCGGGTGATGCGCCGATCTTGCTCGGCAGCGGCACTACCGAGCAGAATATCGCCGCGTTTCTGCAGGTGGCCGATGGTGTGATTGTGGGCAGCAGTATCAAGCAAGACGGTGATATCGCCAATCCGGTTGATGTCAACCGGGTGCGGCGGTTTGTGGCCGCGGCGCGCAGCGCCGGCTAGCAGGCGCGGGCCGGTGCTGCCGGTTCCTACGGATTGGTGAAAGGCTCGTTGGTACTTTTGGGTGGGATAGCGCTAGTACCGACGCGGCAGGGTAATAGGACTATCACACTATTGAGACGATCGCGGGTTTGCTGGTATAGTATGGTTGGACGGAACAAAGCTTGGCATTCTACCTCCCGTCCCGTGACGATCAGACTGTTAGTACGGCGGTACGGAGTTACAACTGTCATTCGCCCAGCGTCGCAGCTAACGTCGCAGTTTCATCGCAGCAGATATCGTAGCAGCAATCTTGCCCGCAGTTTACTGGTTCGCCGCGAAGGTTTCACTTTTACAGTACGTTGTTACGCAACTTCACTAACAGTCTGATCACGATTGCACCCCGCTGATAAGCGGGGTGCTCGTTTTATGCCAATGAAAGGATCGCTGATGACGATAGTGCTCGCGGCGACCCATCACGATCCTGATGGGCGCTTATACCAACAGATGGTGCAGCTTTTTCCGGCGTTGCAGCGCCAATTTGCCGGCATTGCCGTCTTGGTCACGCCAACCAGCGTACCGGTGACGCAGGCTTGGTTGGCACAGGCGGCGATCGCATTGCGGATCGGGGCGGCAGACGAGCCGATCGGCCATCTCCATCTAGGCCGTTGGCGACGCGGCGCGGTGCAACTTGCCTTACATGCCTTTCCTAACGCTAAATGGCTGCTCTTCTGCGATCTCGACCGGGTCTTGCATTGGATCGAGTACTGGCCGGACGAGTTAGCGGCCACGCTGGCCGAGCTGCCGGCATTCGATCTGACCGTCTTGGGGCGCACGCCACGAGCATTTGCCAGCCATCCGCGCGCGCAGGCCGTTACTGAAGCGATGGTGAATGAAGTATTTGCGCGCAAGACGGGGTTAGGGTGGGATGTGATGGCGGCAGCGCGCGGCTTGTCACGGCAGGCGGCGGAACTGATCGTCTCAGCGAGTCGCGATGACAGCATCGGCGCCGATTGTACGTGGTTGCTGCTGGCGCAACAGACCGGGTTCACAGTAGGCTATCGCGCTACTGAAGGGTTAGAGTTTGAGACGCTCGACCGCTACCGTGACGAAGTAGCGGCGTTGGGAGGGGCGCAAGCGTGGCTCGATCGCTTTGATGCCGATCCGCGAAACTGGTTGATGCGGATCGATCTCGCGCGAACGGTGATTGCGGCGTTAGGGGCGGAGTGACGAGCGGGGCGATGCATCGCATCGCCCCGCCGAAGTGTCACCGATACGGGCGGATAGCACCGGCGAAGCGGTTCGTCCAATACGAACTCCAGATGCTAGAGATCTGAACGCCGTAGGCAGGTGTCATGGCGTGAACCATCTGGCCATTACCGATATAAATGGCAACGTGGGTAATACCGCGACCACCACCGGTATTGGCGAAGAACATCAGATCGCCGGGGGCCAGATTACTGAGGCTGCTAATCAGCGCCCCATAGCGGGTATTGAACTGGCTTGCCGCCGTGCGGGGCAGACTCACGCCAAACTGGCGATAGACATACCACGTCAACCCGCTACAATCGAAGCCGGTAAGCGGGCTAGAACCGCCCCACACGTAGCGATAGCCGACAAACTGCACCGCATAGCTCGCGACATCGCCGCTGGCGGGGATATTGACCGGGCCGCTGTTAGCAAGGCGGGTGCGGTTGGGCAAGGCCGGAATATCGTTGGTATAGGGCACGCGCCGGGCGGCCATCGGCGTTACCTGCAGCAGTTCGGCGTAGATCCACGCCTTGGTGCCATTGACCAGCTCAACCCGGTACCAATCTTTGTGCCGCGCCAACAGCTTCACTTCAGTGCCGGCATTTACTGCGCCGATGCGATCGTAGGCTGAACCGGGGCCTTTGCGCAGATTAACCGAATTCTCGATCACGGCACCGACTAATGGCGGGTTCGGATCAGGGATGGTGGCGGCAACCGGCACGCGCTCGATCACGCCGGGCGCGATGTTCAGGAATTCAGCCGTGACCCAGCCGTACAAACCGCCAGCCTCAACGAGGAACCAGCCATTAAACTGCTCGATGAGCGTCAGCTCTTGGCCGGCAGTGAGGCGTTTCATGCTGACATAATTGGTGCCAGGGCCATCGCGCAAGTTGAGACCATCCTCGCGCACATTCGCCACCTTGGGCGGCGGCGGCGGCGGAATCGCAGCGTCTGCCACCGGCTTGAGATTGTAGAAGACCGCTTCCGGCACATTCACCAATTCAGCGGCGATCCAACGCAAGCTCGGATCGTCGGCGGTACGGAATTGGAGCCACTCGCCATAGCGACCAACGACTTCGATCGCGGCGCCACTGGTCAGGCGGGCGATGTCATCGTAGGCCAAGCCGGGGCCGTTGCGCACCTTCGCTATGTCGGCAATAATGGTTGCCGGTACGATGAGGGGCGCAGTCTGTTCACTGCGCGAGAGCACCGTGAGCGGCACCGGCAACGACTCATCGGCCTCAAGGGGCGGATCGCCTACCACTTCACCGGTGCGAGCAGAATCGAGATTAAGCGGGCCAAGCATGATCAGGGGTACATCGCCTTCTGCCACGACCGGTGCCGTAGTGGGTGGCGCAAGGGTCTGCGGTACCGGGCGCAGTGGCAGTTGGCCGAGGAGCAGAGCGACCGGGAAGAGAAGGGCAACCACAGAGTGGAGTAGATACCGGGAGGGAAGTTGACGTAGCCAGCGTTGCAGATCTGGCGTCGTACGAGTAAGCGCAGCAATGGAAGCAAATGGTCGCGAGCGTTGCCGGTGCCTACTCCGATGGTGAACAGCGCGTTCACGCAGACGTTGCAGTTCGAGTGGTAGCAGATCACCAGCGCGATCGTGATTCAGCTCAATCATGGAGCGTCTTTCCTCTTTCTGTCTGCCAACCGGCCAGCGAAGTCAGCGATTGTGGCCACGCGCGTGGTGGCGCTGGAGGTCGGCAGGTTAGGAAGCGAGCTGGCTGGTTGGGGAGTCGTGTCAGCAATGTATCAGCTTCACTTCAGCTTCTTGCCGGCGTTCACACTGTGATTAAACCAAGACATCATCAACAGCGTAGCGTCGCAAAAGTAGAGAAATAGTAATATACTTTTCGCGATTTGTCAATAGGCCGTGCATACAGCGGTACGCTGCCCCTCTCTGATGCTGTATTTGGTCGTTGCAATACACCGATTGAATGCTAAAAGTGTTAAATGTTTTTTGTGGATAACCAACGCACTGCGTTATGATGCAAGCGGAATATATCTCATTCTGGTGCGTTGGGAAGGACAATGGCATTGATCAGTTTTTGTGAGTGAATCTGATAATCGTTATCAGTTTGCTCGCCCTGTAACGAGTGTTTGCCAATAGATCAGAGTTGCAGCAAAGCGCTCGCTCAGGGAAGGTGGCCCACCCTCAAGCACCGCCACAGCAAATCCCATCGTCTGGGCCTGCCGGACAAAAGCTAGGCGATAAGCCGGTGAAGCGGTGATAATCAAGCGCCGGTGACCGGCAGCTTGCACGGTCGGAAGCAACGCCGCCGGTTCGGGCAGGATCTGCAACCGGTCACTAGGAACCCCGCGTTGCGTCAGATCGACAGCAAGGATTTCGGCCTGCGGGCCGGCCAGATAGGCGATTGGCGCTGAGCCGGCCTGAAGCAGATTGGCTGCTTGGCTAGTCGTCTCTACATCAAGTGGGGTGATAGCCGCAATAATGACTGCATCGCCGCTGAGGGGCATTGGTTCGGCCAGCGATTGGCCGGCGGCCCACATCGTGATGGCAATCAATCCCACCGCACCGATCAGCAGCCAGCGGAGCGCTACCCCAATCGATTGCAACCAGAAGTGAACCATGTGAGTTCCTCATCCCTACCTACGGTTCGACATGTCGGCCCGGAGCGAACCCCGCTGTCGCGGGCTATGTCGATGCCAACACGTCGGCGATCACGGCCTGCACCTGCTGGATGGTAAACGGTTTGGCCAAAATAGCGTCAATCTGGCGGGAACGCACCTCTTCAGGATCGATCTGCTCGCTCCAGCCAGTGACGAGCACAATGCGCACGTTGGGGTTCATCTGCCGAATATGGGTGGCTAGCTCCCAACCTGACATACTGGGCATACCCAGATCGGTGCAAACGATGTGGTAGCGTCCAACCGCAAATTGCCCCAAGGCTGCTTCGCCAGAAGCAGCTTCATCAACCTGATGGCCGAATCGTTTGAGGATGCGGACTAAGACCTTCCGCACGGCATCTTCGTCATCAACGACCAAGATACGACTAGGCGGGGTTGTAACGGATGGCTGGGCCGGCTGCTCGACCGGCGGTGGATGCCCAACCGGCAGCCAGATGCGAAAGGTTGCCCCCTTGCCGAGGTCACTTTCAACCGTTACTCGACCGCTGTGCTGTTGGACAATGCCGCGCGCCAGTGCCAGCCCCATCCCGGTGCCGCGGGAGCCCTTGGTTGAGAAAAATGGCGCGAAGATCCGTTCGTGGAGCGCTAGATCGATGCCAATGCCGGTGTCTTGGATTTCAAGCATAACTGTCGCTTCACCCAAGATGTCGCCGGACGCTAGCGCCGTACGCACGGTGATTGTGCCGCCATCGGGCATGGCGTCGATCGCATTCAAGACCAGATTGATCACCAATTCGCGCAACGCTGTTGCATCACCCACGATGATCGGCAGCGGCGACGTCTCGGTGCGGACATCGATCGCGATGCCGCGGCTTTGAGCCTCGTCGCGCCAGCGCGGACGGGTCAGGGCCAAACTTTCCGCAACAACTTGATTGAGATCAACGGGGCTATTCGGTGTCGAGCGGCTCGTTTGGGCAAAGCCTTGCAAGCGGCTCACCGTCGTCGCACCATCGAGGGCCGCGACTTCAATCGCGCGCAACCCTTCACGCAGGCGAGGATCTTCGACTTCGGCTAATAAGAGCTGCACATGACCAAGGATACTGGCCAGCAAATTGTTAAAATCGTGGGCGACTCCGCTGGAGAGTTCGCCGAGGGCGCGTAACCGGTCACGCTCGATCAACTGCTCGCGCGCACGTTGCAGCTCGGCATCGTGATTGAGGTTGGCAATTGTGACCCCGATCAGGTGCGCCATTGCCATCACCAAGGCGAGGTCACTCTGACCGAAGATGCCTTTGACGGCGCTTTCAATGATAATGACGCCAAACACCTGCTCATCAACCACGATCGGCACAATCATCTCAGCCGCGGTGGCCGGTAGACTGGGGTGATGAACATACCGTTCATCACGCATCACATCATTGACAATCGCCGGGCGGGCATGGCTGATCACCCAGCCGCTGATGCCGGTTGTGATCGATAGGGGCGGAAAGAGGTGTTGTTGCGATTGGCCTTGCACCAGATTGCCGTGTGCAGTGCGAATGACGATCTGTTCACCTTCAATGACCCCGATCAAGACCTGATAATAGCCAAACGAGCGGTGCAGCAATTGCGACGCTTCATCGAGCAATTGGTCAATGTTGCGTAGCGTGCCGATGCGGGCGCTAAACTGTTGCAAGACTTGAAACTGGCGCGCCCGTTCTTGCGCCTCGCGCAGCAACCGCACGTTATTGATGACGGCGGCCACCTGCTCGCCGAACATTTGCGCAGCGCCAACATCTTCGGCGGTAAAGCCGTTGGGCGTCCATTTGTCAATAGTGAGCACGCCGATCGTCGTCTGATCAACCCGCAAGGGCACCCCGATCCACGAGCGGATAATATCGCTGTCGGGCACTTTTTGCCAACCGGAAACGCGCTGCACATCGGGATGATAAATGGCGGTTCCTAACCGGCGCAGGTCGTTAATGAGCGACCCCGGACCAGCGTACAGCGTAACCTGATCGGCCTTGCTGCGCAAGCCGCGCTGGGCGATCAAGCGCACATATTCTTCGTCATGGACAACAAAGACGCAGGCCGAGTCGAAATTGACAAAGCGTTGCAGTTCGATGAGGATCTGGTCAAGCACGCTTGCCTGATCGATCCGCGCGTTGGTGAGGGCAACTAAGTTGCTCAGCGCCTCGGCGCGGGCATAGGCGCGCCACTCGAACGCGCGCTGGCGGGCGCGCATCATCTGAGCAGCGGCAAAGGCGAGCAGATCGGTATCTTCCTTGTGCCAATACCGTCCGGGGGCATGCACGACCAACCATGCCGGTAGACCGTCGAAGCGCAGATCGACCATGAGCGCACCTTCGGTGCGTAACAGGTCAAGCTCATGATCAGTGACCCGTTGGTCAGCCTGATCAAGCAGATGCCCTTCTGAGGCGGTCGTGATCAGCCGCGGTTCAGCGCCTAATACATCGGCCAATTCGCGCATGATCAATGCCTCAGCCTGATGGATCTCGGCGCTATAGGCTAAAATGCGCTCGCGCGCTGTCGCCCGGCGCAGCATTTGGGCGGCGGTGGCGTTGTCGATCGCGATCGCGGCCAGATCGGCGAAGATCGCGATCGTGTCGAGCATTCCGTTGCTGAACGGTTCGCTAATCGTGAAGCGTGACAGACTTAGCGCCCCGAAACAGTGGTCGCGCACAATCAACGGGATGGCTAAAATCACGTCCGGATGGCGATCGAGTTTCGGCAAATAGCGCGGATCATGAACCGGATTGACCAGATGTAACATCTGCCGGTTGGCGACCGCCCAACCAGCTACGCCTTCACCTACGCGCAAGCGAAAGATGCGCTCGTGTTCGGGCCGATCTTCTAACCCCAGAATGGCGGCGCTCGTGAGCCATTCGCCCTGCTCATCGAGCAGCCAAATCGTTACCACATCAGCCTCGCTTAACGCGCGGGTGGCGATGAGCACTTGATGTAACACATCGGGAAGTTCGAGCGACGAGAGCACGGCCTTGCTGAGCGCAAGGATCGTTGCAGTAGGTGATAAGGTTTCGGCATTGCCGGTAGGCGGATCCGGTGAACGATTCGTAATTGTCATGACCAACATTATACCCGCTGTCCATTACCTACGACGGCTGAAATGCGCCGCGTTAGCGACAAGATGAGTGATCCGGCGTTGTTGTGGCGGTCATCATCACCGGTTTGCGTTTGGCATCCCGGTTGTAATCATCTACCGGCGCGCTATGCGTGTACTGAGGGATGCTGACCGCAGTTGGCGGAAGACCGCGCAGCGTCGTGCTGATCCGTCCGTTTGAACGGGGTGGGTGGCAAGAAGGGACAACCCTCCGCTCGTCATCGGCGCTAAGGTGTCTCTTGCAGCTTGTCTATGATGGGCAGGCCAATTTTGACGAATTTTTGCCCAACCGCGCAACTTTTGGCCAGTTGCTGCGGTTTCTTTCATGCAGGGACAATTTTTTGGGCAAACGAGAAGGGAGCAGGCGATGCGCAGTTTTCGGGGCACGATGAATCGGGTGGAGTTGATCGGTCGACTGGGGGCGGATCCGGAGGTGCGGCAGATTGGGAATGGGGTTTCGTTTTGCCGGTTTAATTTGGCGACCAACCGGCCGGGCGCCAATGACGAGCAAGGGAAGCGCACGAGTGAAACCGAATGGACGACGGTGGAGGCGTGGGAGCGGCTGGCCGATGTGTGCGGCAATTACCTGCAAAAGGGGCGGCGGGTGATGGTGATGGGCAGCTTGCGCACCGACAAGTGGCAAGACAGCGAGAGTGGCCAAACCCGGTGGCGCACTTATGTACGGGCCGACGAGATCATTTTCCTTGACGGCGGGGCGGGCCGCCAAGACGAGGAGGATGATGAGTAACGGAGAGGCGCAAAGGAGGCAAAGACGCAAAGCGTGTTAACGCAAAGGGCGCAGAGGACGCAAAGGGCGCAAAGGGTAGCGTGAGGGATTACGAGCGGGTGAGGCGAACGGTAGCCCGCAGCCTACGCAGACGGGCCAAAGGGAGCCAAGGCACATAGGATGTGGTGAGAGGTGATTCTTCTGAGCCTCGCCATTCCCAACCCTATGTGCCTTGGTTCAAGATCGGTCAGAACCCATGAGCGCAGCTACAGTTGATGGCGTTGCGATGCGCTGGTGTACTCTCACCTCTAGCCCCTCTCCCACTGGCGCGGGTTCAAGGGCGGACAGAACGTATGAGCGTAGATGTAGTTGATGGCGTTGCGATGCGCTGGTGTACCCTCACCCCTAGCCCCTCTCTCACTGGCGCGGGAGAGGGGAGCGGAGAGCTACGCTTTGAGGCATTGCACAGCATCAACAGTTATGCTCGACCAAACGTTCTGTCCGCTCCTCAAGTGCTTGGGGCGGTGTATTCCCCTGCGCGACTAAGCGTTTACTCCTCGGCGAAGAGCGGGGTCGAGAGATAGCGTTCGCCGTTTGACGGCACGATAAAGACGATCAGCTTCCCGGCGTTTTCCGGGCGGCGGGCGACGCGGAGGGCAGCAGTAGCGGCGGCGCCGCTCGAAATGCCGACCATCAACCCTTCTTCGCGAGCCAGCCGGCGCGCCATTGCAAAGGCATCTTCGTTGCTGACCTGCTGAATCTCATCGAGAATGGAGGTGTTCAGCACATCAGGAATAAAACCAGCGCCAATGCCCTGAATCTTGTGCGGGCCGGGCTTACCGCCTGACAACACTGGCGAGGCTTCCGGTTCGACGGCGACAATGCACAGGCTGGGCCGGCGCGGCTTGAGCACCTCGCCAATACCGGTGAGGGTGCCGCCAGTGCCGACGCCGCCAACGACAATGTCTACTTGCCCATCGGTGTCACGCCAAATCTCTTCGGCGGTGGTGGCGCGGTGGATCGCCGGATTGGCGGGGTTCTTAAACTGCTGGGGCATAAAGCTATTGGGAATCTCGGCCAGCAGCTCTTCGGCGCGGGCGATAGCGCCGCGCATACCCTCACTGCCCGGCGTCAGCACCAATTCCGCGCCGAAGCCACGCAGCAGCTTGCGCCGCTCGATGCTCATCGTTTCGGGCATGGTGAGGATGAGGCGATAGCCGCGGGCAGCGGCCACCAGCGCCAAGCCGATGCCGGTATTGCCGCTGGTCGGCTCGATCAGCACTGTCTCGCCGGGGCGGATAAGACCCTCGCGCTCGGCGGCATCGATCATCGCCAACCCAATCCGATCCTTCACCGAGCTGGCCGGATTAAAGAATTCGAGTTTGGCGACTACGGTGGCGCGGGTGTCATTCACACGGTTGAGGCGCACCAGCGGTGTGTTGCCGATCAATTCGGTAATCGAGTTGTAAATGCGTGCCACGGTAGGCTCCTTTGTGTGGTTCAGGCGAATCTCTGCTCATATTGTAATCAGGCGGGTAACAAATGTCAATTTGTTGTGCAAGAAAGTCAAGTTTTCAAGATAGCACCGCTCGGATCAGATCGTGTTATACTAAGCGACGCAAGCAAACCAATACGGGAGGGAGCAGCTATGCGCGGTCGCTCAGTGCGTCCGGTCGATCGAGCGGGTGGCGGGGAAGAGGCAATTCGGTTAACGCGATGCGCCGGCACATGGCTGGCCGATCCACCCGACGCTGCCGAGCAAGAGCGCATTGCGGAGGCGGTGCGGGCATTAACCGGCCAGCGCGGGGTAGCGTTGGCGTTGCACCGGGATCAAGCCGCGCTCAATGCCTACTGCGTCGAGTTATTCCGCGACCCGATGTTTGATCCGCTGCACATCGGGCCAGAGATCATCCAGCGCATCATTGCCAAGCTCGGTGAACCGCCGGTGGATGATGAGGCGAACACGACCGCCTTTTCAGAATATTTGCAGCGCGCGGTGCTATGGTTTGCGTTACCCAACCCGCGCCGATTGTTGGCAGCGCAATTGCGGCGCTACCTGCCGCGCTTTACCGAGGCCGGCGATTGGAAGGCGGCGGTGGCGATTGACTACAGCGCGTTCCGCACCTCGCTCGGCAATGAGGTGACGCCGTTTTTGGCCCAGATGACGCTGGCCGGGTTGGCTGATTACTACGATGAGCTGCCGGAATCGTAGGCGGGTTGCAACAATCACAAAATATGGTATAATGCACGCGCGTTAGGCCCCCATCGTCTAGTGGCCTAGGACATCACCCTTTCAAGGTGGAGATCGCGGGTTCGAATCCCGCTGGGGGCACCAACGAAGCGCGCCGCAATCACTGCG
>NZ_DAOUDC010000059.1:0-9855 GCF_034431535.1 Chloroflexus sp. | reverse complement strand
GTGGGGGATTGCTTCGGGCGGACGGCACCCAAGCGGGGTGCCGACATGCCCTCGCAATGACCAAGGGGTGGCGGCAGTGGAACTGCCGCACTCCATCACGCGATGATAACGGGGGAGGGCGGGGTGCCGCCCTGCCCTCGCAATGACAGGAGGGGGAGGGCGGGGTGCCGTTGCGCGCGCGATGACAACAGGGGTGGCGGCAGTAGGGATACAGCGCTGCTGTATCCCTACACTACACGCACCGCCACGTCCTCACCTTACGCTCGATGCATGATCTAACACTCCTCTTATTGCACATGTTGGCGCTCTGGGGTACAATACAGAATGTGATATGTCAAACAACTTCGCAATGGAGGTAGGAAGCGCGCTATGCCAACCTACGTGTACGCTTGTGATACCTGCGGCAAGCAGTTTGAGAAATTCCAAAGCTTCAAAGACGAGCCATTGACCGTCTGCCTGTGTGGCCAGCAAGGCCGGGTGCGCCGGGTGATTCAACCGGCGGGCATTGTTTTCAAAGGTTCGGGCTGGTACATTACCGATAGCCGTGGCGCGAGCAGCGGCTCGGTAACGGGCAGCGACTCGAGCAAAGGTGACACGAGTGACTCAGCTAGCGACGACTAAATCGCTCGCCTCCTTGCCCCTTCCCTCTCCCGGATGCTACTGTCGCTAGGGGCGCTGCCCTGCTTGGCGGCGCCCCGGCACGTATGCCCGCCGGGTTCGCGCATCGTTGCGCACTTCCGGCGCTCTCTCGTTATACCCTTCTTCAGCGGTTAGCAGTTCTCTATTATTCGCCGGAGCAATCCGATGCGTCTTTCACATGCTCTCTGTGTTTTGCGCGACGATATTCGCGCCATTTTTCGCAATGATCCGGCTGCGCGCAATTTGGCCGAGGTCTTGCTTTACCCCGGACTGCACGCGATTATTCTGCATCGTCTGGCCCATGCCCTCTACCGGCGCAAAATTCCGTTCATTCCGCGGCTGATCTCGCAGATCAGCCGTTTCCTGACCGGAATCGAGATTCACCCCGGCGCTCGGATCGGGCGCGGCTTTTTCATTGACCACGGGATGGGGGTTGTGATCGGTGAGACGACCGAAATCGGCGATTGGGTGATGCTCTATCAGGGGGTAACGCTCGGCGGCACCGGTAAACAGACTGGCAAGCGCCACCCGACCGTCGAAGACGACGTGGTGATCGGTGTGGGTGCGATCGTGTTGGGAGCGATCAGGATTGGGCGCGGCGCACGCATTGGCGGCGGTGCGGTGGTAATCAAAGATGTGCCGCCCCACTCGACCGCGGTCGGAGTGCCGGCGCGCATTGTGGCTCGTCGCGATCCGGTGACTGGCCAGTCGCGCCGGGTTGAGCAATTGCCCGACCCCGAAGGCGAGATGTTGCGCGGTCTGCACGACAAGGTGCTCGAGCTGGAAATGCGCATTGCTGATCTCGAAGCAGAAACCCACGTCCATCACGAGAAGCACCGGTTAAAATATGACGCGCTGCCTGACCAACTCTGGCAGACGTTACTGAATGAAACGCCGCCGGTTGAAGAAGAGTATAATCAAGGCGCGGGCATTTGAATAGGCGTGGCCCGCCGCAGTGCGAAATAGCGAGTTAGTATGGCGATTCAGCTTTACAATACCCTGACCCGGCGGCTTGAAACGCTGGAGACGATCGAGCCGGGTGTGGTACGCATGTATGTCTGCGGGGTGACGCCGTATGACGAAGCGCATATCGGCCACGCGATGTCGGCGATCGTGTTTGATATGATCCGCCGCTACCTTGAGTTTCGCGGCTATCAAGTGCGGCATATTGTCAACTTCACCGATATTGACGACAAGGTGATCGCGCGGGCGAATGCGATAGGTCAAGACCCGCTAGCGTTGTCGGGGCAGTACGCTGCAGAGTTTTTGGCCCAGTTACAGGCGATGAATGTCTTGCCGGCGACGGCCTACCCGCGGGTTTCGACCACGATGACGGGAATCATCGCCTTTGTGCAGGGCTTGATCGAGCGCGGCTACGCCTATGTGGTTGACGGTGATGTCTACTTCCGGGTGCAGCGCGACGAAGACTACGGTAAGTTGTCGGGCCGGTCGCTCGACGAGATGCTGAGCGGCACCCGCTTTGAGGTCGATCCGCGCAAGGAATCGCCGGCTGATTTTGCCCTCTGGAAGGCGGCTCGTCCCGGTGAACCGGCGTGGGATAGCCCATGGGGGCCGGGCCGGCCGGGGTGGCATATCGAGTGCTCGGCGATGGCGATGGAGCATCTCGGCCCGCAGATCGACATTCACGGCGGCGGTACCGACCTAATCTTCCCGCACCACGAGAACGAAATCGCGCAGAGCGAGAGCCTGACCGGCCAGCCCTTCGCTCGCTATTGGGTGCATAACGGCATGTTGCAGTTAGTCAATCCGCAGACTCGGCAGGTCGAGAAGATGTCGAAGTCGCTGGGGAATGTGGTGACAATTACTGACTTCCTCAACCATTACGATGCCGATGTCTTCCGGCTGATCGTCTTGAGCAGCTCGTACCGCAGCCCGCTGACCTACAACGACGAGATTGCCGCCGACAACCAGCGCAAGCTCGAGCGGCTGCTCTCGGCGTTGGCGCCGGCAACCGGCAATGTGCGTGAAGGGCCGGCGGTGACGGCGCTGCGCGACGCTGCCGTCATTGCCCGCGAGCGGTTTATCGCCGCGATGGACAACGACTTCAACAGTCCGGCGGCGCTGGCGGCGCTGTTCGATCTGGTGCGGGCGATCAATGCAGCGCGCGATGCCGGCCTTGCCGCCGAAGAGCTGGCGGTTGGACAACAGACACTGCGCGAACTGGCTGGCGTGCTCGGGTTGCGGCTCCAGCCGCGCCAAGCGCGCGTCGCCGCCGAAGCGACCCCGTTTATCGAGCTACTGATCGAGGTGCGCGGTGAGCTGCGCAAAGCCAAGCAGTATGCGCTGGCCGATCTGGTGCGCAACCGCTTGGCCGAGCTCGGCGTCACGCTGGAAGATGGGCCGCAGGGCACGCGCTGGAAGTGGCAAGGATGAGCGGTATGGAAACGCCGAACACGTGGCTGGAAATCGCGGTTGAAGTCGATCCGGAAGTGGTTGAGACCGTCTCTGAAATACTGGCGCGTTACGGCTACAACGGCGGCGTAGTGGTTGAACAAGGCTGGATCGCCGGCGATGAAGGGCCAGAGTTCCAATACGACCCCAACCGGCCGGTTTGGCTGCGCACCTACCTGCCACTCGATGCGCAGGTCGAAGAGACACGCCAGCGGATCGAGCACGCGCTCTGGCATGTCAGCCAAATCCGCCCGCTGGGGCCGATCCAGACCCGCACCTTGGCCGAAGAGGATTGGGCCAACGCATGGAAACAGTTCTACCCGGTGCTGCGGATCGGTGCGCGAACGGTGATTGTGCCGTCGTGGCTCGAATACCAACCCGAACCGGATGACATCGTGCTCTTGCTCGATCCGGGGATGGCGTTTGGCACCGGCCTGCACCCGACAACTAAACTCTGCCTGCAACTGCTCGAACGGCTGGCGCAACCCGGCCAGCAGGTGCTGGATCTCGGCACGGGGTCGGGCATCTTAGCAATTGCTGCGGCAAAGTTAGGGGCCGGTACAGTACTGGCGCTCGACAACGACCCGATTGCGGTGCGGGTTGCGCAGGAGAATGTAGCGCGCAATCACGTGGGTGATAGGGTGACAGTAGCCGAGGGCAGCCTTGGGGCCGGGCAAGCGATGGGGCACTGGCTATCGGGCGATTTTGGCCCAGCCACGCCCGATCCGGCGCTGAGCGCAACCACGCCGCAAGCCACCTTTGATCTGATCGCCGCCAACCTGATCGCCAAAGTGCTCGTTTTGCTGGCGCCGGATTTAGCAGCGGCGCTTAAGCCCGGTGGCTATTTGGTGAGTAGTGGTATTATTGACATAAAGGAAGCCGATGTCGTGGCGGCGTTTGCCGCCGCCGGGTTGCGGCAGGTTGAACGGCACGTAGAAGGCGAATGGGTAGCGTTGGTGCATACGCGATAAGGTAGCGCCGCACGGCGGTGCGGCTCCGTGGAGACGCATCATGGCCTCGCAATGGTGATAGAGACGTACCGCCGTGCGTCTGTACGAGGAATCGGTATGAGCGGGTTGTATCCAATGTTGTGCGAGCCGCGGCTGGTCGAACCGATCTGGGGCGGGCAACGCTTGGCGCCGTGGCTGGAATTGCCGCCGCCGCACCCCGAACGACTCGGCGAGATTTGGCTGATCTTTGACAGCAATCGAGTGAGCAACGGCCCCCTGGCGGGGATGACCATTGCCGAGCTGGCGCGAGCGCATGGCGCGGCGCTAGTGGGCACGCGGTCGTTTGCTCGCTATGGGGCCGACGTGCCGCTGCTGGCCAAATTCATCGACGCCGCCGACCGGCTCTCGGTGCAGGTACACCCCGACGACGAGTATGCCCATACCGTCGAAGTGCATACCGGGTTCCACGGCAAAACCGAGGCGTGGTACATTCTGGACGCTGAACCGGGGGCGACGGTAACGCTCGGCATGCGCGCGCCGGCTGAGCGGGAGGAGCTGGCGGCGGCGATTGCCGATGGCACGGTGGAAGAGTTACTTGCCCAACAACCGGTCAGCGCCGGCGACTTGATCTTCGTGCCAGCAGGGACGATCCATGCGATTAACGCTGGGATCATGCTGTTTGAAATCCAGCAGAAATCGGATCTGACCTACCGGCTCTACGACTACAACCGGCGCGATGCGCGCACCGGCCGGCTACGTGAGCTGCATATCGAACAGGCGCTAGCGGTGAGCCGGCGCGAACCGGCCACGACCGCGCAGCTCCGGCCCCTGCCGCTGGACGAGCAGCGTGATCTGTTGGTGGCCTGCGCGTCGTTTGCGTTGGAACGCTGGCGGGTGCAAGGTAGCATCAGCGCCGCGACCGATCCCGGTTCGCTGGAGATTTTGACAGTGATTTCCGGAACGGTGCAACTGGTGTGGGGCAAGGAAACGCTTGAGTTACGGCGAGGCGCGGCAGTGCTCTTGCCGGCGATATTGGGGGCGTACCGGCTTGAAGCGAGTGATGCCACCGTGTTGCGCTCGTATATTCCCGATCTGCCCGCATTACTGGCGGCGGCTGGCGCTGCACCCGGCGCCGCCCCCATTTTTCCATAGATACTGCCGTGGACGACGCGACAACGATACCCAATACCCGGTGCTTCTTCGTTGATCCAGCATGGTTGCGATCGGATCAGATCGAGATCGATGACCCGGCGCTGGTGCATCAGTGGGGGCGGGTGTTACGGCTCGGCCCCGGCGACCGGGTATTATTGCTCGATGGGCAAGGCTTGGCGGTGGTGGTCGAGATTGCCGCCATTAACCGGAAACGCGTGCAAGGTCAGGTGATGGCTCGTTGCCACGCCGGCGGCGAGCCAGCGGTTGCGTTCGACCTCTATCTGGCCTTGATCCGGCCAGAGCGGTTTGAATGGGCGTTGCAAAAAGCGGTAGAATTGGGCGCGCGCCGGATCGTGCCGGTGGCGTTTGCCCGCTCGCTGCCTAGTGATCGGGCTGACGAGCGCCGGCTGGCCCGTTGGCAACGGATCGCCACTGAAGCTGCTGAGCAATCGCGGCGGGGCCGGATTCCGGCTGTCGCTGCGCCCCAACCATTTGCTGCGACGCTGGCAGAGAGCGTCAACGCCGATCTGGCCATCTTGCTCGATGAACGGGCGAGCATCCATCTGCGAGATGTGGTCAGCACCCGTGCAGCAGCACGCCGGATCGCGATCTTCTCAGGGCCGGAAGGCGGTATTGATCCGGCCGAGCGGGAGATGGCGCTTGAGCATGGGGTGCATGCCGTCTCGCTGGGGCCGCGCATCTTGCGCGCTGAAACCGCACCACTGGCAGCGTTAGCGATGCTGCAATACGCACTTCACAGCTAGAAAAGGCTGTTTCATGGAACGGGCTTGGGCCATTATCGGCAAAATCACGCAATGGGTGGCCGTGATCGCAGTTGCCTTCCTTGGCGGTTGGATCACCGGGCGGATTGTCGGCGTCTCGCCGATTGATGTCTTCATCACTGGCGTCTCGAATGCCGACGCGCGGCTGCTCACCCCCGGCGACCGGCGCCAGCAATTTGCCGTCTTCTGGGATGTGTGGGATCTGGTGGAGGGGAATTTCTACCAACCCGAAGCAATCGACCGCCAGCGCATGGTGTATGGCGCGATTCGCGGGATGCTGGCAACGCTCGACGATCCCTACACCTACTTCCAAGAACCGGAAGAGGCGCAACAAAACCGCGAATCGATGGAAGGGCGCTTCGAGGGCATTGGGGCCTATTTGCGGGTGGAAAACGGCCAGATTATTATTGACCGTCCGATCCGCAATTCACCCGCCGAACAAGCTGGCTTGCAACCGGGTGATATCATCGTCGCGGTAGACGACCAACCGCTGGCCGAGCTAATTGCCGGTCTCAGCGACAGTGACGCCAGCGCGCGCGCAGTAAGCCTGATTCGCGGTCCGGCAGGAACCGTAGTGCGCTTGACCATCCGCCGGCCTGCTGACGACAGCGTTTTTACCGTCGCCATCACTCGCGCCGCCATCCCGCTCATCACCGTTAATAGCGCCCTCTTGCCCGACGGGATCGCGCACATCCAGATCACCGAGTTCAAAGCGAGCACAACCGAACTCCTTGACCAAGCCATCGCCGAACTCCGCCCGCAACAACCGCGCGCGATTGTGCTTGATCTGCGTAATAACAATGGCGGCTTTCTGAACACGGCGCGCGAGGTCTTGGGCCGGTTCTACGACGGTGTTGCGCTCTATGAAGAGGAGCGCGGCGGTGTGAACAAAGAATTGCGCACGATAGTGGCGCCTGCCGATCGGCAGTTATATGGCATTCCCATGGTGGTATTGGTGAATGGCGGATCGGCCAGCGCCGCCGAGGTAGTGGCGGGCGCGTTGCGCGATGAGCGACCAAACACGACATTGCTCGGCGAGCAGACTTTTGGCAAGGGATCGGTGCAAAACATCTACACGTTGCGCGATGGCAGCAGCGTGCGGATCACGATTGCGCGCTGGATTACGCCGGAGGGCGAGGCGATTAATGGAGTTGGGATTACGCCAGAGCATGTGGTACCGGCGTCGAACGAAGCGGAATATGCAGCGCCGTGCGTACCTGACCGGCCAGCGGAGGACAGTTGCGCCGATGCGCAACTCTATTGGGCATTGAAGCTGTTGCGCGAAGGTGTGGCGCCGCCGGCGGCAACCGAAACAGTAACGGCCCCCTAAGCGGGGGCCGTACACCGGACGGCGGGCCAAGGGGCAAGCGCGAGGAAGCGGCAGACACCTTGCCGCGTGGGGCAGAAATTGGGGAGGCAGAGATCCTGACTGGCAGGGAGGACATGGATGTACGGCATCGCATGTCCAATCTCTCAGGCAGCCCACCGCCAAACGGCACAGCTTTAGTATAGCAATGACGCAGTGCAGAAAAAGGGAATGGGCGGCTACCCTCAGTAGCAATTTGGTTACTGTCAGCTCGCGAACGGCGATCAGGGAATGGTTTCGGTGCGGGATGGGCGGCTACCCTCAGTAGCAATTTGGTTACTGTAAGGGCATCCTTGAGCAGCGAGACCGTTGCGCAGAGGCGCATGTCATTGACAGGCGCGGTACAATAAATGCAAACAAATGTTCTGATTAGAATGGTCGTAGCGTTGCACGAGGGAAGCGCATCACCATCATCGTCTGGTTCGAGAAACAGAAATGGATTGGTCGCGCAACCACAAACATCATCAAGCGACAATGTCCATGCCCGGTAGTGATGGCATTGGATAGCAATGGCCGAGCGTTGCCCGGCAATTCGCTCGCAATAGTATCACGATGGGCTTGAAATCATATTCTTGACGTTTTGTGCGGCGATTCTCAACCTTAAGCTGAGGTGGCTATGAGTACACCACGCCCCACCATCCGCGGCGAACGGCGATCTAATGACACGAACGACCTTGAATTGCGCGACTACCGGTTACACGAACAGGTCGGGCAAGATGAGCTATCGATCATCTACCGTGCCACGCACCAGACGCTCAACCGGCCAGTGTACGTCGCGATCTTGCGTCGCCACGATTGGATCTCAAACAGCCGGTTTCAACTTGCCGCCCGGTTAGCGGCCAGCCTCAGCCACCCGCACCTGTTGCCGGTGATCGACGCCGGCCATGACGATCGCTACGGCGACTACATGGTGACGCCGTATATCGATGCTCGCCCGCTGAGCGATATACTGGCCGAAGGCACACCCGATTTAGCGCTCGCCATGCGGATCGTTAGCCAGATCGCCGCCGCCATTGATTACCTGCACGAGCAGAAGGTGGTGCATCGTGACGTGCAGCCGGCCAACATTTTGGTCACGCAGCAGGGCAATGCCTATCTGACCAACCTCAGTCTTGCGGCTGCGCCCGATACGCCGCTCGATCTGAGCACGTTGAGCGAGGCCGAATATCTGACCCCTTACTCGGCGCCTGAGTTGCACCTTGCCCAGACCGAGGCGCATCCGGCGCTCGATATCTACAGTCTGGGGGCGGTTGCCTACCATCTGCTCAGCGGTGAATTGCCGCCGAGCGGCCTGATCGTGGAACTTGATCTGGCCGGCAAACCGCCGGCGCTGGCGCTAGCCGAACGGGTGCTGTTGCGGATGCTCTCGCCGCAGCCGAACTTGCGCTTTCCGTTCGCCAGTGCAGCAGCGAATGCACTTAGGCTCGCATTACGCACCTTGCTTGACCAGACCACAAACGACATGGAGGAGTCACGGTGGGAAACGTACGCCGAGTGGTTTGACAATCCGCTCGAATTAGCGTTAACCGCCGAGTTATCGGATCTCGCCGAGCAGTTCAACGACTTCCTCACCGAATCGCGCAAGCGGGCCGATCACCTCCACCGGCGCGATTATTTGCGCAAATGGCTCAACCGCTGGAGCCGGCAAAAGCCGTTTCGCCGCCAATCGCTTGGCCAACTGATCGAGTTTGAGTCGATTGCCAGTTATAACATCTACTTCTACGAACTGAAGGTATTGTACGAGTTTCGCACGTTGCCGAAGCCGCAGATTCGCCCGATGCAGCTCGATGAACGACCGATCGCTGAACCGGCGCTTGATGTGTGGAAGACGCAATTACCGCCGCCAAAGGATTTTGCCTCGGAAGCGGGCGGCGAGGTGGTCTTACCGGGATCGCGGCGGTTCTTTACCTGCCCCGACTGCCACGGTTCGGGACAAATCCAGTGCCCGCAATGCCAAGGCAAAGGGATGATCAAGCCGCGGGAAAAGCGGGGCGAGCCTGAGTCGGTCGAGCAGACGTGTCCTCAATGCCGAGGGTATGGGAAAGTTCGCTGCGACAAGTGCGCCGGCAATGGCAATTTAGTCGAAGAGAAAGTGTTTCGTTGGTCGCGCAAAGCGATCGCGCATGAGAATAATGATGATAGCGAGGGCTTGCCGCCGAAGGTGCAAGCACTGTTGCGCCAGCGCGCGCGCAAGGTGTACGAGGCGGAGATTGACCTGTACGATAGCCATTGGCACAGCGCCGGGCCGTTGAGCGCGTTGATCGAAAAGGCGAGCAAAGAAGCCGGCGAGCAGGGGCGGCCATTGCGGGCATTGTTGCAGATCAAGGGCGCGATGGTGACGCAGATCAATGGCTTGCTTGATGAGCAAGAATGCGAGTTGTACCTTATCGGGCCAGATGACACCTTGGTGAGTACGATTTCGTTGTGGAATTGGGAACGGATTGCGTTGGCGGCGGTGTTGGCGTTGTTTGTGGTGATGGCGGTGGTAGTAGGGATCATATCATGATGATGTAGGGCACAGCGAGCTGTGCCCGTACAAGGGGGGCTAAGGCGC
>NZ_DAOUDC010000058.1:0-9758 GCF_034431535.1 Chloroflexus sp. | reverse complement strand
TTCGGCGCTTTCTGGGCAAACTCCTCCGCCGCCGCCGCCGTCACCGGATAGACCGTTGACGACCCGTCGATCAGAATATCACCACTGAGCGTAGCCAGCTCAGAGGCCGGCGCTGCCGTTGGAGCCGGTGCTGTTGTTGCCTGGGCGGCCGGCGCTGCCGTTGGAGCCGGTGCTGTTGTTGCCTGGGCGGCCGGCGTTGCCGTTGGCTGGGCTACCGGTTGTCCACCACACGCTGCGATCATTGGAATGAGCAGCGTCATGAGCATAAGGCCGTAGATCCACCGTTTCGCATTACCTACCATACGTTTCGTTTCTCCTTACACCTCTACTATCTGCAAACTGCAAGCACACCCTAACTTGGCAGAATGTCTGCCCGGCTCATAACACGTCATGGTGCGACACTCTGACAGGATGCAGAGAGCGACGCTTGCACGCATACGATACAGGGTGCGGGTTAAGAACGTATCATTGAATTGTTAAGAGAATGTTAAATACAGGTGAACGTTCGGCAGGAAAAGAAAAGTTATGGACGCAATGCCAAGGGGATATAGACGTGTGAGACGAGCGCCATCACCCGCACCTGCGCCGTGCCAACAACGCTCCCCGGCCCGCTCAGACTGATAGTAAGCAGACCAACATCGGCAACATCAGCCGGCGTAAGCACGACACGCAAGGTCTGGCTATTGATGAAGACAGTGGAACGGGGCTGGTCGTTCACAAAGACTTGGGTCGCCGCAGTAAAATCAACCCCGTAGAGCAGCAGCGCTGGCGACGGTTGGTTACGCGCCACCATCGGCGGCGTGGCAATCAACGGCACTTGCAATTCAAATGCCCCTAGATCGCAGGCATTGAGTTGCGGGCGAGCGACGCCGCGTTGATCGGTGGCCGGACAGGCAGCGCCGGCATCGCGGGCTGGGCTATCGGCGGGAATCGCCATCGTCTGGGTTGGCCCGCCGTTGTTGGCCAGCGCACGCAGCATGGGATCGCGAAACTGCGGGTCATTGGTTTGGTTAGGCGCGCTCTTACCGGCAAAACAGGTGACATCATTCCAGAAATTCGCACCGGTCAAGCGCGGCGGGTACTGCAAACTACGACCATCGTGGGTCAGCTCGCGCGAACAGTGTTGCTGAATGTTCCAGCCATTGCCGCCGTTGCGAGCGGCGTTATAAGCAAAAAGGCTATTGCTGACGCTGCCATTGCCGGAATGGCTGATCGCGCCGCCTACCCAACCGGCGTAGTTGTTGGCAAAAGTGCTGGTTTCGATGATGAACGGCGCTAGCTGGTTGTTGATGACGTAGAGTGCGCCGCCGTTCGCGTTGAAACCATCGCCCTCTGCTCGATTCGCGACAAAGGTGGAATTGACGATCCGCAGCATCACTTGCTGGGGAAACGCCACTGCGCCGCCAGAGCCATCTTCCCGTGGATTGCCATCAGCCCCCGGCGTGCGGCGGGCACGGTTGGCGTGAAACAGGCTGCCACTGATCAACACGCTAGGGTTGCCAGTGCCGGAGCCATTGGCTGATCCGCCGCCGCCGATCGCGCCGCCTTGGCCGCGACTACCGCCGATCACCGCGTTGTTAAGGAATGCACTATCAATCACCTCAAGGCCGCTGCTGTCTTCGTACATATTGGCGTGAATCGCGCCGCCAGAATTGTAGGCTTGGTTTTCTTGAAAGAGGCAACGCACCACCCGCAAACGGCGGTTAGCGCCGCCCAAGCCATCAGCCGAAATCGCGCCGCCAAAGCTATCTTGCGGGCGGGCACCGATGGCGGTGTTACCCACAAAGACGGTATCCTCCACCGACAAACTGCTCTGCAACAGGTGGATCGCACCACCGGCGCCGTTGTGGGCGTGATTGCCTTCAAACCGACTATTGGCAATGATCACGGCGCCGCCGCGACTATAGATCGCGCCGCCGCCGTAATCGTAAGCATCGCGGCCAGACGGTACCGAGGTGAGCATCGTTTGATTATCGCGGAAGGTCACGCGATCGATCACCAACGTTGGGGTAAACGCAGGGTTCGCCGCCGCGAAGTAGCTCCGGATCGCGCCGCCGCTGCCATTGACGGCCGATTCATCGGTGCCGCCACCGCTGGCTCTGCCGCCAATGAGGGTCAGGTTCCGCAGTTCGAGTCGGCTAGCGCCAATCAGACCGGTGGTGTAGTGGTCAATCAACCGGCTATTATTGCCTTGCAAGGTGATCCGTCCGCCGCCATCGATGATCGTCTGTGGCGCGGTGATGGTCAACGGGGAAGCGAGCGTAATGGTGTGCGGACTAGGCCCGCAATTGAAGCTAATCTCGCCGCCGCCGGCAACTGCTGCCGCCAACGCTGCGGCGGTGCAACTAGCCGGCGTGCCATTACCAACCACTTTGGCTTGGGCGCGCGCCGGCGATACCGGCCAGCCGGTGAAAGCCAGCATAGCGATCCACACCCAAAGAATCGACCAGAACCGCAGGGCAACGATGCGAGCAACAGTACGGTTCACGATGGTCTGCATAGCCAGCCTTTCTGAGCGGAGCTGCTTGGTTAGCTCTGCAGAGGGCATCACCGCCCGGCACCCCTCTGCATCAAACGCGCACCCGGTCTACCCCATCAACGCCTCGCGCAACGCACCAAGCGGCAATCCGGCCAACGCCTCTTCATCGCTGCCGGCCAGACTCGACCAGAGCACAATCGCATCGGGATCGAGCCGGTAACGGGCATCGAGCTGGCGCAGCAGCCAGCGCAAAGCGCGCACCTGCGCATCGGTATCGCCGACGTCGCGCGTCGCCGGCCATCCTGCCGGACGCTCAAGGGCAATGCCAATACTGATCCGGTTGAGATTGTAGCGGGTGCCGCCGCTGGTGGCAAACCCGGCATGCCATGCCGCCTTGGCTTCATTAACTAGCCGGTAGATGCGGCCATCGAGACCGATCAGGTAATGGGTGGCAAAGCGGGCGTTGAAATCGGTCATAGCGGCGATCGTCGCTTCCGCCGGGCCGGGAATCGCGTGCAGCACCACCATGCTCACCGGCTCACCGCCGCGTTCGCCAAAAGCCATTGCCGGCGGCGCAACCTGCGTAATACTGAACCCGCCGTCGGACGGCGGCGTGCTCTCGGCGCTGCGCACGGCTAACACCGGCGCAGGCATTGCCGCGCCGAGCACCGGCATCCCATGCTGGCGAGCCAAATCGCTTAGGCGCTTCACCTCGCTCCACTTCGGCACCACATTGTAGAGCACGTCGAGCGCAAACGGCTGCAAGGCGTAGGTCGTCTTTTCGAGCGTGATTTGATAGCTATTGGCCAGCGGCACGCCAATCGCCCACTGGCGGGCCAGTTGGTGGAAGGCCCAATCGGGACGATACGTCGTACCGGCTTGCTTGTACGTCTCGGTGAGTAACGCATCGCGCAGGCGCACCGTCGCCGGATCGGTCGCGGCGCCGATCTGGCTCAACTGGCGAACATCTTGCCAATTGGGCACCAGATTGTAGAGGGTATCAACCGCAAACGCCTGATACGCATACTGTTTGCCGTCAACCGTGATTTGGGCGCTCTGGCCGACTGGCGGCCCCAGCTTACGGGCCACAGCGTACTGGTGGAAGGCCCAATCAGGTCGGAAGGGCGAACCACCGGCTCGATAGGTCGCATCAAGTAGGGCGCGGCCCAAGCCGCCCGTTGGAATACTGCCGCCGAGCAAGTCGCTCAGCGTCTTGACATCACCCCAATTCGGCACCTCGCAGTAGAGGGTATCGCGCGCAAAGGGCTGGTAATTGTAAACCCTGCCGTCAAACGTCATCCGCGCGCTCGGCCCCATCGGCATGCCCAACTTGTGCTCAAGCGCGTACTGATGGAAGGCCCAATCGGCATTGTAGCCTTGACCGTTGGTTTTATGCTTATAACCCTCTTCCAACAAGGTCTCGATCAACAGTTCATCATCAGGCGTCGGCGTGCCAATCGGGCCGAGAGGCGGCGCTGGCGGCGGCGCGGCATTATTCAGATAGGCTTCGACTTGCGACCAGACCCATTCTTTAGTGACGGCCCAGCCGGGGCAGCTCTTCTGATTGGTGTAGTCGCGGTGGAACGAGATGAGTTGGCGCGGCGGAATCTTGAGCCGGTGCGAGAGTTCGCCCATCACGGCGACCGAATGCTCCCAGACTTTTCCCGACGGCAACACCTTATCGAAATAACCAACCATCTCCAAGCCGATCGAATACCAGCCCTGCGCCAGCGAGCCATTGCCGGTGCCGGCGTGAATGCCGATCTGCGACATCGGCGTCGCCAGCCAGATGCCATCGGGGCCGGTAAAGATATGTGGCCCGGCCGTCCAACCTTTGCCGGCATAAAACTTCTGAATCCCGCGCATGGTGGTCAAGCCACGCCACGTCGTCTCGTCAGGACGATAGGTGTGGTGCAGCACCAACCGGCTGGGCACTAGGCGGCCAAAATCGTACTTGGTCACGTAATCACGCCACTCGGCGATGGTCAACATACGGTTGATAAAGGGCGGCGAGCCTTCGGTGGGAAAATCGGGCATAACCAAGCTCCTTCCGGTGCTAATCGGCCGCAGCGGCCAATCGCCGCGACCGGATGATCGATGCTGCGACCGAGACCAGCAACGTTACCACAATCACCGCAAGCGAGACGGTGGTGGGAATGTGCAACCCATGGCCGCCGAGAAACCAACCGGTAACCAACGGGGTGAGCATCTTGACCCCAATGAATGACAAGATAATCGCAAGCCCGAAGCGAAGGTAATAAAACGCACGCATAAAGCTCGCCAGCAGAAAATAGAGCGAGCGCAGGCCAAGGATGGCGCAGATATTCGAGGTATAGACAATAAACGGATCGTGGGTGATGCCAAAGATAGCGGGAATCGAGTCAACCGCAAACAGCAAATCGGTACTTTCTACGATCACTAACACCAGCAAGAGCGGGGTTGCGCTGAGTCGTCCCTCTTCACGCACAAAAAAGCGGTCGCCGCGCAGCTCGGCCGTCACCGGCAGAAACCGGCGCACCAAGCGGGCCAATGGATTCTGCTGCGGATCGACGGCGGGATCATCGTCTTGAAAGAAGAGCTTCACACCGGTCACTAACAGAAATGCACCGAAAAAATAGAGAATCCACTGAAACCGTTCAATCAATGCCGCGCCGAGCAAAATCATCGAACCGCGCATCAACAATGCGCCGAGAATGCCCCAAAAGAGCACGCGATGCTGATACTGCGGCGGCACGCGAAAGTAGCCGAACAGCAATACAAACACAAAGATATTATCAACACTCAGTGAATATTCGACTAAATATGCGGTGAGAAAATTCAGCGCGTCTTCAGGGCCGCGCCAAAGCCAGATCAGGCCATTAAACGCCATCGAAAGCGAAATCCACACCAACGTCCAGAGACCGGCTTCACGCGCCGAAACCCGGTGCGAACGGCGGTGGAACACCCCCAAATCAAGGGCTAATACGAAGAAGACAACTGCATGGAAGGCAATCCATGCCCAGATTGTGGGTTCCACAATTGCTCCTTGGTTGCACTACGATAGCGGGACGCACAGCCGTGCGTCCCTACAGCAGGGTTACACATCGATGCGATCGTCTTCAACGATCCGCTGCGGGAACCGCACCTGCGCCCGCATCCAACCGGCGGCTTCGTCACGGATCAAATTGAACGATCCATCCAGATCACTCTTCACCAACGTTTCGATAATTTGCAGGCCCAACCCGCTGCTGGGGCGCGGTGACGGCGGCGGATGGCGCGGGCCGTCATCGCGCACTTCCATAAATACCTGCCCTTGCTCAAGCACCGCTTCTACCTCGATCCGGCCACCTTCGGCGGCAAGCCCGTGCGTCAACGCATTATCAATCAACTCGTTAATGACTAACGCCAATATGGTCGCATCGCGTGAGCCAATTCGCACCTCATCGCCAAGGATGGCAAACTCAACCCGCACATCAGACTCGATCAGGGGGGTCTGGACGTTCTCGATCACTTGCCGGGCAACGGCGCCAACCGTCGTCACGCCGATATCATCACGCGACAGCAAATTATGAATGGCCGCAATAGCTTGAATGCGGGCAGCGCTCTCACGCAACGCTTTCGCGCCGGGACTAGCGGGGTCAAGCCGGCGCAACTGCATCGACAACAGGGCGGCAATCGTTTGCAGATTGTTGCGCACACGGTGGTGCATCTCTTTGAGCAGGGCTGACTTGACCCGCAACGCACGCAGGCTCTCTTCGTAAAGCCGGGCATTTTCGATGGCGATCGCCGCTTCGTCGGCAAAGGTATTAAGGAGCCGCACCTGCTCGTAATCGAACAAGTGCGGCTCGCTGCGGTAGAGACAGATACCGCCGATCGTGCGGCCACGGGCGCGCAACGGCATACAGAAGAGCGAATGGAAGTTCTCGCGGCGCGCCACCTCAGGCAACTGCGGAAAGCGCGCATCTTGATAGGCGTTCATCACGGCCAGCGGACGGCCATCGCGCACCGTCTGAATAATCAGGTCACGCACGCCATCGCCTTCGCCGCCATAACTAGCCACCAGCTTCAGATTGCCATCTTCGCCGACTTGAAAGATGGTCGCCCGATCGACCTTCGACAAATCGACCGCCTTTTCAGCGATGAGATTCAGCACATCGTGTAAACCAATCTGCTCGGCGATCGATTTTGAAACCTGTTGGAGCGTGGTCAGCTCGCGCAACTTCTGGTGCAGGCGTTCATCGGTCTGCTGGTAAAGTTGGGCGTTGGCGATGAAGAAGGCCAATTCGCCGGCAGCCATCTCGACAAACGAAATCTCTTCTTGGGTAAAATCGCGCGGCGCGATCGTCTGCACCGTAATTACGCCTTGCAACTTATCGGCGCTAAACTGAAACCGCTCAGCCGAAAAGAGCACGATCGGCACCGCCAGCATCGAGCGAAAAATCTCTTCGCCGAGTTGCGGCTCGCGGTGGTAGCGCGGATCTTTATAGACATCGCTCACCGAAACGGGATAACCGAGTTGGGCCGCCCAACCGGTCACGCCTTCACCCAAGCGGGCCACCACCTGCCCGACCGCCGCCCGATTCAGGCCATGGGTCGCGCGCAAGACCAGATCATCGCGGTGCTTGTCGTAGAGATAGATCGAACAGACTTCGACGTTCATCACGTGCGCCACCGTCTCGACCACGGTTTGTAGCGAGGTATCGAGGTCGAGGGTCGAATTGGCGGCGGAAATAATCCGGTGGAGACCATCGAGCTGGTCGGCGCGTTCGACCAGCCGCGCTTCCCATTCGCGGGTGCGCTGTTCTTCTTGGGCAGCGCCAAACGCGAGCAACAATTCGCTGACCACCACCCCTTGCGGCATTGGCAAGCGGGCGGCCAGATGCAACCCCAGCTCGGTCAGCACCTCGGCCAAACCGCCGCAGGCATGCCACTCGGTACCGATCTGCCGCAACAAGCTTAGGCGCATCACCGGATCAGACTGGTGTTCCAGCGCATCGATCAGCATACCGATCGATGGAATCGTCTCGCGCAACGCGCCGATCAGATCAGGCGGTTGCGATGTCAGCACCTCATACATAGGCAGGCTGGTTGCGCTCATAGGCCACCCTCAACGAATGTTTGGGTCAATTATACCCCGTTGTGCAAGGATGATCAGCGCCAGCACGTGAGAATCTTCTCGCGCTGAAAGGCTTGGGTTGCTAGCCACAGCAAACCACCTGCAATCAATGCCAACACCAGCGAGAAGAGCAGCGCCACCGCCGGATCGAGTACAAACAGCCCCAGCATCTGGCCGAAGAAGAGCAACATCACCGGCACGATCAGCACGCCGGCAATCTGCTGCGCACTGCGCGGATCGTTCACCCGCGCCGAGACCATCACCGTCAGCGCAACCGAGATCAGGGCTAGTAACGGGCTAGACAGTACAAGCAGTATCAACCAACCCGAATGAAGAACTAATCGCGGCACGATCGGGTCGAAGGCTACGAAAACCAAGCCGGCAGCGAAGATCAAGGCGCACAACCACGTAAGACTAATACCGGGAAGGATTGTCGCTAACACCTTCCCCAGCAGCAGCTCAGCAACCGAAATAGGGGTGGCGAGCAACGGCTCAAGGGTACGCCGATTCTTTTCACCCACGATGCTGTACGAAGCGAGCACGTTTGGGATAACCATCGGCAGGAGTAGAAAGAGGGTTGAAAACTGTCTCCCGAAAATCACCTGTGCTAACGCTTCGAGGCGAAGATTGGTCAACGTCGGATCGACGACCGCAGCAGGTATCTCGGCAGTATCGGGCACCGGACCCATCACAAAGATGAACGCAAGTGAAACGAGCGGAAGGAGTATCGGCGGTACCAAGATGCTCAACCACAAACCACGCGAGCGGCGCAGTTCGAGCCATTCCTTGGCGATAATGACGGAAATACGCTCCCAATTCAGCATAAGCAACTCACAGATAACCGATAGGAGATAGGTACAACTCCTGTCGTTGCCCGGCCCCGCACGATACGGGAGGTAACTCACGAGGATGCCACAGCATAACGATCAGGCAGCAGGTGTCACCGTGTCCTGCATCAACTCGAGGTAGATCGTCTCAAGCGAAGGCGTAAACGGCTCGAGATAACAAATATCGGCACCGGCAGCAACCAGGGTTCGCACTAATTCCGGGTTATGTTGATCAGGATCAGGAAGACGCACCAACAGCTCCCGCTCACCGGCGGTAACATCGACAACGAATGGTAAACGACGCACCACCGGTACGAACGGCTCGGCTGGGCCGGACAGCACTACTCGAACACTGTTTCCAAACAGGCGAGAACGCAGATTAGCCGGAGTATCAAGCGAGATCAGGCGGGTACGAAAGACGCCGATCAAATCGCACAACTCATCAGCCTCGGCCAGATTATGGGTGGTGAGAAAGATCGTGCGCCCGCCGGCGCGCAGCGTCTTAATCACATCACGCACCGCCCGCGCCGCAGCCGGATCGAGACCGGCGGTCGGCTCATCAAGAAAGACCACCGGCGGATCGTGGAGCAAGGCACGCGCGATCGCCAACTTCTGGCGCATGCCTTTAGAAAAACCGCCGACCGGATCGTTGCGTCGTTCCCACAATTCAAACAACCGCAGATAGTGGGCAGCGCGCTCGGCGGCTTGCGTCGCCGAGAGACCGTAGAGCTGGGCGAAAAAGGTCAAATTCTCAATCGCGCTGAGGGTATCGTACAAACCGGGAGTTTCGGTCAAGATACCGGTCGCGGCCCGCACCGCAGCGGCTTGGGTTTGCACATCAAACCCTGCCACCCGGGCGGTGCCGCTCGACGGTGCGATCAAGGCGCACAACATGCGCACCGTCGTCGTCTTACCGGCGCCGTTGGGGCCAAGAAACCCAAAGATCGTCCCCGCTGGAATCGCCAGATCGAGATCGGCAACGGCCACCAGACGATCAAAGTGGCGGGTGAGACGGTGGCATTCGATGGTATTCATAGCATTCTCGTGATCAGATCGCGGCAGCGGTTGGCGGAGCCGCCAACAAGCGCCACAGGATTGGAGGCCGTGTTGGCAGAGTCTACGTTATTATGACAAGTTAATCCCGCAGGCAAGGCGCGTTGCTTACGAAACACGTTGGCGCTAGTTAATCGCTTACCGGCAGCAATCTCGCGCGAGGATTGCTGCGGGCATAACCTACCCGCGCTATGACATAGTACCACGAGCGATGGCGTTGGCGTAGCGGAACACTAGGAGGGCTCCCCCCCGTTCCTCCGTTGTCATCGCGAGCCGTGCGCGCGGGCAGAGCATCGCACTGCCC
>NZ_DAOUDC010000057.1:0-26314 GCF_034431535.1 Chloroflexus sp. | reverse complement strand
CCACGCGTGCCTGTTCAGGTGCCAACGCTCTCACCCCCTAGCCAGTAGGCTAGGGGGTTGTGTTTTTCGCCGCCCGCGCGCCGGCGAGCGCCTTATCGCAGCGAAACCCGGACTTCGCTGCGATAAGGTTGCACCGCAGCCAATACCTTTCCCACTAACTGAGCGCTCTACTGCCAGCATTGCTCATGCTGGCGTAAACGCCATAGGGAAAGCGCAAATTTTTGTCCGCAACCAGCGCGCAAACGTTCTTGATGAGCGATCGCGAATACCAGCACGAACGTACCTTGAGGACGGATTGTATGCGCTTCCTATCATAAAAATAGTACCTTCAGGTGATTTCGGTATTCTTGAATTAAGATTACAATATTGTAAGGTGTAATCTTGAATACCGATTCGTGTGAGCGCATAAAGGCAATAACCGCAATTTCCTCCACGTAATCAGGATCAGAGCTCATGGAACTTACCCGACGCGATGTCCTCGAAAGCGGCGCGATATTGCTAGCCGGATTGGTCACCGCTGGCTTTGCCGCAATAGGAACACCCGCCCCATCGGCTGCCGCTTGTTCGTACATTCAGCCTGCTTCGCTCCGTACCATCGCTATGCGTCGTTTGGCCTTCGGCCCAAGTCCTGAACTAATGGCGATGTACGATGCTACTCCGGGAAGCAATGACGAAGAGCGGTTTGACAATTGGGTACGCCAGCAACTGAACCCCGCGGCTATTGATGATACCCCCTGCGCCAACCGGCTCGCCACAACCCAACTCAAAATCCGCTACACGCACAACAATCAGACGATGAATGAAACCCGCTCGCTGAATTGGCTCAACGCTTCCCGCGAATCGCTCTGGCAGAATCGGGTAGTACCCGATTTAGCTTGGGCGGAACGGATGCGCCCCTATGATGAGGTGCGGGTGGCAACGTGGATTCGGGCAGTATACAGCCGGCGGCAGCTCTTTGAGGTGATGGTCGATTTCTGGCACAACCACTTCAATGTGCGGGCCGACTCCGACTCGAACATTGCCGCGACGTGGCCAGATTATGACCGGATCATCCGCACCCATGCCCTCGGCAATTTTAACGCGATGTTGCTCGATATCACCAAGAGCGTAGCAATGATGTACTACCTCGACAATGTGAGCAACAAAGCGGGTGGCGGCGAGGGCGGCAATGAAAACTTTGCTCGCGAACTCTTCGAGTTACACACGCTCGGCAGCGATCATTATCTCAAGTTCTACGACCAACGCGAAAACATTCCGGTCGTCGAATACGGCAGCGAACGGTTTGCCGCAGCGTACATCGACTACGACGTTTACGAAGCGGCACGTTGCCTGACCGGTTGGACGATCGCCAACGGGCGCGATGGGAGACCGAACACTAGCGCGTTTTACCTGATGGAAGCGTGGCACGACAACTTTCCGAAAACGGTACTCGCGCCAGCGCCGCTTCCCGGCATCCCGCCGGCGCCCAATTTCCCCTTCAACAATGGCGCGCAACGCGACGGCGAGGCTGCACTGCGCCTCGTGGCCCATCACCCCGGCACAGGGCGTCACCTGTGTAAAAAGCTCTGCCAGCGGCTGGTAGCCGACAACCCGCCTGAGGCGCTCATCAGTGCCGCTTCTACGGTCTGGATGCAACATCGAGACTCGCCCGACCAGATCCGGCGCGTAGTGGAGACAATTTTGCTGTCGCCGGAGGCCAAGAACACCTTTGGGAGCAAAGTGCGCCGGCCATTGGAAGCAATTTGGGCCTTCTTGCGGGCCACAAATGCCAATCTCCCAAGTGATGTCGCTTCGGTCAATGGGGATGCCACTAGAGGCAACTATTGGCAGAGTCTGTTCTGGAACGTTGATCAAACCGGTCACCGCCTGTTTGGGTGGGATACGCCGACCGGCCATCCCGATCGGGCCGAGTATTGGGCCAACACTAATGCACTGCTGCGATCGTGGAATTGCTTTTACACCATCCCCCAATCGTGGGGCGGGAACGTTGGCATCGATATCGTGGGCCAAACTCCTGCCGGCCTGTCGTGCGCCGGGGTTGTTGATTTCTGGCTCCAGCGGATGCTAACATACACGCCAACCGGCGATCTGCGCATGCTCCTGATTAATTTCCTTGCCCAAAGCGGCGATCCGAATCAGCCGCCGCAACCGTTGCGCGGCGCACCCGATTGGGGCAGCGCTGAAGCGGTGCGTGATCGGATCAACACGATGGTGCAACTGTTGGCGATGAGTCCCGAATTCTGGTTGCGGTAAGCAGCGCCCATCCAAGGAGAACACTACGATGCAATGGACACGCCGCGAGTTTCTGATGGGTTGTAGCGCTGCGATCGCCGCGATGGCGGCGGCCCGGATCGGACACTTGGCCTTCGCCGAGCCGGCCCAACCGCAAGCGACCAATGAGATCTTTGTGCAAATCTTTCTGCGTGGCGGTTGCGACGGCCTCAGCCTGCTAAGCCCCTACGACGACAGCTACTACCGTACGGCGCGCGGATCGCTCGCGCTGCCGTTGAGCGGCGCCAACGCGCCGTTGCGCATCGATACCAACAACCCCTCATACAGCACGAATAGCTTCGGCCTCAATAGCAAGATGCCGCATCTGCGCGATCTTTACAACAGCGGCCATCTGGCTCTCATCCATGCCTGCGGGTTAGATGACGACACCCGCAGCCATTTTGATGCGATGGACTACATCGAGCGCGGGACGCCGGGCAACAAAACGACCAGCAGCGGCTGGATTACGCGCCACTTGCAATCACAAGGCGGCGCGAGCAGTTTGCTGCCGGCAGTGGCAGCTAACACTGCTACACCGGCTTCGTTGCTCAATTACGCGGCGGCAGTCGCAATGACATCGCCGAGCAGTTTCACTGTTAGCACGCACTGGCGCTACAACCGTCCCGATGAGCATTATCCGTTCTTGACCACGCTCCGCGAGATGTACAACCGTAGTGCGATCAACCCGCTGGCCCCGGCTGGTCAGCGGGTAACGCAGGTGATCGATCTCATGCGGAATATGGGCAGCTATAACCCCACCAGCAGTATCGCGTATCCATCGGGAAGCTTTGGTGATGCGCTCAAGACGGTTGCCCAATTGATCAAAGCCGAGATCGGCTTGCAAGTGGCGACGATCGACTTCGGCGGCTGGGACACACACGAATCACAGGCGAATAGCGATGGCAGCGGCTATCTGCCTGACCGGCTCGGCACCCTCTCGCAAGGGATTGGTGCGTTCTACAACGATCTGGCGACGTATCACTCGCGCCTGACGATCGTGGTATTGAGCGAATTTGGCCGCCGGTTGGGGCGCAACCAGTCGAACGGCACCGATCACGGGCACGGCAATGTGATGATGGTGCTCGGCGGCAATGTGAATGGGCGCAAAGTCTATGGCACGTGGCCGGGGTTGCATCCCGACCAGCTCGATAAACGGCAAGACTTGCAGATTACGACCGACTTCCGGCAGGTGCTGAGCGAGATCTTGATCCGCCGGTTGGGCAATCCTAGGCTGGGAACGATCTTTCCCGGCTTAGGGTCATACATGCCGCTCGGCATTGTTCGGGGCACGGATTTGCCGCCGGTGCTCTCAGCGGCAGAAGCAGGTCTAGCGAATGCTGAGCATCGCGTGTTCGTGCCGGTGATTCAGCAGTGCCAGTAAACAAGACAACTACAGAGGATGCGGTGCGCCAAATTGCCCAATGGTTCACAATCATATCGGTAAGCGTCATGCTGCAGAGCGCATGCACTGCGCCATCGCCGGCAATTGATCTTACCATCGCTGCCAACGGTTGTACACCAGTAAGCCTATCACTGCCGCCCGCTCACGAACCAGCGCTGACCATCCGCAATACCGCGAGCGAGGCAATGGTGGTGAGCATCCCCGCGATGGATCGCTGGATCGAACTAGCGCCAGGAGCAAGTGGTGTGCTCGAACTACCCCGCTATATTATGGGTACGTTCGATCTCTTCTGCCTCAGCGCCGCCGATCATAGCACCCTCGGCGGCGATAACCCCTTGCTCTGCGTGCTCGAACCGGCGGAACTGGTTCCGGTGGCCCGTTCCGCCGGTGTGTTGGTGATTGAACCGCACGATCGCATCCGCGAGGTGATTGAGCAAGGAAGGTAAGGTGAGTGCGGGTTAGTTTCGTCCCCTATGATTACGCGAGCGTGACGGCTTGTCACTGCGAGATCGCACAGCCCCCGCAGCAATTTCCCACTTTAGCAGAAGGAATGCCTGAGGGGGTTCGTTCCATCCTCGCAGAGGATTGCTTCGCCGCCTTCCGGCGGCTCGCAATGATCAACGAGGCGGAGGGATTGCCCCACCCCAGCCCTCCCCCTGGGGTTCACGGGCGGACAGAACGTATGAGCACAGACACGGTTGATGGCTTTGCGATGCGCCAGTATGTCCGCACCCCCAAGCCCCTCTTGGCGTGGGAGAGGGTGGCGGAGAACCGAACATTGAGGCATCGCACAGCGATCAATGGTTGTACTCGAGCCCATGTTCTGTTCGCCCCGCAGCTCGCGCGCACGGGAGACACCCGTTCAGGCATGCACTTCGCTGAAGCGGGAGATTGCTGCGGTCGGGCGGCCCCGCGCTGCGCTAGGGCCGCCGCGCCCTCGCAATGACAGACAGGACGAGAGGATCGTAAGGAGGCGAGCACACGATCCTAACCTGTTGCCGGCACTTGCTGGCTGAGGCAGTGCCACGCCCCCAACCCCCAGACCACTTCGGTGGCGTCGATGCCAACTACGCGTCGGTCGGGGAAGCAGCGCTGCAAGACCTCGCAGGCGCGGTGATCGTTGGGATGGTTGAAGGTTGGCACGATCACAGCGTGATTGGCGATGTAGAAATTGGCGTACGAGGCCGGCAGGCGCTGGCCTTGGAAGACCACCGGCGGTGGCATCGGGATGGTCAGCACCGTGAGCGGCTTGCCGGCAGCATCGCGCATGAGTTGCAGGCGACGGAGATTGTCTTGCAAGGCATGGTAGTTCTCGTCGCTGGAATCCTCTTCGACGACAGCGACGACCGTGCTCGGCGAGACGAAGCGAGCGATGTCGTCGATGTGGCCATCGGTATCATCGCCTACAATGCCCTCGCCGAGCCAGAGAATCGTATGCACGCCGAGCAGCTCGCGCAGGCGTTGCTCGATCGCGGCCCGGTCGAGGTGCGGGTTGCGGTTGGGGTTGAGCAGACACTGCTCGGAGGTGAGCAGCAAACCGTTGCCATCGACATCGATCGAGCCCCCTTCGAGCACCATCTCGCCGCAGAAGCGCGGTACGCCGAGGTATTCGGCCATGCGGGCCGGAATCTGGTTATCAAGATCGTAGGGGGGGTACTTATCACCCCACGCATTGAACTCCCAATCGGTTGCGGCCAATTCGCGCCCATTGGGGCCATTGCGCAGAACAAAAATCGCACCGTGATCGCGGCACCATGCGTCATTGGTCGGGAACTCGTGCAAGCGAATATCGCCGCTCGCGCCGGCCTCGGCCAAAAATGCGCGCACCTGCTCAGCCATCGCCGTATCGTTGACATTGATATGCACCGTCTCGCCGCGGGCCAACTCGGCGACAAAGCGCGCATAGACCGGCCAGATCCGGTCGATAATCCCCGGCCAGCTCGCCTCTTTATGCGGCCACGACAACCACGTCGCCTGATGAGGCTCCCATTCGGCAGGCATGAAATATCCAAGTTCGGCAGGAGTCGCCATTACCCCTACTCCTCATCAATATAGCGGCGGGTCAGCTCGCCGTAGGCATCGATCCGGCGATCGCGCAGAAACGGCCAATGGGTACGTTGCACATCGATCTTGCCCAGATCGACCGGTGCTACCAGCACGGCTGGCTCGTCAACCGGGGCACGGGCAATGATCGTGCCCGACGGGTCAGAGATAAAGCTTTGACCCCAAAACTCAATCCCGCCGGACGGATCACCTTCGTGGCCGGTGCGGTTGATACCCACCACATAGCAGCCGTTGGCAATCCCGTGCGAGCGCTGGATGGTCTCCCAGCTTTGGTGTTGGGCGACGCCGTACTCGGCTTTTTCGGCAGGATGCCAGCCAATCGCGGTTGGATAGCAGAGAATGTCAGCGCCGCGCAGGGCGGTGAGGCGGGCCGCTTCGGGATACCACTGATCCCAGCAGATGAGCACCCCGATACGGGCGTAGCGCGTCTTGAAGACCTTAAAGCCCAAATCACCCGGCGTAAAGTAAAACTTCTCGTAGAAGAGCGGGTCATCGGGGATGTGCATCTTGCGATACTTGCCCAGATAGCGGCCATTGGCGTCGAGCACTGCCGCCGTGTTGTGGTAGAGACCTTCGGCCCGCTTCTCAAAAAGGCTCGCAACGATCACCACACCCAACTCAGCCGCCAGCTTGCCAAGGCGTTCGGTGCTCGGGCCGGGCACCGGCTCGGCTAGCGCAAAGTTGGCGTGATCTTCGCTCTGGCAAAAATAGAGCGAGAGAAACAGTTCCGGCAAACACACGATCTGCGCGCCTTGGGCCGCAGCAGCGCGGATACCGGCCTCCGCCGCGGCCATATTGGTCTCCGGATCGGCGGTGCAGCGCATCTGCACCAAGCCGACGTTGACAATGCGTTGGGCCATTTCATCGCTCCTTCAGGGTAGCTCACCACATGCCGCCAGCAATTAACCGTAATCGCCCTTGCCGGATCGCCTCTTCAGCGCCGGCGCCAGCGACATAGACCCACGCCTCACGTGGGCTGGTCGCGGTCTGCACCGTTATGACAACCCGCTCATAGAGATTGCCGGCGCGACCGGGCATAAAATCCTCTAACTCATCGAGCAGCGCCAACACCGGCTGATACTGAGCCGGCGCCACTTCCATCAGCTCACCGAAAACGGTCGAACCCGGCGGCACCAGATCAACCGCCCGGACGAGAAACGGGTACGGGCCAGCGGTATAGAGCGCTGCGCCGGACAACCAAGCCGGCATCTCGCTTACCGTCTGCCCGGCCAACAGGCGGGCATAATTCGATTGTCCCCGCTTTAACGTTCCGTAGACAAAAAATGGACGCATCAACTATTTTTCGCGGTATACTAGCAACGATGCCGTCACGCGGCACCCTGATACTATACCATCATTGTACGGGCAGAGCGCTGCTCTGCCCCATTGGGCATAGCGGCGCTATGCCCCCCACAAGGAGCGCATGCATGCCGATTGAGATCGCCCTCATGATTGAAGGCCAAAACGGGCTAACGTGGCCGCGCTGGCAGCGGCTGGCGCAAGCCGCCGAAGACCTCGGCTTTGCCGGTCTTTACCGCTCTGATCACTTCAGCAACGCCAACCCGCCGGAAAAAGAATCGCTCGAACTGTGGATCTCGCTGGCTTGGCTGGCTTCGCACACCAAACGGATTGAATTCGGGCCGCTGGTCTCGCCGGTCTCGTTTCGCCACCCGGCGCTTACGGCGCGGATGGCCGCTGCGGTTGATGATCTGTCTGGCGGCAGGCTCCAGCTCGGCTTGGGAGCGGGATGGCAAGAGCGTGAACATACGATGTTCGGCTTTGACTTGCTGCCGGTCAAGGAGCGATTCCAACGTTTCGCCGAAGGGCTAGAGGTAGTCACGCGCCTGTTACGCAGCGACACGCCGGTGACGTGGATCGGCGAATATTACCAACTGCGCGATGCGATCTTACTCCCGCGCCCGCAGCGACCAGGAGGGCCGCCAATTGTGATCGGGGGCAATGGCGAAAAGCGCACCCTTGCCCTCACCGCGCAATACGCCGATGAGTGGAACGCGGTCTTCGTGCCGCCAGCGCGCTTCGCCGAACTCAACGCCAAACTTGACGAACTGTTGGCCGCCGCCGGCAGACCGCGCGCAGCAGTACGCCGGTCGTTGATGATCGGATCGGTGTTTGGGCGCGATGACGCGGAAGTCAAGCGCCTGCTAGCCGGACGCGATCGGGCGGTCCTGCATGCGCGCGGGATTCTGGTGGGTGCCGCCGGCGAGGTTGCTGAGCAGATTCACGCCTTCGCCGAGGCGGGGGTCGAGCGGATCATGGTGCAGTGGCTGGATTTGGATGATCTTGACCGGTTGGAAGCGTTTGCAACGCAGGTCTTGCCGCAAACAATGTAACAACATCAGCGTAACGACATGCAGACACGTTGGCAAACCACGCTCTGGATCATGTTCATCGCCCAATTTTTGTCGGCGATCGGCTTTTCAATCATCTTTCCCTTTTTGCCGCTGTATGTGGCCTACCTCGGCGTGGCCACATTCGGCGATGTGGCGCTCTGGGCCGGGTTGGTCTTTTCGTTACAGGCGCTGACGATGGCCATCGCTGCGCCGATCTGGGGATCGCTCGCCGATCGGCTCGGCTACAAGCTGATGGTCGAGCGCGCCATGTACGGCGGCACGATCATCCTCTTGCTGATGGGATTTGCCCGGTCGGCGGAAGAACTCACCCTGTTGCGCGCGATTCAAGGCATGATTACCGGCACCATATCGGCGGCCAATGCGCTGGTCGCCACCGTCACCCCGCGCGAACGGATGGGCTTTGCGATGGGTACGTTACAGATGGGCCTGTGGAGCGGCACTGCTGCCGGGCCGCTGATTGGCGGTCTCATGGCTGAGACGCTCGGCTTTCGGGCAACATTCATTACGACAGCAGCCCTCTTGCTCGCGTCAGGGATCCTAGTGACAGTAGGAGTGCGCGGAGGTGGGAAGGCGCCGGAGACATCGCAGCGCCAACACACCGGTATGGTGCAGAGCTGGCTAAGCATCGCGCGCACTCCCGGCATCGGGCCGGCTTACGGGATGCGGTTTCTGAGCAGCTTGGCGCAGACGATCTTGTTACCGTTTGCGCCCCTCTTCATCGCCAGCCTGCTCAGCACCGGCGATCCGGTCAGCGCCTTCACCGGTCTCATCGTTGGCGTTTCGTCGGCAGCGGGCACGGCCACTGCCATCTGGCTCGGACGGCTCGGCGACCGGATCGGGCACCGGCAAGTGTTGATGGGCAGCGCGTTGCTAGCGGGGCTCACCTTCGCACCGCAAGGGTTAGTGACGAATGTCTGGCAACTACTAGTGTTGCAGGCATTGAGCGGGGCCGCGATTGGCGGCATCACCCCCTCGCTGAGCGCACTGTTAGGGCGGTACACAGCAAACGGCAGCGAAGGGGCGGTGTACGGCCTTGACAGTTCAATCGTCTCGGCAGCGCGGGCCGTAGCGCCCCTGATCGGGGCGCTGGTCGTGGGGCCGTTTGGGTTTGGCAGCGCCTTTTTCGTCAGCAGCGTCGCCTGCATCGCCATTAGCATCGGTGCAGCGCGCTTGCCGGTGGAAGAGCGTTTAAGGGCCGACAGGACATACGAGCGTAGATGTAGTTGATGGCTTTCGGAAGCGCCGGTGTACCCTCACCCCCAACCCCTCTCCCACTGACGCGGGTTCAAGGGCAGACAGAACCTATGCGCGTAGATGCGGTTGATGGCGTTGAGATGCGCCAGTGTACCCTCACCCCCAGCCCCTCTCCCAATGGCGCGGGAGAGGGGAGCGTAGAACCGAGCGTTGAGGCATCTCACTGCGATCAACGGTTATACTCAACCACATGTTCTGTCCACTCCTCAACTGACGCGGGAGAGGTGAGCGGAGAACTAGCCTTTAAGATATCACATAGTGCTAGCAGATGAGTCGTAAGGAGGTTGCGGCATGGAGCGCCGGCTCTGGATCATTGGTCTCGCCTTAGCAGGGGCCATCTGTTTGGGTGGAGTCTGGGCGTGGCAACGGGCGCGTCACTACGAACGACTCTTCCACCTTGTCCGGCTCGACCCGCTGGGTCTCACCACATTTGGCAGCGAACCCACGACAACAGCACAAATCGTCTTGTTCGGCGACTCGCGGGCTGCAGCGTGGCCGGCGCCAGCGGGATTCTCCATCGTCAACCGCGGCGTGTCCGGCCATACCAGTACCCAAGCGCGCTTACGCTACCGCTGGCACGTGAGCCCGCTCAAACCGAAGCTGGTGATTGTCCAAGTAGGTGTCAATGATCTAACGGCGCTCGCGGTGTTTGGGCATGAGGAAGCGAACATTATTCACACTACGATCGCCAATCTGAGCGCAATTGTGAACGAAGCGCGCAGCGACGGCAGCCGGGTGATTCTCACCACGATCTTTGGACTTGGCCCCAACGCCTTTGAGCGGCTCGATCCAGCAACGGCGCAGATACAGGCAGCAATTGAACCGTTGAATCAGGCGATCCGGGCGATGGCAGCGCCGGATGTGGTGATCTTCGACAGCGCGGCAATCTTGGCTGACGAGAGCGGGTACGTCGCCGAGCAATACCGGGACGACATCTTGCACATCAATGCCACCGGCTATCAGGTCTTGAATGAGGCGCTCAGCAATGTACTAGCAGAGCAACTACGGCGCTAAGCAAACGATTTATGTCCCTCGCCGCAATTCGAGCGGCACCGCATCGATTGAAGCAAAGATCGGCACCTCGCGGCCAAGAGTCATACCGGTCATACTCACGGGGCAGACATAGGCATACATCTCGACTCCCATCGAACGAGCGGTGCGCAAAGCGCGGCTGAAAGCGCGGTCGATCGCCTCATCAGGCGCGAACGCAACACCTTGCGAACGCTGAATGATAAACACGACCGCCGCCCGTTGCCCATTACGAGCAGCGTTGGTCAATAGTTCGAGATGATGGCTACCGCGCTCGGTGGGAGCATCGGGAAAGACAGCGATATTATCAACTACGCGCGTCACCGATTTCACTTCCAGCCAGCAGCTATCAAGCCCTTCACTCAGGCGAAAATCGATCCGGTGCGGGCCGAGTTGCACTTCGCGTTGCACGTGGGAATAGCGGGCAAATTGAGGCAGAGCGCCCAAGGACAGCGCCGCGGCGACGAGCCGGTTGGGCAAGTGGGTGTCAAGCGACACCAAATCGTGCCCTTGATAGACCGCCACCACTTGAAACGCTGTTTTGCGGCCAACTTCTTCGCGCGGAGCGAGCAATAAACGCGCGCCGGGCACAAGCACATCAATCAAACGACCACGATCGGCGAGATGGGCGCGCACCATCCGCCCACCCAGCTGCGCCTCAACCAAAAACTGGCCGGAACGGGAAGCGAAGGTTGCCTCGACCAACGGCGTGCCGGTCGAGAGGGGCACCCGAACGGTGGGGTGAATATAAGGGCCGGTGTGTTGCTCTGAGTTCATACGACTAGTATAGCATGCAACAAAAACAATTCAGCAAGCCATTGCGGTATGCGCGTCTCGGTTTATTTACCGCGCAGGCGAGACCAAAACAGGTTATGGCAGATTATCGCCAGTATTCAAGACCATTGCCTGAATTGTTTGCCCCATCACGCCAACCAGCCGCGCTTCTGCCGGCAAATGCCAAACCGGCTCAACAGCGAGGTTCGGTGTCGTATGGCCGGGGGGGAAGCACAAGCATTACCGCATAGATCCGTGGTTGGGTTGAAACATTGATGGTCAACAGGTGAAGACGGGTGAGACGCTCGCGCCACGCTCCGAATAAACCGATCTGCTAGCACCCAGACGACCAGCCCCAGCGAAATGTTAATCATCCCAACACCGGGATGCAAACGCACTTGCAATGCACTCACCGCTTGCCCCCACAACGGATGGTACGGGCTTGGCAGCAAAAAAAATCGATCGGTTGTGCCGAGCGACCCAACATCCGAAGCGCCGCCACTTCCGGCGCCGAGACCGGCAGGTTCACCAGATTCGCCACCAGTAGCAAGACAGGAGGTATGAGCAACAAGCTCAGTTGCGCAAACCAGACAAGATAATGGCGCCACGGCATGCGCGCCAGCAACACATGCCATCCAACAAAGCGGCGATATAGATCAGCGCAAATAAACCATAATAGAGACTCGTCAGAAGAATCCAAACAATGAGGCCACCAACAAGAAGACATGCAATCATTCGCACTTTTGCGCTCTGCAGAAGCGCGAGCAAGCCCAAGATCAGCAAGGGAAAATACTGAATGCTCATCACTTCGAGCTGGCCATCATACAATTTCGTCAGGTGAAATGGTGAAAATGCGTAGATCATCGCCACTACACCGGAAGCGAAGGCCGAAGCGCCAAGCCAGCTAGCCAGCCAGAACATCGTGAGGTCACTGCTGATAAAGGTCAGCAGGGCAATCGTGTTGTACGCGGCAATCGGCCCAAAGATCAGCGTAACCGGCAACGCCAAGATCCCATTCGTCACTTGTAACGTTTGCCAAAACAGATCAACGTTGAGCGGATAGAACAGCATATCGGTTTGAAACGGCGACTAGCCGCTCAGCAGCGCTTGCGCTGCCCACCACAACATCCAGACATTCTGCCACGAGTCGTTAACCGGAATAATTTCCTGATCACTCGAAGCGGTAACGGTTGTCCAATGCTTCAGCATAGGACTGAACAACCACAATGCTGCTACAGTAGCAACAATGGCAAGCACAAGTGACTCTGTCGTCAGTCGCTTTGGAGAGAGATAATGTTCGATTGAGAAAGGGTAGCCATCATAGTCCCTAGAGGAATATCCCTCAACATCATTCACGCCGAAGGCGTATAGCACGACCGGATCGTCGCGCGGTCTGCGCCGCCCGATACTGCTAATGGTACAATTGAGGAGGAAGCTTGGCTACGAGGATGCTCAATGCTGACCCATGATGACATTGCCCGTGTACTGGCATACTACGACGTCGGTGAACTACGGTCGAGCCGTCCGGCCAGCCATGGCGCGATCAACGAAACGGCCTTCATTGAGACCACGGTTGGCCGGTTTGTCATCCGGCGCAACCGGCGCCACATTGGGTTTCAATCGATCAAGTTGCGCCACCGTCTGCTCGATTGGCTACGCCAGCGCGGCTTCCCGGCGCCGCGCGTGTTGCCGGCGCGCAACGGCGATACAGTGGTGATCCTCAATGATCGGGTGTATGAGTTAAGTGTATTCATCATCGGCGATGAGTTTAATCCGAGCCGTCCGCGCCAACTGAGCGACATTGGCCGGGTGTTGGCCAGCTATCACCGCGCCGTGGCCGGTTTTCCCGATCCGCCCCCACCCCCGCCGCCACGCTATTTGCCGTCGAGCTTGAGCAGTCTGACCGAACGCCTGATCACCCGTGACCTGTTGGGAGACCTGACCGTTACGCTCCACTGGTATGAACGACGGATCGCCGATTTGCGCCGGCAATTGAGCGATGAAGCTTACGTCGCGCTGCCTCATCTACTGATTCACGGCGATATTCACCGTGATAATCTGATCTTCCGCGGCGATGCGGTGGCGGCATTGATTGATTACGACCAGATCGGCATCGACGCGCGGCTGGTTGATGTGGCCGATGGATTGGTCGATATGGCGGTCGGCCCGCCGCCACCTAATTGGTCAATGTGGGGAGTATATCGTGCGCCGCTTGATCTTGAGCGGGTGAAACAATTTCTAAGCGCGTATAATGCGATTGCACCGTTGTCAAAGAGTGAGGCGCAGGCGCTGCCGGCAATACTGGAAGTGATTTGGCTGCAAGGCAATCTGCGGCGTACTTTAAGCACGCCAGACGCTGAGCCAGATTACCACCTTGAGCTGTTGGAACAAGGGCAGTGGTTGTCGGAATGGATGGATCGCCACCGTGAGCATGTGCTCGCCGCAGCGATGGTATACTAAACTCGTTCCTGATGGTTCATTCAGTACAGATGATCAGCTTGGCATTACGTGAAGCATACGTGACCAATCCTCGTCCTTGCGAGCATTGCTGCGGAGGTCTCGTCATTGCACGGTTTGACCAAAACCCGCTCTGACAACGACAGAACGACACCGCTATCCGCCGCCATCGTCGCGGCATGGTATAACGGTATGGCACATTACCCGCAATATCCGGCATGAGAATACGCATGCAGCGTTGGATGCACGTTTTGGCCCGTCTCTGGACAATGATGCTGGCCGGCATAGTCGTGAGCTTGCTTGGCGGGCTATCCATCCGCTGGCTAGCGCCGGTATCGCCGTGGGTGGCTGCACCAACGGTGCAGTTGCACGATCCCTTGCCGCAGAGCCAAGCGGCGCCGCCACGCAGCACGATCACACTCGCGTTTAGCACGCCGATGAACCCCTTCACGGTCGTGCGTGCGCTGCGGATCGATCCGCCGTTAGCGGGATCGTTTGAGTGGTCGGATGATATGCAGGTGTTGCGGTTTGTGCCAGCCCAACCCTTGCAACCGGCCACAACCTATCGCGTACAGGTGATGGCCAATGCCCAAAGCCGGTGGTGGCGACCGCTGGCGCAACCCCTCGACGTTGCATTCACCACCGCTGCGCAACCGACAGTGGCCGCTGCGCTTGCGCCACGCTTGCGCGACGCGCCGATCGCGCTCGTCTTTAGCCAGCCGATGGTCGCCACAAGCGCGGTTGGTCAACCGGCATCGTTGTCACACGTGCAACTGACGCCACCGTGGCCGCTGGAAGGGCAGTGGCTCGATCCGCAGACCTTATTGTTGCAACCGGTAATCGCGTTCACCGCCGCGACGACGTACACCCTCACCCTTGACTCCAATCTGCGCAATGCGCGCGGGATCGAACTCGGCCAGCCGTTCCAGTGGCAGTTTGCCACACCGTGGCCAGCGTTGATCACCCAAACCCCGCCACCCGGCGAACGGTGGGTAAACCCGCAACAGCCGCTAACGCTGGTCTTTGATGCCCCGATCGATACCCGGCTGCTCAGCGCCGCCTTGACGATTACGCCGGCGATCAGCGGCGATTTCAGCAGCGCCAACACCGATGGCCGGCACACCGTCACCTTCACGCCGTATAACGGCTGGACTCCCGGCCAAACCTATCAAGTACGCCTCCAACCGCCATCCGCCAACCAACCGCTGGCCGAATGGCGCTTCACCGTGGAACCCGAACCGGCGCTGGTGGCTTCGTTTCCGGGGCAAGGCCAAACGCTAGCGCCGGGGCAAGAGATTCGTCTGATCTTTAGCACACCGATGGAGGAAGCCGAGCTGCGATCAGGATTACGCTTTGATCCACCGGTGACTGAGGTTGAGCTACAGGTTGACGAGAATCGGGTCAATCTCCGGCCTACGTTGCAGGCAGCCACCACCTATACGCTCACCGTTGCCGCCGGTGCCCATGATCGCAGCGGCGTGCCGCTTGGTGAAGACATTTCTCTCACTATCCGCACGGCGAGCGCGCCACCGCTGTTGCACATCATGAGCGATCCGATCGTAAGTTTTCCGGCTGACGCGCAGCCGGCAGTGACATTAGAGCGGATGAACGTCAGCACGGTTGACGCACAACTCTACCAACTCGATGCAACCACGCTCGTGCGCGCAATCTCGCTCCGGCCAACGGAATGGCCTAGTTTCGTTCCTGAACGCTATAGCCAACCGCTCGTGCGGGCATGGCGAGAGACCTTCTATGACCCGCCCGACACCGTTATGCGCAGTCTGTTGCCGCTGACAACCAATAGCGCCGGCGATCCGCTGCCGGCGGGAGCGTACTACCTGCGCTTGACGACTGGCAATGGCTTGCGCGTTGACCGGCTGATCCTGATTTCGGCGCTGCACGTGACACTGTTACCGAACGGCAATGAGGTGTTGCTTTGGGTGACGAGCAGCGGCAAGGGCGCACCGGTGAGCAATGTTGCGATGAGTTTCTATGCCGGTGAAACGATGCTCGCCCGCGGTAACAGCGACGAGCAAGGTCTTTGGCGAGTCACATTAGACGAGCTAGGATTGCTGAGCGCCAATGCGCGGGCCCGAACCCTGATTGCGCTTGCCGAAGGCAGTGGAATCGCTTTGGCCCGCAGCGATGTCACAGCCATTATCCAACCGCGCACCCAAGCCTTGCTGGCGGCTGACCGGCTCAGCTACCGTCCGGGGGGGACCGTGCGGATCAGCGGCGTGGTGCGCGAACAGCAAGCTGATGGCCGGCTGAGCTTGCCGGCTGCCGGAACATGCGACCTCCAACTCGACGGCCAGAACGCGATCGGCGAGCCGCGCGCCGTGGTCTGCACCGTGAGCGAGAACGGGAGACTGAATGGCAGTCTTCAACTCAATGCCCGCACGGCGCCCGGTTTGTACACGGTGCGCGTATTGGTTGGCGATACGACGTATGCGATCCCGATCAGGGTGAGTGTGCCGGCGACCGGCGCCACCGCGCGAGTGATTCCGATCCGTCCGGCTGGATTGGCGGTTGATGTCACCCGTGCCGACCTACCTATCAGCGGCGCCGTAGTAAGTTGGACGTTACGGATTGCCACGTTAGCCACGGCAGAACTTGACGGGATAGATGGTGAAATCACCGGCGCAACCAGTGAAACGCAAGCGAGTGCGGTGACTGATGCAAGCGGGAGAGCGGTGATCAGCTTGCCGGCTGACGAGAATCTGCTGCGCCCGTTGCGCTACACCCTTCACCTCACCGTGCAGTTGCCGGACGGCGAGCAGATCGAACGCACCACTGAAGGGGTGATCACGCCGCGCAGCCCCCGCTTGGCGATCACGATGCCCGCCGTGATCGAGCGCAACGAACGGGCAAGCGTAACTACAACCCTACGCACGGCTGATGGACAACCTATTGCCAACACACTGGTCGAAATCGAACTCCGGCGCAACGCTGCTGATCCGCCGCTGCTGATCCGTCGAGTACGCACCGGGTCTGATGGGCAAGCCACTACCGAACTCGTCACCTTAGCGCCGGGCCGGTATGAACTCACGGCGCGGGCCGGAATAGCGCTCACCCGCAAAGAGCTGTGGGTGGCGGGATCGAGCATCGGCACCGCCGAACCACGGATCATCGCCGACCGTCCAACCTATGCCACCGGCGACGTTGCCCGCCTCTTATTCACCGGGCCAAGCGGCGGCGGAACGGCGCTGGTGATCGTGGGGCAAGGCGACAACGCGCTGGTCAGGCAAGCGAATGCCCGCCCCGGCAATCTCATAACCATACCGATCAGCGCCGATATGGCGCCGGTGACGGTAATCACCGCCTTGATCGATGATGGCGTGCGGGTTTGGCAGACTACCACCACGATTCAGATCGACCCACCGCCGGCCCCGGTCATCAACCTCACCCAGCGCGAAGCGTTGCCCGGCGTGACCATACCTATGACGGTCACAGCAGCCACCGATGATCTGCTGGTCATGCTAGCGCCACTTCACGCACCGCCCGCGAATCTGGATCGCTGGAATAGAGCGCTCTTGCCGGGGCAACCGGCACAAGGGACACCCGGCAGCTTAGGCGGTATCGATGTCCTTGCCAGCGTGCAATCCTCCCCCAACCACCATGAAATAACAGTGCGCTTGCCAAACCAGCAAGGCCGCTGGCGACTAGAGGTGATCGCGATCGATCCTGCTGGCATCGCCACCAGCACAAGCGCGTTGATCGACACTAGCCAGCCGGTGGAGACGATTGCGACGCCGCTGCCGGCATTGCGGCCAGCCGATACCGCGATTGCGACCTTGATCCTGCGGAACGTTGATGGGCAAGAGCGTACCATCCGCGCGCGGCTATGGCTCAGCAGCGGCATGCTGCTCGATCCGTTCGAGCAAACCGTGCGCGTGCCGGCTGGCACCACGGCGCCAGTATTCTGGCGGGTGCAAGCGCAAGCGAATGCCTCGATCATAGGGCTGCGCTACGAAGTGATCGATACTGTCAGCCTGCCGCCAATCGAATATGCCGTGCCGGTACGCCAAGAGACACAGCTCCCGGTGACGGCGCAAACGCGGGTGACGGCCAGCGCGATTGAACTGAGCCTGCCCGACAGCGACAACGACGTAGCTATCGCAGCTAGCGCACGAGCGGCCTTGGCTGATCAAGCGCAACGACTGCTGCAAACGGCCACGCCAACGGCTGAAGCGCTGGCGGCGGCGGCGATCATTAGCCGCATGCTAGAACGCACCGCGGCCACCAACACGGAAGCAGAGGAGTGGCGCGCGCTGAACGACCGTGCGCTCGCCCAACTGCGTGCGCTGCGCAACAGCGACGGCGGGTGGAGTTGGTGGCCGGGCAGCGGCTCTGACCCGTTTGTGACGAGCTTTGTGCTGGAGGCGATTGGTCAGATTGAACCTGCAAGCCGGTTGCGCGAGCTGAGTGAACCGGCGTTGGCGTACCTGCGCCGGCACCGACTTGCCCAACCCGCTGATGCGCAAGCGTATTCCGATTATGTCATGTCAATCGATAGCGAAGGAACGGGGCAACCAGCCCTCCCCGCTGGCGCTGGCCCGGCCGGACGCGCCTTCACCGCTTTGCGCGCCACAAACGAGCAGAGCGCGCTGCTGGCGCCGTTGTGGAATACAGCGAGCAGCGGTTTGCCGTGGGCCGGCGCAGACGGGATGCCACCCAGCGCGCTAGCCGTCAGTGCCAGCGTGGTGCAAGCGTTAGCTGCTGAACGTCCGGCTGATCCGCGATTAGCCTCGTGGCGGGCAGCGCTGTTGCGGCACTGGCAGGGAGACGGCTGGCCAACGCCTTACGAAGCGGCGCGAGTGGCACTGGCGCTCGGCCCGGCTTTACTTGACGGCAATGCGCACGTGAGGGTGTGGCATGACACTGCCGATCTCACCGCCGAACAGGCAATCAGCGGCGTCGAACGATTCCGGCTCGACGGCGGCGCCCTCCGGGTTGAGCCAACCAACGGCACGGCGCTGATCGCCGTGCGCACCCCGGCCAGCAGCGCAGGCCAGCCGGGAGCGGTGCGGGAGCGGGTGCGGTATCGAACGGCAACGGAGCCAAGCGCACTTGATCAACCGGTTGAGATTGAACTGCTGCTGATCGTAAGCAAGCCCATCTTCCGGCTAGAGGCCGCCATCCCGCTGCCAGCCGGGCTCACGCCGGTCAAGGTTGACGCCGGGGCTAGTTTCGCTTACCAGCAGATCGACCGCGAATGGCGGCAGGTGCAGCTCGGCGGGACTACAATTGCCCCCGGCGTCTATCGCGTTACCATCACGGCGCAGGCTGCCACCGCGGGAAGCTTTGTCATCCCGCCGGTGGTGATTACGGCGCCGGGGAGCGATGTGGCGCCGGTTGTCGCATTCGCGCCAGAGACGATCACCATTGAACCAACGAATCGGTAAGCGGGCATCGTTAGCGACGCGCCCTGCCGTAAGGCAGGCATAACCCCGCGAGCGCGGGAACCGTGATGAGATGAACACGACCATCCTGACCACCGAACGGATCTGGCTGCGAGTCATGGCGCCGCGTGACAATGAAGCGGTGCGGGGTTACTTCCGCCGCGCATGGACGTTCGGCGAGGATTGGTTGCCGCTGCCGCCCGATGACTTTTTTACGTTGCAAGGCCAACGCCGCCGATTGGCAGCGGAAGAAGAGGCCCGCCACGCCGGATACAGCCTGCGCCTGTTCTTGGTGCGGCGCGACGACCCGCTCGAGCGGATTTGCGGCGATATTTGGATCGATTGCATTGAGCGAACGGTGCGCCGCGCCGCAATGATCGAATGCCGGATGGAGGAGCGTTCGATCCGGAAAGGGTATATGCGCGAGGCTTTAACTGCGGTCATTGAATATTGCAACACGACATTGGGCCTGCGCCGGCTCGAAGCGTTGATCGCGCCGGCGCATTCAGCGGCTTGCCGGCTGGCTGAACGCTGCGGGTTTCAGCCGTTGGAAGGGGGGAAGTGCTGGCGGCGGATTGGGTTGGGGTGGGTGGAACATCAGGTCTATGCGGTGGAATGGTGACATCGTAGAGACGCACGGGCGTGCGTCGGTACGATATTGCGTGATCGTGATCATTGTTATAGCGGGGATATTGGCCGGGGATGCGCCGGCTCCGCGCTGGTTGATCACGGCGCCGATTGCGGTGCGCGGGCCGATCGGGCCGCTAGCAATCGGGATCAACAGCCATCTCGCTACTCGCTACCCCGACGCGGCAACCATGCCCATCCCGGCGGCAATCGTCGCCGATCTCGGCGTGCAATGGGTGCGCGAAGATCTGCATTGGCACCGCATCCAACCCCAAACCGGCGTCTGGGATTGGGTATTTACCGATGCCGCTCTCTATGCGCTCAGCCGTCAGCGGGTACAGATTCTGGGTGTGTTAGGCCCATCCGTCGGCTGGGCTACCACCGATCCGACCGATCATCCCAACCTGATTTCGTTTGCCCCACCTGAAGAAGCTGCATTTGTTACCTACGTTGGGGCTGTCGTCCAACGTTATCACCATCTGATCAAGCACTGGCAGATTTGGAACGAACCGGATCAGGCCTTGTTCTGGCGCCCCTCACCTGATCCCGAGCAGTATACTCGTCTGTTGATCACGACTGCGCGTGTGATCCGCACTATCGATCCAACGGCCACCATCGTGCTTGGCGGTATCAATCCCTTCGATACCGGTTTTCTGCGTGCGATTGCTGCTTATGGTGGATGGAACGCCTTTGATGTGATCGCCATCCACCCCTACGTCGATCCACTCAGTCCAGAAGAGGGAAATCTTATCGCTGCTGCTGATGGTGTGCGTGCCGTGGCTGCCCGATACGGCATGAAACCGATCTGGGCTACCGAAGTGGGGTGGGCGAGTGGCCCCGGCGACCACGATGCCCTCGGCTTGACGAATGCTGCTTATCAAGCTGCGTACCTCGCCCGTGCCTACTGTGCGCTTTGGTACGGTGGCGTGGGTGTCGTCTTTTGGTATATGCTCAAAGACGATCCACACAATCCGTATGGGCTGTTTGCGTATGGGAGCGGACGAGCCGATTTCAGCATACCCAAACCGGCAGCGACAGCGATGCGTAAACTAGCCGACACACTTGCCTCGTGTCGCCCAGAACCACCTACTACTACCGTTCCACTCCTTACCGGCAGCCAGCCTGTGCAATGGCAACGTCCCAGCCAGCCCAACGGTTCACTCCGATTGATCGAAGACAGTAGCGTCTTCCGCATCAGCTACCGCTTTACCACCCGGACAAATGATTACGTGGCCTTTGAGCTGAGCGATCCCATCCCGCTGCCCAACGACACGACCGCCATCACCGTCCAGCTTTACGGCGACGGCAACGGACACCGGCTGCGACTCTGGCTGCGCGACCGCGAAGGCGAAGTGTTTAGCGTAACCGCCGGCGTGATTGGGCCACCGACGTGGCAGACGCTCATCACGCCGGTCAGCCGCTGTCCGGCGCAGTACGAGCGGGTCGCCGGCAGCGGCAACGGGCGGCCCGATTGGCCGTTGGCGCTACACGCGGTGGTGATCGATGACGAGTACGACCGGTGGAGCGGGTTGGGTGAGGTGCGCATCGCGTGGATCGAAGCGTTGGGGGAGGAGGAATAGCTACAAAGATGTTTGTGTGGGATAGCCACAGAAAGACACCGAAGACACCAACATTGTTTGGTGCCTTTTGCGTCGCTTCGTGGCTATGCCCAAGCTCTCAAGAAGCTTCGTAACGGGTGGAGGAAATGGTCACAAAAAGACACCAAAGACACCAACATTGTTCTGCGCCTTTGGCGTCGCTTTGTGGCTATGCCCACCCATCCTTGACGCAATGCGCCACCCGGCGTATACTATTACGTAATGGCGATGACGGGGACGAGTAGCTGCCGCTTGCCCGCCAGCGAGCCCGGGATGGTGGAAGCCGGGTGGAACCGGTGGCAGTGAAGATCACCCCTGAGCCGGCAGGTGAACCGCGTGGTTGGTTGCCCCGCGCAGTAGCCGCGCCCGGAATGCCCACCGTTATCGGGGCAGAGCGTTGCTTGACGCTCACTGAGTGCGACGCGCGCCCGATTGTGTGCGCCGTCGAAATGGGGTGGTACCGCGGGGTTGATCAGCCTCGTCCCCTTTTGGGGACGAGGTTTTTTACATTGGTACGCACGGAGGTTGCATGTTTAAGCCGGTTGATCCGAATGTCAAATTTCCCCAACTCGAAGAGGAAGTGCTGGCGTGGTGGGATGCCAATGACGTGGTGGCGAAGTCGTTGGCCGCCGGCGAAAAGCCGTTTGTCTTCTATGAGGGACCGCCAACGGCTAACGGCCGCCCCGGTCTGCACCATACCATCTCGCGCAGTTTCAAAGATGTGATCTTGCGCTATCGCTCGATGCAGGGATATCGCATTATTGGCCGCCGTGAGGGGTGGGATACCCACGGCCTGCCGGTTGAGATCGAGATCGAGAAGAAGCTCGGTTTTAGCGGCAAGCCCGACATCGAGCGGTTTGGCATCGCTGAATTTAATCGCCTCTGCCGCGAGAGCGTCTGGGAGTATATCCAAGAGTGGAAGGCGTTTACCAAGCGGATCGCGTTCTGGCTGAGCGAAGACGCTTATATCACCTACGAGAACGACTATATCGAGTCGACGTGGTGGATCTTCCGCCAGTTGTGGGATCGCGGCCTGCTCTTCCGCGACTACAAGGTCACGATGCACTGCCCGCGCTGCGGCACCAGCCTCAGCGACCACGAGGTCAGCCTCGGCGCGCGCGATGATGTCGATGATCCGAGCGTCTATATCAAGTTCCGTGTGAAGGGCGTGACCGTGCCGCCGCCGGCGGTTGACGGCATCCTCGAAGGCGCGTTCTTGGTCGCGTGGACGACGACGCCATGGACGTTGCCGGCCAACGTGGCGCTAGCCGTCAAGCACGACGCCGAGTATGTCGAGGTTGAGCATAACGGTGAGCGGTTAGTGATGGCGGCGGCGCTGGTCAATCAGGTTTTGCCCGCCGAGAGCTTCACCGTGCTGCGCCGGTTCCGCGGCAACGATCTGGTCGGCCTCCGCTACGAGCCGCTCTTCCGCGGCGTGCCCGGCGCCGGCGATACGGTCGATTGGGAGACGGCCTACCGCGTGATCGCCGATGAGATCGTCAGTCTCGACGATGGTACCGGCATTGTCCATATCGCGCCAGCCTACGGCGACCTCGACGTCGGGCGCAAACATGGCCTGCCCACCCTCTTCTCGGTGGGATTGGATGGCCGCGTGTTGCCCGAATTTGCCGAATTCGGCTTCACCGGCAAATTCTTCAAAGAGGCCGATCCTGACATTACCCGCAACCTCAAAGCGCGTGGCCTGCTCTTGCGCAGCGGGCGCGTGCGCCACTACTACCCGTTCTGCTGGCGCTGCAGCACGCCGTTGCTGTACTATGCCAAGCGTTCATGGTACATCCGCACCACTGCCTTCAAGGCCGATCTGGTCGCCAACAACCAGCAGATCCACTGGGTGCCCGAACACATCCGCGATGGCCGTTTCGGCAACTGGCTGGAAAACAACATCGACTGGGCGATCAGCCGCGAGCGGTATTGGGGCACGCCGATCCCGATCTGGACGAACGCTGACGGCTCGCACATGGTCTGCATCGGTTCGCTGGCCGAGCTGGAAGAAAAGGTGGGCCGCTCGCTGCGCGATCTCGATCTGCACCGGCCCTACATCGACGAGGTAGTCTGGGAAGACCCTGACCATGGCTTGATGCGCCGGATTCCCGACGTCGCCGACTGCTGGTTCGACAGCGGTTCGATGCCAGTGGCACAGTGGCACTACCCGTTCGAGAATCGCGACGTATTCGAGATGTCCCATCCCGCCGACTACATCTGCGAGGCGGTTGACCAGACCCGCGGCTGGTTCTACACCTTGCACGCGGTCAGCACCCTGCTCTTCGACCGGCCCGCGTTCAAGAACGTGATCTGTCTCGGTCACATTCTCGACAAAGACGGCCAAAAGATGAGCAAGAGCCGGGGCAACGTGATCGAACCGCAAGAGGTGATCAACAGCTACGGTGTTGATGCCCTGCGCTGGTACCTGTTCACCGCCGCGCCTCCCGGCAATGCCCGCCGCTTCAGCATGGATCTGGTCAGCGAGAGCATGCGCAAGTTCCTGCTCACGCTCTGGAACACGTATGCCTTCTTCGTCACCTACGCTAACCTCGACCAGTGGCAACCCAACAGCGGGCGCACCGCCGAATTGCAGCCAATCGACCGCTGGGCGCTAGCAGCGCTCAACCAGCTTGTGCAAAAGGCGACCGACGCCTTCGAGGAGTACGATGTCTATACCGCCGCCAACGCGATCGAGCACTTTGTTGACGAACTGTCGAACTGGTACGTGCGCCGCAATCGCCGCCGCTTCTGGAAGAGCGAGAGCGACGCTGACAAAGAGGCCGCTTACCAGACGCTCTACACCTGTCTGGTGACGATGGCGAAGCTGGCTGCGCCCTTCACCCCGTTCGTCAGCGAAGCGATCTACCGCAATCTGGTCGCCGAACACGATGCCGCCGCGCCAGAGAGCGTTCACTTAGCGCACTGGCCGCAAGTGGATCGGGCGCTGCTCGATGAGCAACTGGTTGCCGACACCGAAGCCTTGCTGACTGCAGTCTCGCTGGGACGGGCAGCGCGCAAGCAGGCCAACCTGAAGGTGCGCCAGCCGCTGAGCGAACTCTGGCTGCGGACCAGCACCCCGGCGCTGCTCAACGGTGTGCGCCGCTTCGAGGCTGAGCTGCGCGATGAGCTGAACGTCAAAGTGGTGCGCTACCTCGACGCTAACAGCGCCGTGGTCGAGTACCGCCTGAAGCCGAACCTACGCCTCGTTGGCAAGAAGTTTGGCAAGCTGGTGCCGGCGCTAACGGCAGCGTTGCGCGATCTGAGCGGCGAGGCCGCGCGGGCGGCGGCGCAGGCGGTGGAAGCCGGCCAACCGGTGCGCCTGTCGGTTGACGGCCAAGAGATCGAGCTGCTGGCCGAAGAGGTGCTGGTCGAGAGCAGCGCGCCGGCGGGGTACGCGGTGGCCGAAGCCGACGGCATGCTGGTAGCGTTGAACACGACGGTGACGGAAGAACTGCGGTTGGAAGGCGCGGCCCGCGACCTTGTGCGCTACATCCAAGACGCGCGCAAGAGTGCGGGGTTAGCGATCAGCGATCGCATCCGGCTCTTCCTTAGCAGCGCCGACGAAGCCGAACTGCTGGCGGCCACCCTTGCACAGCACGGTGAGTACATCCAAAACGAGACCCTCGCCGTCGAGCTGACGGTCAGCGCACCGCCAGCCGGTGCCTACACCGCCGCCGACGAATTCGGCGACGGCGCCGTGACGGTCGGGATCGCCAAAGCGTAGGGACGGATCACGATGCACCTGCGGCCACGGTGCAGCGGCGGAGCCGGGGTGGTACGTACCACCACCGGTCTCCGCCTCATCCGCCCACCCGGCCCCGCCGACCGCTACCGCAACGCCCAACTCGACGACTTCGGGAGGCGGGCAGGTCCGACGCGCGCATTGCGCCCGCCTTACACCCTCCGCCTGCGCGCGCGTACCTCGCACCCGGCTGATCAGTTAGTTGGCACCGCTGGCTTCGGCCTTTGGAGCTACCCGTGGGCATGGCCGCCGCGCATGCCCCAAGCGGTCTGGTTCTTCTTCGGGGCACCACCGCACGACATGCCGCTAGCCCTCGGTGTCCCCGGCCACGGCTGGAAAGCAGCCGCCATCGACACCGGTCGCCCAACCGCGCTCACGTGGCTCCCCGCCGCGCCGCTCGTCGTACCGCTCCTCAACCTGCCACCGCTCTACCGCCGGCTCTGGCCGCCCATCCAACACGCCGCCGGCATCGCCGAAACTATCGTCAACGTCGATCTCAGCCAATGGCACGACTACGAAATCCACTGGAGAATCACCGAAAGCACCCTCGCCGTCGATGGCGTCATCGTCCTCCGCGCCCCCTCACCGCGCGGCCCGCTCAGCACCGTGATCTGGATCGACAACCAATACGCGATCGTGCGTCCCACCGGCCAGCTCGGCTGGGGAGTGCAAGCGTGCGCCGAAGCGCAGTGGTTGGAAGTGGCGCCTACATTCGCGGGACCAGAATAGGACACGGACACACACGGGCTGAGACGGATGGACACGGATCGGGCTAGCGGAATGGGACACAGATAAACTACAGATAAGACAGAGGGGTACGGATCCGAAGGGTTCTGGCTAGAGGCCTGATATTGTCATTGCGAGAGCGCACCGGCGCATCGCCACGCAGCGGGCCGGTCGCCCGCAGCAATCCCCCAAGTCAGCGCCTGCCCCCCTGCACGCACGCACCTCGCCTGCGCAAACTCTCTCGCGCAGCCACCCCTCTCGCGCAACTACTTGCCACCGCCCTCGCCCAAGCCGGGCACGTCACCGCGGCCCGCCACGCCGCACAGGCGATTGATTACCCTGTTCTACGTTCTACGCGCCGAGGCGCTGACCGAACTCGTCACCGCGCTCACCAACGCCAACCGCATCGCCGAGGCCGTGTCACTCCTTGCCGAGGCATGGCAACAGGCGCAGACCCGCGATGAATTGCTGAGCTTGTTTGCGGTGGCGACAGGGTTGATCGGGGCGTACCCGGGGATCGAGGCCGGTTTTGTGCAGGCGTTTGCGTGGGTCGAAGAAGCGATGCGGCGGGGTGCGTAGGGGCATAGCGACGC
>NZ_DAOUDC010000056.1:0-91151 GCF_034431535.1 Chloroflexus sp. | reverse complement strand
GGGAGAGTGAGATTCGAACTCACGAGGGCTTATTAGGCCCTACCCGTTTTCGAGACGGGCACGTTCAACCACTCCGTCATCTCCCCGTGCCGCGTCGCTCACATATTATAGCGAGATGGGCGGATCTGTGCAAGTGGAAGCGCAGTTTGTATGATAGGATATTTCTATACAATGCGCTACGCTCGTAGAAAGCTGCTGGATTGGGCACATGGCAAAACCGAAGCTCCATTGGCTAGCTGCCATTCACGATCTCCCGCTTGCTGCGGCGCTGATCTGGTATGGTTCAGTCAGTTGCGTCGTGCTGATTCTCATTGGTGCGGTATGCCTCAATAGTGTCGCGTATGTGCGCAGTTTTGTTGATGATACCGCCTATCATATTCCGATGGCGGTGGAAATTGCCCGCCATGCTAATCCCTACTATGTTGATGTGAAGGCCACGTTTACCTCATTTTGGTTTCCGGCTAGCGCGGAGGCGTTGGTTGGCCTGTTTGTCGCCGTTACTCGCGATATTAATAGCACCAATCTGTCAGGCGCGCTGTGTTATATTTTGTTTTTGGTGGTGAGTTACCAGTTTGCTGGGATTTGGACAGCAGCTCATCACATTCGGCTATTATCGGTTGCCCTGTGCGCGGTCATTCCGGTGCTGTTTGCGCAGACGGTGGCCTTTTATGTTGATATTCATATCAACTTTTTAGTGTATTTGAGTTTGTACTTGCTTACGCTGGCGTTGGTGCAACGGCAGGTTGATTATGCTTGGTATGGGATTGGTGCGGCAATCTTGTCGGCCAGCGTGAAATATCACGGCCTGTTCTTTGGCGCGGTGTTGATACTGGCGGCGATTGTTGTGATGGTCGCGATCCGGTTGTACAAACCCTCGTGGCGGACGTTGCTGGCTGTGGTTGGCAGCGGCTTATTCACATCGGGATGGTATCTGCGCAACCTGTGGTTGAAAGGCAATCCGCTCTATCCGTTAGCTTTGCCCCAACCGCTACCGGCGATCTTGACGAATCTTGGTTTGCCCTACCAAGGGATACCGTTTCCCAACTTATCACCGCAGGCTGTCTGGCCTCATCCGCTTATTCCGCAATCGCCTATAGTCTACAATCTTATTCCGCACATCACGAATGATGCGTTTGGGTTAATGTTTCCGATTTCGCTGATCATGATGGGGATCGTGGCTTTGCGTTCTCATCGGATGCCAGCGCTGCAACGCCGGGCATATTGGTTTGTGCTGGCGGTTTCGGTTGCGATCGTAGCTGTGTTGCCGTTTCATCTCAGTGTGCCGCGGTATGTGCTGTTTTTGCCAGCAGTGGCGGCGTTGTGGCCGGCGATGCTGGCAGCGACGAATCCCGGCAGCTACCGGTTGTCTTTGTATAGTTATGCGGGGGTGATGGCAATCAGCATTATCTACATTGCAGCTAATATTGTTGGCATCGGCAACTATAGAACTATTACTCAAGAAGCACTTGCTGTCTTACAGGAGCATCGCCGTTCTGATATTGTCTCGTTTGATATCTTTGAAAAGGGAAATTTGCGCATTGGCTACTTGAGCGGTCGCCTGACGTTTATTGCTACGTTGTACGATCGACGTCTCACCAACCAGTTGATTCAACTGCATTATCAAGATTATTTGCTTGATCAAGGCCCCGATTTCACGAATCCGGCTGATTTTGTGGCCTATGTGCGGTCGCTTGATCTCGATTACATCGTCATCTTTGATCCAGCAGCTCCCGGTGCTGATATTTTGCTCGAATATTTCTCTGATATAACCATTGTTGAGGATAGGTATTAAAGCGCAGTCCGTGATCGCGTAAGCAGGCTCGGATCAGGGAACGTTTCCAGCGCATTACACCCGCTTGATCACCACCATGGTCATATCGTCGGCTTGGGGCGCATCGCCGGCGAAGGCATTGACGGCGGCGAGCACGGCGGCCACGATCTCGGCGGGGGTTTGGTGATGGGTCGCGCGGAGGACAGCCGCGAGCCGGTCGTCGCCGAACAATTCTCGTTCCGGGTTCATCGCTTCGGTGATGCCGTCGGTGTAGAACAGCAGCACGTCACCCGGTTCGAGCGCGAGTTCTCCCGGCGCAAAGTGCGGATCGGTGAGGATTCCGAGCACGATCCCTTGGGCGGCGAGCGGGATGACTTGCCCAGTGGCGCTGCGGTAGAGCAGGGGATAGTTGTGACCGCCATTGGCGAACGCGATCTGGCCGGTGGCCGGATCGATCTGGGCATAGAAGCAGGTGACAAACAGGCCGGCCCGTGAATCGGCGAGAATGAGCCGGTTGGCGCGTTGCAGCACCGCTACCGGCGGACGGCCATCAATGGCGCTGGCGCGGAGCAGAGTGCGCGAGAGGGCCATAAATAGGGCTGCCGGCACGCCTTTGTCGGTCACATCGGCGATGACGACGCCGAGGCGGGGCGCGCTAGCGGGGGTTGCCGGCGGCAATTCAATAAAATCGTAGAAGTCGCCGCCAACTTGGCGAGTGGCGCGGTAAAAGGTTTCGATCTGCAAGCCGGACACGAAGGGGCAACAGTCGGGCAAGAAACTGGCCTGTATCTCGCGGGCCAAATCGAGTTCGCGTTCGAGCCGTTGGCGGGCGAGCGCCTCTTGGTTGAGCCGCTCGCGGTCGATCATCTGGGCCAATTGGCTGGCGAGCAGGCCAAGCAGCTCGGCTTCGCTGTCGAGAAAGGAGCGGGGGGTGATGGTGTTCACCAAGAGCAAGCCAAGCTGCGCGCCGCCGAGCTCAACCGGTACGGCAAGGTGGCCTTGAAAGTTCTGCCGGCGCAAGAGCGGCGGCAAGCGCATCAACGCATCGGCCGGCAATTGCGTGCTGCGCTCTGGCAAGTACCACAGATGCGGGTGCTCTTCGTCGAGCGTCAGCGGCCATGGGCTGCCGATAGTCAAGGCCCAGCCGTAACAGGCGCGCAGCACCGCTCTCCCGCCCGCTTCATCGGCCTCGACAAACGCGCAGGCATCGGCCTCGAGCAGGCGCGCGCCGACGCGCACCAGCCGTTGCAAGGCCGGTTCGAGATCATCGCTGACTAACAGTTCTTGCGAGAGCGACAGCAAGGCGCGCCGTTCCTGCACCCGTCGCACGCTATACTCCTCGTAGAGGTAGGCGCGGGCGATAGCGACGCCGAGCAGATCGCCAATTGCGGCCATCAGGTGTTGATCGGGCGTCTTGAGCCGCACCCACTGGCTAGTGGCGAGATTGAGTATGCCCACCACGCGGGAGTTGTCGCGTAATGCGATTGATACGTGATGCGAGAGGCCGCGCTTGTCGCCGACGGCGCCACGAAGTCGTGAACATGCCATGAAGGCCGGTTCACGGAGTTGGCCCTCACGGCAGGTTTCTTGACAGGCACATTCGCCTTGCCATGCCAGACCGGGATAATTGAGCGCCGGCGGAAGGTGCTGGCGCGCGGCGAGGGTAAACTGATCACCTTCGTCACGCAGATAGATCCAGCCGGCCTCGAGGCCGGTCAACTCCAAAATATTGCCAAGCGCCGCTTCCAGCGCCGCGCGCAGGTCAAGCGTTTGGTTGAGGGTTTGGGCGAATGAGCGCAACGCGACCCATTCAGCGAGTTGGTGGCGCCGGTCGGAAGGTGGCATAGGACAACGAATGGGATAACGCATGAACGAATGGGATAATGAATGATGCGTGGAGTCGCACAGTTGTGCGACTCCCTACATCGTACAACGAATAGCTGGCAACCAACCGCCCTTTAGCGCTTTTTGCGGCTGATCGAGACGCCATCGCGCAGCGGGATAATCACCGACTCGAGCTGCGGGTGCTCCATGATGGCGCGGTTGAAACGCTGGATGCCGCGCACGAGCGGCGAGGCGTCTTCTTCGAGCACTTGCGCGCTGCACAGCACATTGTCGGCGATGAGGACGCCGCCGGGGCTGAGCAGCGGTACGCACAGCTCAAGCGCCTTCGTTGCCTGTTCGTCGTTGGAAGAGTTACGCAGGACGTCGAGGAAGATCAGGTCGAATTCCTGATTGAGCGAGGGCAGGATCTCGCGCCAATCGCCGAAATGGATTGTGATCAGATCGCGGTAGCCAGCGGCTTCGATCACTTCGTTGGCGAGCTTGACTCGTTCAGGATTGCGCTCGATCGCCGTCATTCTGCCGCCGGTCTGGCGGAGCGCCTTCATGATAAACGTGGCGGCATAGCCGGTGGTGATGCCCACTTCCAGCGCGTTGTGGGCATTCATCATCAGCGCCTGTAGATAGAGAAACTGTCCCTGCACCGGCCCGACCAGCGACAGACCCTGCTGTTTGGCGCGCGCTTCAAGGGTGGCTAATACTTCGTCGCGCGGTGGCATGAGATCGTGCAGATAGTCTTCGATTGCAATATTCGTGATGTCGTAGCGCATCACGTCCTCCTCACCCCGATGTTGGCGGTGGTGTGTGCGGCTGCCGCCCCAGTGGCGTCAGTTGCATACGCAAACACTTCATCTCATACTAAATTGTATCACACCCTTGCTTATCTTGTGGTATGATCTAGCCTATCACATTATGCGCATAAGCTTGCAGCGGGAGGCAGCCGTGGCCGCGATTCGCATCCTGATTGCCGAGGATAATGATCTCGTATCGCTCACGCTCGAAGAGCAATTGAAGGGGTTGGGCTACGAGGTAGTTGGCATTGCCCGTACCGGCGCCGAGGCGGTGATGCTCGCTACTCGCCTGAAGCCTGATCTGGTGATCATGGATATTCGCATGCCGGAGATGGACGGTACCGAGGCGACGGCCCGCATCCGTGATCAGACCGGTATTCCGGTGGTGATGCTGACGGCGTTTTCCGATAAGGATACCATCCGGCGGGCCGAGGTAGCCGGTGCGCTGGCCTATTTGGTCAAGCCGGTTAATGAGCAGGAGTTGCCGCCAGCGATTTCGATTGCGCTAGCCCGCCACCGCGAGTTGCAAAATCTGCGCAGCGAGAACCTTGAATTGCAAGAGGCGTTGGAAGCGCGCAAGTTGATCGAGCGGGCGAAGGGGATTTTGATGCAGCGCCTCGGTCTGAGCGAGCGTGATGCGTATGAGCGCCTCCGCCAGCGCGCCCGCGATAAGCGTACCAAGATGAAGGATATTGCGCAGGCGATTATCGAGGCCGAAGAGTTGCTTGGCTCGTGACTCGGAAGGCGCAGAGGATGGTAAACGCAAAGACGCGAAGGACGCAGAGGGCGCGAAGGGTTTTTGGGGATTGGGCGCCAGCGCGTTGGTACCCCCAATCATATCCCTTAGCGATCTTTGCGGAGCCGGACAGCCGTCCGGATCTACAGCCTGCTTGACGAACTGCCGCGGCCATGGTATATTTCCCCTGTCGAAGCGGGAAAAGAGTAAGGTAAGCGTTTTTATGCCCAACGTGCGCTTTTACACCTACTTCTTTTACTTTACCAGCCCACAATTGGACTGGTCGCTTCGCATTTCCTGAAGACGCACGCAAGCACAGAGCAAGCACAAGGGGGCGCGAGGCGAACAAACCTCGCGCCCCCTCTGTTATTGCCGCGGAGGAGAGGCAATGAACGTTCGTTGTCGCGGAGTACGAGGAGCGACTACCTGTGCCGAAAACACACGCGAAGCGATTTTGGAAGCGACCCACGAATTGCTCACGTTGTTGATCGAAGCCAATGGCATCGAGCCAGAAGACATCGCCAGCGCCATTTTCACCACCACCCTCGACCTCAACGCCGAATTCCCCGCGGTGGCGGCGCGGGCGATCGGATGGATCGACACCGCCTTGCTCTGCGGCCACGAAATGGCCGTGCCGGGCAGCTTACCGCGCTGCATTCGTGTCTTGATCCACTGGAACACCACCAAACGCGCCAATGAAATCGTCCACGTCTACATTCGTGAAGCGCGCGGTTTGCGCCCCGAACGGGCCGCGCTGATGAGCGCCTTCCGGGTTGCGACGCCACTGCCGCCGGAGGAACGGCCATGAGCCGCCGGCAAGTGATCGAGCCGGTGCAACGGTGCGCCGCGCCCGCTGTGACCGAACTGCTGAGCATCCAGCGCTTGCCGACAGCGCCCTCCACTGATACGACCGCATACGCTGCCCCTTGTGACGCCGGGCATACGCTGCCCGTTTCGTTTCCAGATTCCTGTACCACTGAGGAGGATCGTTCCATGATCGTCGTGATGGAGACCGGCTCGACCCAGAGCCAAATCGAAGCGGTGTTGGCCCGGCTGCGCGAGCATAACTTGCGCGGCCATTTAACTGTCGGCGAGGAACGGACGGTGGTGGCGGTGGTGGGAGCGGCCATCCCGCCAACGCTGCGCGAAGAGTTAGAGCATTTCGATGGCGTGAAAGAGACGGTGCGGATCACGCAGCCTTACAAACTGGTGTCGCGGGAAGTCAAACCGCACGATACCATCGTACAGGTGGGAGATGTGAAGGTCGGCGGCGGCCATCTGGCAATCATCGCCGGCCCCTGCTCGGTCGAGAGCGAAGAGCAGATTATGGCCACGGCACGGGCGGTGCGCGAAACCGGCGCCAACATGTTGCGCGGCGGCGCGTTCAAGCCGCGCTCCTCGCCGTACAGCTTCCGCGGTTTAGGCGAGTACGGCTTGCAATTGCTGGCTCAAGCCCGCGCCGAGACCGGCCTGCCAATCGTCACCGAAGTGATGACGCCGGCTGATGTCGAATTGGTGGCGAAATACGCCGACGTGTTGCAGATCGGCGCGCGCAACATGCAAAACTACCAATTGCTGGAAGAGGCCGGGCGCAGCGGCATGCCGGTGCTGCTCAAGCGCGGCTTATCGGCGACGATCGAAGAGTGGCTGCTCTCGGCGGAATACATCATCGCGCAGGGCAACCCCAACATCATCCTCTGCGAACGCGGCATCCGCACCTTCGAGACGGCAACCCGCAACACGCTTGATCTCAACGCGGTCGCGGTGGTCAAGAAGCGCTCGCACTTGCCGGTGATCGTCGATCCCAGCCACGGCACCGGCAAATGGTATCTGGTGCCGCCGTTAACGCTGGCCGCCATCGCGTCGGGGGCCGATGGCGTGATCATCGAAGTGCATCCCGACCCCGATCGGGCCAAATCGGATGGCGGCCAATCGCTCAATCACGAGAACTTCATGAACCTGATACCGAAACTACGCGCGGTGGCCAAGGTGGTTGGGAGCAATTGGTAATCGCGATGCCCGATCGGGTGGCGGTGACGGCGGGTAATGCGTCTCCACCGTCCGGGCCTCTCCGCCCTGCGACGCATTGCCCGCCATGTCACAGCGTGGTACAATGATTTGACGAGATCAGGAAACGTCACCGATTCATACCTTTCATACCTTGAGCGAGGCAGTATGGAAAAATCGACGTGGACGACGAAGGTAGGGCTGGCGCAGATGCTGAAGGGTGGCGTGATTATGGATGTGGTCACCCCTGAGCAAGCGCGTATCGCCGAAGAAGCCGGCGCGGTGGCGGTGATGGCGCTCGAGCGAGTGCCGGCTGACATTCGCGCGCAGGGTGGCGTCGCCCGTATGAGCGATCCGGAGCTGATTCTGGCGATCAAGCAGGCCGTCACCATTCCAGTGATGGCGAAAGCGCGGATCGGTCACTTCGTCGAGGCGCAAGTGTTGGAGGCGATCGGCGTCGATTATATTGACGAGAGCGAAGTGCTGACGCCGGCTGACGAAGAGCATCACATCAACAAGCACAAGTTCCGGGTGCCGTTTGTGTGCGGCTGCCGCAATCTGGGCGAGGCGCTGCGCCGGGTGGCCGAAGGCGCGGCGATGCTGCGCACCAAGGGCGAGGCTGGCACCGGCAATGTGGTCGAGGCGGTGCGTCATGCCCGCGCGGTGTACAGCGAAATCCGCCGCTTGCAGTCGATGAACGAAGACGAGCTGTTTACCTACGCCAAGCAGATTCAGGCGCCCTACGAGCTGGTCAAGCAGGTGGCTGCCGAAGGCAAGCTGCCGGTGGTCAACTTCGCGGCGGGCGGCATCGCCACGCCGGCTGACGCGGCTCTGCTGATGCAGTTGGGGGTTGATGGCATCTTCGTCGGTTCGGGTATCTTCAAGAGCGGCGATCCGGTCAAGCGGGCGCGGGCAATTGTCGAAGCGACCACGCATTACAACGATCCGGAGATCATCGCCGAGGTGAGCAAGGGCCTTGGCGAGGCCATGGTTGGGATCAACATCGATCAGATTCCCGCCGAGCAGTTGATGGCGCGGCGCGGATGGTAGTAGGAGGCGGGCGGGGCGTTCCCGCCCGCGCGCAGAACCGTATGACAGTTGGCGTGTTAGCCCTGCAGGGCGATTTTCGTGAACACTGCGCGGTCTTGCGCCGGATCGGCGTCGAGCCGGTCGATGTGCGCTTGCCGCGCCAACTGGCTCGCGTCGAGCGGCTGATTATTCCCGGTGGCGAAAGCACGACGATCGGGCGGCTATTGGTGATGTACCAGATGTTAGAACCGATTCGCGAGCGGGCCGGTCGCGATTTGGCAATTTGGGGCACCTGCGCTGGCGCCATCTTGCTGGCCAACGAGGTGGTTGGCCAAAAGCAAGGCGGCCAGCCGGCGATTGGCGCGATGAATCTCACCATTCAGCGCAATGCCTACGGCAGCCAGCTCGATAGCTTTGAGGTGCCGATCACGATGCCGATCATTGGTGAAGCGCCGCTCCCCGGCGTCTTTATCCGCGCACCGCGCATCGTGGCGCTCGGTCAGGGGTGCGAGGCGGTTGGTTGGTTAGAGGACGGCAGCGTGGTGGCTGCCCGCCAAGGTCGTTTGTTGGCGACCACGTTCCATCCTGAGTTGACCGGTGATGATCGGGTTCACCGGCTCTTTCTGGAATTATGATACGAACCGTGACGCCGGGCGATCTCTGGTCGCTCCGGCGGAAACCTCGCTACCAACAGGTGCTCTACACCGAACGACTGTTGGCGTATAGCCACCGGCCGCTTTGGTTTGCGTTGCAGAGCATGCTGGCCGGCAACCATCGCGAGCGGATGACGCTGGTGCTGGCCGAACGGGGCGGGTTTGCGTTGGCGCAGGCGATGGGTCGGCTGGGTCGGCCTGAACAAGATGTGATCTATCTGGCGACCAACGGCACACGCAGCGAGCAGACTCCCAGCGATTACGAACTCTGGTTTCACCTGTTGCACCGGCTCTGCGCTGATGCGGCGCTGCACTCGGTGCAGCGCCTCTATGCGGCCTTGCCGAGCCAACACAACGAGTTGCGCGAAATCTTTCGCCAAGTTGGCTTTCAAGCCTATACCCATCGCCAAATTTTGCACCTTTCAGGGCCGGATTGGGATCAGGGCACCCGGCTGGCGCCGATGCGGGCGCAATCGCGGCGCGACCATTGGGCGATCCACAAGCTTTATGGTATCGTGGCGCCGCATCTCGTGCAACAAGCGGAAGTGCGCAATGCGCGCCATTGGACGCTCTACCAACCCTATTCGCTCGTGCGCCGGCAAGCGTGGGTGTTGGGTCCGGACGATGATCTGGCTGCTTACTTGCGTTTGCTCAGCGGGCCGAGCGGTCACGTCTTTTCGTTGCTGATCCGGCCTGATGCGCGCGAACAGGCGGTAGATGTGTTACGGTTCGGTCTGGCCCAGCTCAGTGATAGCCGGCCTGTCTATCTCATCTTGTGCGAGTACCAGCAAGAGTTGTTTGAACCGGCGATGCGGTTGGGTTTTCAACCGGTGGGTGAGCAAATCTTACTCGTTAAGCATACTGTTGTGCCGATTCGCCGCACGGTGCTGGCCCCCTCGTTGGAAGTGGGGCTTGAGCCGCGGGTGTCGGTGCGCCGGTATGCATTGCCCCCAACAGTGTGGGAGGAGCGCTAAGCGGTTATGGCTGTGACGGATACGACCAACGATATTCAACTTTTGTTAACAACACTGCCGCCGGCGATCCGGGAGGCGATCCAGAAAGCCAACGATCAGGATAATCTGCTCGAAATCGTGATGGATCTCGGCCGGTTGCCGGAAGCGCGCTATCGTGGTCATGAGTTGTTCTTAAGCGATCGGGAAGTGACCGCCGAAGATATCAATTACGTGATCGCGCGCATCGGCGAGTTTGGCGAGGACAACCGCGCTGGCATTCCCCGCACCCTCCACCGCATTTCCGGCATTCGCAATCGCCGCAGCGTGGTGATTGGTCTGACCTGCCGCGTGGGTCGCGCCGTGTATGGCACAGTTGATATTATTCGCGATCTGGTGGAAACTGGGCAAAGCATTCTGTTGCTGGGCAAGCCGGGCACCGGCAAGACGACGCTCTTGCGCGAGACGGCGCGGGTGCTGGGTGACGAGCTACGCAAGCGGGTGGTGATTGTCGATACCTCGAACGAGATTGCCGGCGATGGCGATATCCCCCACCCCGGCATCGGGCGGGCGCGCCGGATGCAGGTGCCGCGTCCCGCCGAACAGCACAATGTGATGATCGAGGCGGTCGAGAATCATATGCCCGAAGTGATTGTGATCGACGAAATCGGCACCGAGCTGGAAGCGGCGGCGGCGCGTACCATCGCCGAGCGCGGCGTGCAGTTGGTGGGTACGGCCCATGGCAATACCCTCGATAACCTGATGGTCAACCCGACCCTCTCTGATCTGGTGGGCGGGATTCAAGCGGTGACGCTGGGTGATGAAGAGGCGCGCCGGCGCGGCACCCAAAAGACGGTGCTGGAACGGAAAGCGCCGCCGACCTTCAGCATTCTGGTTGAGATCCAGTCGTGGGATAGCGTGACCGTCTACCCAGATGTGGCGGCGGCAGTTGATGCGATCTTGCGCGGCGAAGAGCCGCCGTGCGAGCAACGCTTCCGCGAGCCGAACGGGACGGTGCGGCGCGAACCGGTGCGGCGCGCGCCGATCGATGCACCAGCGTTTGGCGGGCGGCGAAGCCGCGGCGGGCGCGATCAGGCGCAGATGGGGGCGAGCGGCCCGCGCTTGCGCGACCGCAATGGCAATGCCGCCGCAGCGACCACGGTGCCGCCGCAGCGCATCTTCCCGTTTGGTGTTAGCCGGAACCGGTTGCAGAACGCGATCGAACGGCTGCGGGTGCCGGCGGTGATTGTGCGCGATATGAAAGACGCCACGCTGGTCATGACGCTCAAGAACTACTACCGGCAAAGCTCGCAACAACTACGGCAAGCCGAAGAGCAGGGTGTGCCGGTCTACGTGCTGCGCAACAACACGATTACCCAGATGGAACGGCAACTGGCGCAGGTCTTCCAGTTGCGCGAAGTGGTGGATGAGGAACCCGAACCGCCGCGCAGCGATTCAACGATCGAAGAGGCGTTGCTCGAAACTGAGCAGGCGATTACCCAAGTGATCAGCGGCGAGCGCAATGCGGTAGAATTGACCCCGCGCAGCAGTTACATTCGTCGCTTGCAACATCAGATGGCCGACCGCTACAATTTGCGCTCAGAGAGCCGCGGCGACGATCCGAACCGGCGGGTGAAGATCTTCCGGTAGCGGGATCGGTAGCAGTATTGCGGTACAATGCCGGCATTGCACCGCAATGCTGCTACAATATACGATGGCTCATCGACAGATTGGCAAAGATCGGCTATCCTTAACGAAGGATAAACCGAGATTGCTGGTGGCGCTGTCATGCATCAAGGTCTGTTTATTACATTTGAAGGGCCAGAGGGGGCCGGCAAGAGCACGCAAGCTCGCCGTCTGTATGAACGCCTGCAAGCGGCGGGCTATCCGGTGATTCTGACCCGCGAACCGGGTGGGACGCGGATCGGCGAGTTGATCCGCCGGATTTTGGTTGATCTGCGCCATACCGAAATGGCGCCTACTACTGAGACCTTGTTGTTTTCGGCGGCGCGCGCGCAATTGGTCAGCGAGCTGATCCGTCCCTACCTTCATACCGGCGGGATTGTGATCTGTGACCGCTATGCCGACTCGACGTTTGCGTATCAAGGGTACGGCCTTGGTCGCGATCTCGATGAGCTGCGCGCGATTACGGCAGTGGCAACCGGTGGGCTGAAGCCGGATTTGACCTTCTATCTGCGGATCGACGTGGAAGTTGGTTTGCAGCGCAAGCGCGCCGGGCGGGAGCGGCCGGAAGCCAACAGTGGCCAGCCGGTGGAATGGAACCGGCTCGATGCGCGCGATCTGGCCTATCATCAGCGGGTGGCCCAAGGGTTTGCCGAGCTGATGGCGCAAGAGCCGGAACGCTGGTATGCGCTCGATGCCGATCAGCCACTTGACGTGTTGACCGAACAGATCTGGCACGCGGTGACGCCGCACTTGGCCCGGATTACGCCGATTGCCGCACAACGAAGCGCGGATTGACATCGTTAGGGTGAAACGCATGCGCCTAATTCTGGCTGTCGTCCAGTCCCAAGACGCGACGAATCTCGTCGAAGCGCTGACCGAGCATGGCTACCGGGTGACGCGCCTGAGTAGCCAAGGCGGGTTTTTGCGCGAAGGAAACGTGACCTTGCTGCTGAGCGTCGAGGATCAGCAGGTCAATCCGGTGATTAACATTATTCGCGAACATTGTTCGACGCGCACGCGCTACGTCTCGCCGATGCCGCCGATCGCCGAGTCGGGTGAGTTTTACCCGCCGGCGCCGTTAGAGGTGCAGGTGGGCGGGGCGACGGTGTTTGTCTTGCGCGCGCAGACGCGCAAGTTGTAACTATGGAAGCAATACAAGAATTTTTGGCGGATATTCTGCCGCTGGTGCGCCTTGGCGCGATCTTTTTGGGCGCGTATGCGGTGTTGCTCTGGGCAGCGTCGGTGTTGTGGGCCTACCGCGATATTCGCCGTCGCACCGAAGATATCTCGGTGCAGGTGCTGGCAGTCGGTATCGTGCTGCTGCTGCCTTTCCTCGGCATTCCACTGCATCTGATCTTGCGCCCGCCGCAAACGCTAGCCGAGAAGTACGAGCGCACCTTGGAAGAAGAGTTCCTGCGCCGTGATCTCGAAGAGCAATTCGTCTGCCCCGAATGCCAGCGCCCCATCGAACCCGATTTCATCCTGTGTCCGCACTGCCATACCCAGTTGCGCCGGCGCTGCGACTCGTGCCAGAAGGTGATCGATCTGACGTGGCGGATTTGCCCGTACTGTGGCCATTCCCAAGCTGGCAGCGCGCCCACGGTGCGCGCGGATGCGCACCCGATCGCGTCGCTGGTAGAGGGTAGTCGGAAATGAAGGTTCCCGCAATTACCGATGTGCAAGGAGTCGTCGTTGGCCATGCCGCCAATGCCGAGGCGCTGACCGGGGTGACGGTCGTGCTGACGCCAGATGGTGCGGTTGCTGGCGTGGATGTGCGCGGCGGCGCTCCCGGCACCCGCGAGACCGATCTGCTCGATCCGGTGAATCTGGTGCAGCAGGTCAATGCGGTGGTCTTGACCGGCGGCAGCGCGTTTGGCTTGACTGCCGCCACTGGCGTCGTGTCGTGGCTGCACGAGCGCGGCTATGGCTTCGATGTGGGCCTCACCAAAGTGCCGATTGTGCCGGCGGCGGTGATCTTCGATTTGGGTGTGGGCTGGGCCGATGTGTGGCCCGATGCGACGATGGGATACGCAGCCTGTATGGCTGCCGAGGCCAGTGTGGCCGAGGGCAGTGTCGGGGCCGGGATTGGCGCGACGGTCGGCAAAGTGGGTGGCATGGCCACTGCGATGCGTGGCGGCGTCGGCACGTGGAGCGAGCCGTTGGCAAACGGGGTGACGGTAGGGGCGTTGGTGGTGGTCAACGCCTTTGGTGATGTGGTTAACGGGCAAGGCCGGATTGTCGCCGGCGCGCGCGGCCCCGGCCAGTCGTTGATCGGCACCGGCGCACTCTTGCGCAGTGGCGTGTCTCGCCAGTCGTTTGCCGATGCTCCTGGTCAGAATACGACCATCGCCGTGGTAGCCACTGATGCCCGCCTCGACAAAGCCGCCGCGACCCGGCTGGCCATCATGGCCCAAGATGGCTTGGCTCGCGCGATTCGCCCGGCCCACTCGCCATTCGATGGCGATACCGTGTTCGCGCTGGCTACCGGCGTCTACGACTCGCCGCCGTTGGTGACACTCGGCGCGGTGGCGGCAGATGTACTAGCCACCGCGATCGTGCGCGCCGTGCAGATGGCTACCGCCGTGGACGGCATTCCAGCAGCGCGTGATGTAGCGACGCCGTGACATCGCGTGTAAAAACGCAAGGTACGCGCGTTTGGATCATAGGCTGGCGCTATTCTATGGAGTGCGGCAGTCATACTGCCGCACTCCATCCAACGCTCAGGCTGTCATTGCGAGCCGAGCGGTAGGGGCAGAGCCACGCTCTGCCCGCCGCGAGGCGAAGTAATCCCCCGCGAGCACGGGAGGAACCTGCTGAGGCATGACGTGCGCTGAAGCGGGAGATTGCTTCAGGGGATAGGCCCACAGCATCGCTGTAGGCCCCTACCCGCCCCTCGCAATGACAACCGAAAGCGGGAGGAACCCGCTAAGGCATGGCCTTTTACTGCACGTTACTTGCTTATCAATTAACCATAAAGTAGTCGCCATGAAGCGTTTCATATTCTTGCTAACGGCCCTGTTTGCGTTTGTACTCGTTGCTGGCTGTGAAGTGCGGGTGAATGAACCGGCGCCAATTGCCCCAGCAGTGATGTCCATTGTCGACACGACCCCTACCACGGTGCGCGAACAGGTGTTGCGCATCGGGTTGGTGAATGAGCCGCCCGATCTGCTCCCCTACCACAGCACCTCGACTGACGAACGCATCACCAGTGCCTTAACTGAATTACTCTTTCCCGTGCCGCTGTTGCCGGTTGATTTCATGTGGCAAACGACTGGTGTGATAACGCAGGTGCCGGATTTTGCCAACGGCGATGTGGTCACGTCGACTGTCACTGTCTTCCGTGATGCGTTGGGGCAGATTAGCGAAACCCCGACCGAGACAACCGATGAAGTGACGCAGGTGAGCGTCATCTTCCGCTGGAATCCGGCCTTGCGCTGGTCGGACGGCACGCCGGTGACGGCAGCGGATTCGGTGTTTGCCTACGAACTGGCGCAGCAGATCGATCTCGGTCAAGCGGCGAACAGCCGGTTGGCGATGATCGAACGCTACGAGCAGATCGATGAGCACACGACACGGGTGGTGCTGCGGCCCGATGTGACTGATCCCACGTATCTGACCAGTTTTTGGACGCCGTTGCCGCGCCATGTGCTGGCGGATATGGAGCCGGAACAGATCATGCAAAGTGAATTTGTCCGCAAACCGGTGAGTTATGGGCCGTATATGGTCAGCGCCTTCGACGGCGGCTCGCTTGAGTTGGTGCGCAATCCGTATTACGCGGGGCCGGCGGCGCCGTTTGAGCGGATTATTATCGCGTTTCGCAAAGATCCACAGCAATTGGTTGAATTGGTGCGCGGCGGCGGGATTGATCTGGCCTTTATCGAACAGCCGGTGCCGGAGTTGCTCTCCCAGCTTGTGCAGAGCGCCGCACAGGAAGAAATTCAGCTTAGCACCTCGCCGAATACGATCTGGGAACATCTCGACTTTAATCTTGATGTGCCGCTGTTGCAGGATATTCGCGTGCGGCGAGCGATTGCGTCCGCGATTAACCGTCCGCAGATTGTCGAGCAGTTGTTGGGGGGCAAGAGCAATGTCTTAGAGAGTTGGGTATTGCCGGGCCAGCTTGGCTACCCGCCGCTCGATCAGATTACCCGCTACCCGTATAACCCCGACGAAGCGCGCCGTTTGCTTGATGAAGCGAACCTGCTCGATGCCGATGGCGATGGCTGGCGCGACCACGATGGCTTGCCGATCCTGCTGTCGTTAGTGACCAGCGCCAATTCGCCGTTGCGCGAAGCGGTCGCGCGGCAGATAGCGTCGGATCTGGAACAGATTGGCGTGCAGGTTGAGGTGGCGCAATTGCCGGCGAGCGAATTGTATAGCACTGATGGCCCGCTCTACCAGCGCACCTTCCAATTAGCCTTGTTTGGCTGGATGGCTGGCCCGCACCCGCGCGGTTGGGAGTTGTGGAGTTGCGCGGGGGTGCCGAATGAAGCCAACAATTGGACGGGGAATAATTTTGCCGGCTGGTGTTTCTTCGAGGCGAATGAGGCGATTAATACAGCGACCACCTCGCTCGATCCCGAAGAGCAGAAGAATGCCTACCTCCGGCAACAGCAACTGTTTACGCAAGAGTTGCCGGCGTTGCCGCTCTTTCAGCGGATTGATGCGCTGGTGGCCCGGCAGGGGTTGACGGGTTGGCGGCTGAACCCGACAGCGCCGTTTACGTGGAATATTAGCGAGTGGCGCGAGGGTGAGTAACGTCAAGGCGCAGAGTGGGCAAAGGCGCGAAGGTGTAGAGGGGCGTAGGGGGTGACACGCAAAGGCGCGAAGGCGCAGAGGATGTGAAGATGTTGTTGTGATAGCTGCTAGCCTGCTTATGCCATGTTCCAAAAAACCCTAGCGCTCTCTGCGGAGCCGGACAGCCGTCCGGCTCTCCTGCGCTTTTGCTCGCTTGGCGTCTTCAGGATTCCCAGAACGGCTTTGCCCACCCGCGGCGGGCAATCTCGGCGCGCAGGTCAAGCATCGCGGTGTAGGTCGGCAGTATGGCGAGAGTTTCGCCGGCGGGCAACGCTGCCAACGCTGCATCGAGCGCCGCCGGCAGATCATCGATCACGGTCATAGTCTCGGCGGCGACGCCGGCATAGTCGAGCCGCAGCGCCATATCGGCGGCGCGGGTGCCGCTGACTGTGACGCGGGCCACCTTCTCGGCCAACGGCTCGAAATCGGCATCCCACAGCCACGACACGTCGGTGCCATCGGCGAAGCGGTCATTGATCGCGATCAGCACATGCAACGGTTTGGCTGTTGCCGTGGTCAACATGCGCACCGTCTCTGACGCTCCCACCGGATTTTTAATCAGTACAATCAGCATCGGCGGGCCGCCGGTGCCGGCGTTGATCCGCTCGATGCGGCCAAAGGCGGCGCGAAAACTAGCCAGAGCGGCGCTGATCTTAGCCGGCGCCACGCCGAGCGCCAAGGCGGCAGCAGTGGCGGCCAGCGCATTCTGGGCGTTGTAGAGGCCGGGCAGCGGGAGGCGAACACTCAACCTGCCAGCAGGGTGGTCGATCTGCAGTTCGCTGCCGTCTAACCCCTGCGGTTCCAACACCGTTAAGGCCACGTGCGGATCGGGCCGGCGCTGACCGCACTGCGGGCAGGTGTAATGGCCGATGTGGGCATAGAAGAGATGCCGGTATTCGTAGCGGTGGCCGCAGGCGTGACAGAACTGCGAGTCGGCAATGTGGGTGGCGGCGGCGGCGGCGTGGCGGCTATCTTCCAACCCAAACGCGAGGGTACGGGCGGTCAGGTTGCGAGCAATCGCAGCCATCGCCGGATCGTCGGCATTGAAGACTACAGTGCTCGTGGCCGGCAATGTTTGCAATGCTTTGCGCCAATGCCCGGCAATGGTATCGATCTCGCCGTAGCGGTCGAGCTGGTCGCGGAACAGATTGAGCAACACAACGAGGCGGGGCCGGGTCTCGGCAATCGCTTGCGGCAACGCCGCCTCGTCGGTCTCGAACAGGGCGCGGCGGGCGCGAGGACGGCCACGCCAATCGGCGCCGGCAATCGCGACGGTGGTTAGGCCGGGCAGCAGATTGGCGCCGGCGCGATTGTGCAAGAGCGGTTCGCCGGTCTGCTCAAGGATGGCCGCGAGTATGCGGCTGGTGGTAGTCTTGCCGTTGGTGCCGGCAACGAGAATCACACCGGCGGGCAACGCGGCGCAGATCGTGGTTAAGATGGCCGGGTCGAGCGAGCGGGCGACTTGACCGGGCAACGTGGTGCCGCCGCCGAGCCGCAGGCGGCGCGAGAGGGTGCCGGCGGTGCGGGCTAAGGTGATGGCGGCCGTGGTGCGGAGTTGGTTCATAGGTTTGGTATGGACTGGATCAACACATGATCGCAAAGATGTTAAACGCAAAGGCGCAACGATCGCGAAGATGCGCAAAGGGTTTTGTGAGGGCATAGCCGTACTTGGGAATACACTCAAATCCTTTGCGCCCTTTGCGGAGCCGTTACTTCAACCCGGCCTTGCGCAACGCAGCAGCGAGCGGGTTATCATCCTCGTCGTCATCATCGCCGCTGCTGGCAAACAGGGTCGTTTCCGGCGGCGTTTCATCCTCCGCCTCGTCATCGAGATCATCGTCTTCCCAATTGAGGGCCAAATTCTCGATCCCGACCAGCGCAATGATATCATCAACGCTAAACAACATCAGGTTGATCTGCTCGTCGCTTGCTGAACGCGCGGCCAAATCCTCAATCCGCTGTACCTGCGGCAACGCCGCCAACACTTCGTCAAGCGGTTCGGGCCGGCGCGGCGGCGGGCGATCGTTCTCCATCAACGCATCGGCGGCGGCGCTATCGACGGGGATGCCGGTATCCACCAGCAGAATCGTCACCCCGACTCGGTGGAAGAGCAGGTGCAGAATCTGGCGCGTCTCGTTGAGTTGGGCAACGGCGCGGCGAATGGCGCTGGCGGTGCGGCTAGCTTTAATCTCAAACACCCACGCCACGCCATCGATGATTGCCAGCGCGTCGAGTTCGCGATACTTAATCTGCGCCGTGCGGTGGCGGCGCTCTTCGTATTCGAGAATACGGCGCTCGTCGAGCGGCAACTGGGCCGCCAACCAAGTGCGCAAAGCCGCTTCGGCCTGTCCGCCGAAGATATCGCGCTGGCGCGGCGGGCGGATGGCCTTCTGGTTCTTGCGTTGCAGCTTAAACTTCTCGACGTGAGCTTGGTAACGGCGGTCGTCTTCGGTCGTCAACCGTGCGCGCGCATAACTGATCGCCATCTACCCCTGCCTTCCCAGTTCAACCGAACGTCGATACGCGGCCCAGATCGCATCGGCTAGCACGGTGCGTAACCCGCCGCGTTCGAGTTCGCTCAGTGCAGCGGCGCTAGTGCCGCCGGGTGACGTAACCGCATTGCGTAATTGGGCCGGGTGCATGCCGCTCTGCATAGCATACTGCACCGAGCCAAGCATCGTTTGTTGTACCAGTTCTTCGGCGATGCGGCGTGACAAACCGAGATGGACGCCAGCGTCGATCATGGCTTCCATCATCAAAAAGACATACGCCGGACCGGTGCCATTAATCGCCGTCGCCATATCGAGATAGGTCTCGTTATCGACGTACAGCTCGCGCCCCAACGCACCAAGCACCGTCGCCGCCCAACCGCGCTGGCGTTCGGTGACTGCGGGTGAGGCCGTCCACACCGTCATGCCGCAGCCAATCTGGGCCGGCGTATTCGGCATACTGCGCACCACTGCCGGGTGGTCGAGCGCCTCAGCGAAGGAGGTGATGGTGGCACCGGCGATGACCGAAATCACCAGATCTTCATCGCGGATCGCACCGCGCAACGGCGGCAACACCCGCCGCAACTGCTGCGGTTTGACGGCGAAGATCACTACCCGGCCCCATTTGGCCGCTTCCAGATTGTCGTGGGTGGTGCGAATGTGGTAGCGGTGCGCGAGGTCGCGCCGGCGCTCTTCGCGGGGGTGGCTAGCGAGAATCTGATCGGCAGCGACCAACTCGTTGCGCAACAAACCGCCGATAATGGCTTCACCCATCGCGCCGGCGCCGATCACGGCAATTGGCAAATCTGCGAGCATACTTCTTAACCTGTACAGCGAGCCGGTCGCTCTTCCAGCGCGCGACCGGCGACACGAATGCTTCTGTGCGGTATGATACCATAGAGGGCGGCACAATTGCGGCGGGAGTCGTTTAGGCCGCCGCGCAGCCGCTGTCCGCTTGTCATTGCGAGCGGAGTGGTCGGAGCCGGACACCGCCCGCCCCGCCGCGCAGCAATCTCCTCCTTCAGGGGAAGTAGTGCGTTAAGGCATGGCGGGCACTGAAGCGGGAGATTGCTTCGGGCGCTGCGCGCCCTCGCAATGACAATAGGGGAGCGGGAGACCGCGGCGGAGAAACTGCCGCACTCCATAACTCCCTAGGCGTCAACGGCATATCGTTATCGCATCAAGATAGCCCTCTGGGCCATTGCTAGAGAAAATCACCACACCTATGCTACCCAACGAAGAAACCATCGTTCTCCGCCCTACCGCGGCACCCGGCGTGCGCCCGGTGCTACTGGCGGTCTTTGCCCACCCCGACGACGAGAGCTTTGGGCCGGGAGGCACCTTGGCCCGCTATGCGTGGTCAGGGGTGGCGGTGCATCTGATTTGCGCAACCGGCGGCGAAGAGGGCACGGTTGATGCCGCCTTGCTCAACGGCTACGAGTCGGTGGCGGCGTTGCGCCGCACCGAGTTGCTGCGCGCCGCTGAGGCGTTGGGGTTGAGCAGCGTGACCTTGCTGGGCTATCGCGATTCGGGTATGCCCGGCACGGAGGCGAACCGTCATCCGGCGGCGTTGATCAACCAACCGCGCGACCAGGTGGCGGCGCAGATAGTGCGCCATATCCGGCGTCTGCGCCCGCAGGTGGTGATGACCTTCGATCCGATCGGCGGCTACCGCCATCCCGACCACATTGCCATCCACGAAGCGACAGTCGCCGCCTTCCATGCCGCCAGTGACCCGGCAGCATGGCTGGAAGCGGGGCCGCCGTATGCGCCGCAGAAACTCTACTACACCACCTTCTCGCGCCGGTTGTTGCGCTTACTGGTGCGGCTTATGCCGCTCTTGGGCCGCGATCCGCGCACCTTTGGCCGCAATCGCGACATCGATCTGACCAAGCTGGCCGAGGTTGAGTTTCCCACCCATGCCCGCATTGACACTACCGCCGTGCGTGAGCAGGCGCGGGCGGCGGCGCTGGCCCATGTAAGCCAAGGCGCGGGCGGGCCGCTGACCCGTGGCCCGCTCAGCAAGGTGTTGGGTCTGCTCGGCAGCGCCGACACCTTTATGCGCGCCTACCCGCCGGTGGATGGCGATGCGTGCGAAGATGATCTGTTTGCCGGGGTGCAGTGGTAAATGACAGATTGTTTTTTTACGCTGAGTAGAGAAACGGATCCGTTGATTAACCCGCTGCTGCGCCACCATCGAACCGAGAGTCGAGCCACAAAGCGCAGCAAAGGTGGGTTATGGACAGCAACGAGTTGCTGTGGACGCTGGGAGGCTTGGCGTGGGCGGTGGTGATCGGCATTGGTATGTGCAGTGGTCGCAGCGGTGCGATCGCAAACGCCATCAGGAGATCCGGCAGGCGGTGATGCACATGGGTTTTGTGCCGCGTGATCGGGAAACGGCGCCGGATCTGTCGCCATGTGCGCTCAGCCAGCTTGGTGATCGCGGCAGCGCGGTTTCGTGGCTGAGGTGTCTTTGCCGTCGATGGCGGCCAAGCGACCATCTGCGAGCATACCACCGTGTTTCAGGTAGAGCAGCGCGATTCGGAAGGCTACCACTCTGAGGATCGGTTTTATCGCCAAACGGTGCTGTTGTTCGAGGCGGAAGATCTGCGTGTGCCGGTGTTTTATCTGCGGCCAGCAGGGATCGGCGACAAGATCAAGTAGCTCTTTCGCCAGACCGCTCTTGATTTCCCGCACCATCCCGATTTCTCTCAAACGTACCTGTTGCAGGGGAACGACGAGTATCAGATCCGTCAGTTTTTCACCGATCAGAAGCTGAATATGCTTGCCCGCCAGCGCGCGTGGTATGTTGAAGGGTATGGCCAGCGGCTAATCTGTTATCGGGTCGGTGAGTTAGCTGCGGGCGCCAAAGCGCAACAATTTGTCCCAGAGGTGCTGGCGATTGCGCGCGGGTTGAGCCAGTCGTAGCAGGCCTACAAACTGGCGGCAAGCTGGCCCACGCGCAGAGCTCGTCGCCCTTATTTCACCGCCACACTCCGCCGCGGCAGCCAATGTTCGGCTACCGGGCGAAAACGGTCGCCGGTCTGATCGAGGCGCAGATGTTGCACCCGTGCGCCGTTAGCTTCAATCGTGATCAAGTTGCACGTATTCGCGCCGTGCTCTGCGCCGTAGCCGCGCCGCGAGGTAGTGGTGCCGCTCTGCACGATGTAGGTGCCGTGGCGCAAACCGGGTATGATATCGCGGGTGTTGCCGGCGAAACTGATATGCAGATGGCCGCAGAGCAGCATATCAACCGCGAACTCATCCAGCAGCCGGATCGCTTCGGCAGCGTTGGTGATGGTGACGCGCTTGCGCCGGTAGGCCGGCGGCAGCGCGGGTGGGTGGTGCCAGACCACGATTTTGTAGACATCGGGGCCAAAGCGAACTAGCCGCTCGCGTAGCGCAGCGATCTGCGCGGGATAGAGCTTGCCGCCGTCAACCGTGAGACCGTGGGCCGTGCATGCGCCAACGACAGCAATGCCGGTGGTGGTAAAAACGGGATTGAGGTCGGGCGAGATCTGCTGGCGATAGCGGCGCAACGGGGCAAACAGGCGTTCGTGCAAGAGAAAGAGCGGCACATCGTGATTGCCGGCTACCACCAGTTGTGGTTGAGGCAAGCGCTCGCGCAGGGTGCGAGCGGCTCGCCACTGGGCCGCAAAATCGGCCCGCTGGACAAAATCGCCCGAAATCACCACCAAATCGGGTTTGAGCGCGTGCGCATCGGCGATCAGGCGTTCGGCGGCAGCAGGGTTAAAGGGCGGGCCGGTATGGATGTCTGAGATATGGAGCATACGGAATGCCACGACGTTACTCCTCTGCGCTGGCAGCCGGCGCGGTGTCGGCCTGCGCCTTCTCTTTGGCGAGAGTGATGATGGCGCGCACGATTAAAATTCCCTCGACCACCACCGCCGCGACAAAGATGTACTTGAGCAGAGTGGGGATGATGTCCATCGGCTGATCCTTTCTTGCCAGTATGGAGCGGATAACTGCTCTGATGTGCGGCAGTCATACTGCCCCACTCCATGATAGCGCGGATTGGTCTCGTTGTCAGGGTGAGGGGCGTAGCCCGGTGGTCAGTGCGCGGTGGCGGGTAGGCCTACAGCGATGCTGTGGGTCTAACCCCTGCTGCAATCTCCTGCTTTGGCGCAAGTGATGCCTCAAAGCTGTTGCTACCGATCTCGCGGGGGATTGCTTCGCCTCGCTGCGCTCGGCTCGCAATGACAGACGGGAGCGGGGGTACCGTCCCGACCCTAGCCCTCCCCCGAAGGAGGAGGGAGTAGCCAGCGCCCCATCCCCCAGCGGGGGAGGGGATTGGGGGGTGGGGGCCATCCGGCCCCGCGGCGCATATGCCACCGCCTTCGATCACGCCCGCAATTCCCACCGGCTGCCGAGCGGCGTTTTACGAATTTCGAGCGCTGCCGGGAAGCGATCTTTGAGATCGTCGATGTGGGTGATGACGATAATACGGGCAAAATCTTGTTGAATCGCCGTAATTGCTTCGACCATCCGCTCACGGCCATCAGCGTCGAGAGTACCGAATCCTTCATCGATCACCAGTGTTTCAAGGCGGGCGCCGGCGCGGTGAGCGAGCAGACGAGAAAGCGCAATCCGAATTGCGAAGTTGATCCGCATGGCCTCGCCGCCGCTGAACGCCGTATACTTGCGCGTGCCGAGCGCATCGGAGATGTGGACTTCCAATGTCTCGACGGTATCGCCCTTCTTGGTGTCGCGCTGCATCTCGAAGCGCAGGTGCATCTGGCCGTCGGTCAAGCGGGCGAGCAGGCGGTTGGCTTCCTCTTCGATCTGGGGGATGGCAGTTTCGATCAACATCGCCTGCACCCCCTTCTTGCCAAAGGCTTCAGCTAGCTCGGTGAAGAGGGCGGTGCGTTCGCGTAGGTGCTGCTCTTGCGCTTGCAATGCCTCGAGCTCGGCGGCGGCGGTTTCGGCTTGGCGGAGATAGGCTTGCTTTTCGGCCAGATCACGCTCGGCGGCTTGTAAGGCGCGATCGGTGTCGTTGAGCTGCTGCGCCAATTGGGTGACTTCGGCTTTCACTGCCGGCAGCGTCGCGACTTGGCTAGTCAGCGCATCAGCTTCGCCTTGCACGGTGCGCCGTTCGCGCTCGGCGTGATCGCGGAGTGATTGGGCCTGCTCGCGGAGCTTGGTATCGCTGGCGTAGCGTTGTTCGGCCAGCAATAGTTCGCGCTCCTCGTGCTCCCAGTGGGCCAGCGCCCGCGCCGTCGCGCGCGCCGCTTCGAGCAAATCCGGCTGGTAGCCGAGCGCCTCGATCGCAGCCGCCACCTGCCGGCCAGCGGTCTGAATTTCGTGGGCGAAGTCGTTTTCGGCGAGCTGGCGCGCTATTTCGGCCACGGCTGCCTCGGCAGCGGGCAAGGCGTCCGGCGCGGTTTGCAAGCGGGCTATCTCGCGCCGGCAACTCTCAAGCTGGCCTTCGAGCCGGCTCTGTTCGCGCAACTGGCGTTCGAGCGCGCTGATATCGTCGTGCACCATCGCGAGATCGCGGCGCAGGCCGGCTTCATCGCTCAGTTCGGCGAGTTGCCCTTCCAGCGCCGCCAGTTCGGCTTGGATGGTCGGTTCGATCGCACCAGCAGCGAGTCGCTCGGTGAGTGAGGCGATCTGATGCGCTAGTGCGTGCTGCTCAGCTTCCCATGCGGCGACTTGCGCTAATTGGCGTTCGAGCGATTCGGCGGCGGCAGCCTGCTGGCGCAGCTTGGCGAGCTCGCGCTCGCCGGCGGCAATGGCAGCGCGGAGGTTGGCCAGCGCTTGCTCGGCGGCTTGGGCCTCGGCTTCGGTCTGCGTTATCCGCACGTGCAGTTCAGCCAGCTCAGTTTGGTAATGGGCAATGACGTGCTCAGTTTCGGCGGGATCGAGTTGGTGGCGGCAGACCGGGCAGGCGCCGCCGGCGGTGGCAAGCAGGGCTTGGTTTTCGCGCAGTTTGGCGATCGCGCGCTGAGTCTGTTCGGCGGCAGCGCGGGCGGCGCTGAGGGTGTCAACGGTGGCTTGCTCTTGGGTGCGACGCGCCTGTTGCTGCGCTTCCAGCTCGTGGGCCGCAATTTGGGCGGCTTGGGCGGCGGCGAGTTCGGCCCGCCATTGAGCAACTTTAGCGAGCTGCTCGACCAACCGGCGTTGATCTTGCTGGTAGCGGGTCAATTCGGCGTGGAGCGCCGTGGTGCGTTGCTCAAGTTGATTGCGGAGAATAGTTTGGCGCGTGGTCAGATCGCGAATCCGGTTCAGTTGTTGCTCAAGCTCGGTGCGCTGCGCCTGCGCTCGCACCAATTGCGCGTGCAGCGGCGCCAGTTCGCGCAAGCGTTGCTGCAACTGCTCCTCTTGGGCGCGCAACTCGGCCAAGCGGGCCACATCGGCACGCAAGCGGTCACGGGTCTGTTCGGCCCGGCTCAGCTCCTCTTTCAAACGATCGCGTTCGGCCCGCCACGTTTCGCGCAGCTCGTTTTTGCGCGCCGTCAACTCATCGAAACGGGTGCGCAACCCCTCTAGCCGGTCGAGTTCGGCGCGGGCGGTGACCAATTCAGCCAACCCCTGCTCGATCACGGGCCGTTTGGCGATCACCTGCTCGGCGTGCGCAATCTGCTGAGTGAGTTCGGCCAAATTGCGCTCGTGGCGCTGAATCTCGCCGGCCAGCGCGGTGAGCCGGTTTTGCAGCTCGCGGTGGCGCTGGGCAAGCGCCTCTAGCTCGCGCAGGCGAGTGAAGGCAGCGGTGTAGGTAGCTTCCAATGCAGCGCGGGTGGTTTGCAACTGCTCGCGCCGCTGGCTAGCGTCGGCAACCGCCTGTTGCCAGAAAGGGACTTTCGCGACAATCGGTTGGAGCGACTCAAGCTGGCCGCGCACCTTAATGGCCTCGGCCTCAAGGCTGCGCACCCGCTCGCGCGCGCCCTGTTCAAGCGCGGCGTATTCGGCCAGATCGAGAATCTCGGCCAGCACCTCTTTGCGTTCCGCCGCCGTCGTGCTGGTAAACTCATCGGCCCGACCTTGTAAGAGGAACGAGGCGTTAATGAAGGTGTGGTACGACATACGCAGCAGGTCGTTGATTTTGGCCTGCGTCTCGCGGATGGTGTTTTCGCCGATTGGTCGCCAAGCCGCGCCGTCGAAACTCTGCACATCGAGCCATGTCTTGCCGGAACTGGGGCCTTTGCCGGTGCTGCGCCCGCGTTGGCGCTGGCGAATCACTCTATATTTCCGGCCATCAAGGGCAAACACCAGTTCGACCATCATTTCGGTCTCGCCTTGTGCGATCAACTCATCGTCGGAACTGCGTGCTTCCCCCCACAAAGCCCACGTGATTGCATCGAGCAAGGTTGATTTGCCAGCCCCATTCTCGCCCGACAAACAGAGCACGTGCAGGCCGTCAAGGTCAAGCCGGAGCGGCGCGTCGTCGTCATCGGCGCGGTAGCACATAAAGTTGCGTAAGGCAAGCTGGAGTGGAATCATAGGGTTCGATATCTTGTCACGATGGGTAGCGGAGCGTGATGATGCCCTCAGCGGAACGTGTATTGCTCTTGGATCAATTCCGGTTCGACGCCGAGGGCTTCGGCGATGCGGCGAATACCGCGGTCGTTGAAACTGATCAGATAGAATGGGGCCAGTGGCAAGCGTTCGCCTGAACGCAACGCCACCAACAAACGATACTGGGCACGGCGCAACACACGCACCTCAAGCCCTTTGACATCGGCCAGCGGGCGTTCTTGGCGGGCGCGGCCCAGCAAGCCATACGAGGTGACGGTAATCTTGCCGTTGCGGTGGTCGATCCGGCAAATACCGAGCTGGCCGCCGGTGATGAGTGTAAACAGCATCAGACCGGCCAGCAGTGCAATCGACACCATTTCGCCGGTGGTCATAGTCTGGGCGCCAGTTAGGAATGGCTGCGCGATCGTGCCAACGCCATAGATCACCACGGTGGCGAAACTCCACGTCAGCCAAGGAATAAAGCGCACGGTGAGCTGGTCAGGACTGCGGTGAGCAAGTTGCCAAGTCATAGAAACACCACAAGCTGTATACGAACCGCTACCATTATACCAATATCTTTGATTGACCGGCCTGCCGGCGAGTGCTACCATTAGCGCTGTGCGTGGCGCATCTGGCAACAGAAAAGGATACAGACGGTATGGAAGCTATCTTCTCAGTCGAGAATCTGTTAGCGCTCATTACCTTAACGGTGATGGAGATCGTGTTAGGGATTGACAACGTCATCTTCATCAGCATTCTGGCCGGCAAGTTGCCCCCAGCGCAGCAGCGTCCGGCGCGGCAGATTGGATTAAGCCTCGCGTTGATCACACGGCTATTGCTACTCTTGTCGATCAGTTGGATCGCTAGCCTCACCCAGCCGCTCTTCGAGCTGGGGCCGTGGCATGTCACCGGTCGCAGCCTGATTATGCTCGGCGGTGGCCTGTTTCTGATCTACAAAGCCACGACCGAGATTCACGAGAAGTTGGAAGGCGCTGAGCATGCCGAGCGTTCAGCGGCAGTGACGACAATGCAGGCAGTGGTGTTTCAGATCATCTTGCTCGATATTGTCTTTTCGCTCGACTCGGTTATCACTGCGGTCGGTATGGCCAATGAGCTGTGGGTGATGATGACAGCGGTGGTCATTGCGGTGGGGGTGATGCTCTTCTTGGCCGAAGGGATTGCCAAGTTCGTCAACGATCACCCGACCGTGAAGATGCTAGCGCTCAGCTTTTTGTTGCTGATCGGCTTTTCGCTCGTCGCCGAAGGCTTTGAACTGCACATTCCCAAGGGCTACGTCTACTTTGCGATGGGCTTCTCGGTGATGGTGGAAATGCTCAATCTGCGCGCAGCGGCCAAGGCCAAGGCTCGCCAGCCGGTGCAGTTGCGCCAACGTTACGATACGACAAAACTGAGCCACTAACTCTCTATGCTCAATACCGTCCATTTGCAAACCTTTCTCACCGTCGTCGAGACCGGCTCATTCTCGGCGGCGGCCAAGCGGTTGCATATGTCGCAGCCGGCGGTCAGCCAACAGATTCGGGCGCTGGAAGAGCAGGTCGGCGGCGTGCGCTTGTTCCGGCGCAGCGGGCAGCAGATGCTGCTCACGTTAGCCGGGGAACAGTTGCTCGGCAGTGCGCGCGAGCTGGTGGCAATGGCTGAACGGACGGTGCAGGCGGTGAGCGCACTGCGCGGCCAGATTGGCGGGCGGGTGACGATCGGGTGTCTGGCCGGCGGCGCCGAGGTGTTCTTACCGGTGCTGCTTGCCATCGTGCAGCGCCAATATCCGGCGGTGACGGTTGAGGTCGAGGTGCATAGCGCCGATCGCTTGTTGGAATACCTCACTGAGCGGCGCTGTGATATTGTGCTCATCAATGATGCGCCGCGCCGGCGTGGCTTTGAGTCGCGCTTGCTGGCGGGTGAGCGGCTGGCGCTGGTCGCAGCCGCCGGTCATCCGCTCTTGCAGCAAGAGCAGGCGCCTCCCGGTATCTTACGTGACTACCCGCTGGCTTTACCGCGGATCGGGCATCCGTGGCGGCGCGTGATCGATGATAGTTTGCGTCGTCGGGGCGTCAATGCCGCCGATCTGCGCGTGGTGCTCGAAGCTGACAGTCCATTGCTGCTGAGGTCAGCGGTGGAGGCGGGCTTGGCGTTGGCATTCTTGCCTGCCAGTGTGTTGCCGGCTCGGCTTGAACGGATGGGGATCGTCACGTTAGCTGGGCAACCGCTGGCGTATGAGTGGCACCTTGTCCGATTGCGCGAACGAGCGCCGGCCCGTGTGGTCGATCTGCTCTACGAGACATTATTGGGCGACGAGGTGCGGGCAACGCTGTTGCGGTTGGGCTTGGCGACGTAGCGTTTTTGTTATTCCTCTCCTTCCTCTGGGGGGAGGAAAACAATACCCCTCCCCCAGCGGGGGAGGGGCGCGGGGTGGGGGCAACCTGCCAGTGGGGGAGGGGCGCGGGGTGGGGGCGAGTTTTTACCGCCGAGGATGCGGCGGACGCCGCGGATGATCCCATTCCAAAAACCCTCTGCGCCCTTTGCGTTCTTTGCGCCTTTGCGTCTTCATCCTCTGCGCCTTTGCTCGCTTGGCGCCTTTAGATTGGCTCCCCTCCCAGCCTCCCCCGCTGGGGAGGGGAGGAGAACGATTCCCCTCCCCCGGAGGAGAAAGGGCGCGGGGTGGGGGCACATGCCAACGGAGAGGGGCGCGGGGTGGAGATAACCGCAGGGCTAAGCGTGAGAGCCGTTACCCACGAGCACAGCTTTTGAACAATGACAGAGGTAGTATGCATGACGTGATAGTGATTGGCGCCGGGATCGCCGGCTTAGCGGCGGCAAACGCACTTTCTGCCGCGGGCTATGAGGTGCTCGTACTCGAAGCGCGGAATCGCATTGGTGGCCGGATCTGGACGGACGAGCAGTATGGCCCGGTCGAGTTTGGCGCTGAGTTTATCCATGGCCAACGCGCCGCCACGTGGGAATTGGTCAGGCGCGCTGGCTTGCCCACCACGCGCTGGGGCCGCGATCGCCGGTTTGCGCTCGGCGGGCGGATATTAGCCGCTGATGATTCAATTGGGGCTGCTGTCCATACGCTTTACCAACAGATCTGCGAGTATCGCGGCCCCGAAGTGACGGTAGCCGAATTGCTCGACCGGCTCGCGCCATCAACTGAAGCGCGCACCCTAGCCGGGCGCTGGCTAGCCAATATTGAAGGGGCCGACTTGAACCGGCTCAGCGCGGCGGCATTGGCGCGCGAACGGCGCTTGAGCACCATCGGGGAGGATAACTTTCACATCGACTGCGGTTATCACCATCTGCTTGCGCCGCTGAGCGCCGGGTTAGCGATCGAACTGGAAGCTGCAGTCTCACAGGTGCGCTGGGATGCGCGGCAGGTCGCGGTGGAACTCGCCGATGGCCGCCAATTCCGTGCGCGCCAGCTTGTCATAACAGTGCCGGTTTCGCTCTTGCAGGCCGGCCAGCCGGCGTTTGATCCGCCGCTGCCGGAGGCCAAGCAAGCCGCCATCGCAGCCATCCCAATGGGTCACGTCACCAAGCTGGCGCTCTGGTTCGACCGCCAATTCTGGCCGGAGTTTACCGTGCTGAGCACTGATGGCGTGATCGCGACGTGGTGGCCGGTGACGAGCGCCCGCGTGCCAACCCTGATGGGCTATATGGGTGGCCGGCAGGCGCTAGCGGTGGCCGAGTTGGGTGAAGCCGAAGCGATCGCAACGGCGTTGCACGAACTGAGCGCCTTATTTGGCGTTGATGCCGCCGCTGCTTATCGCGCTGGCCGCTTGGTTGATTGGTTGCATGATCCGTGGAGCCGGGGTGCGTACACCTATAGCGCTGCTGGCACACCGGCGGCACGAGTCGCGCTCGCCGAACCGGTTGGCCCGCTGTTCTTTGCTGGCGAAGCCACCGTCACCGGCGCTGAAATCGCTACGGTGCATGGCGCGCTGGAAAGCGGGCGGCGGGTTGCCCGTGCAATCCTCTTACGCAACCGTCAGATTCAAACACACCTCTAACATCCCGCTAGTGTATCATTGCTAGAAAACCGGTACACTACACACAGATACAACATGCCCGCATGGGTACAACAACATTGCAACGGAGGCCAGCACTATGGGCAAAATTGTAGGAATTGACCTTGGCACGACCAACTCGTGCATTGCAGTTATGGAAGGCGGTGATGTGGTCGTCATCCCGAACGCGGAAGGCAACCGCACCACGCCGTCAGTGGTCGCATTTGCTAAGAATGGCGAGCGGCTGGTAGGCCAGACCGCCAAGCGGCAGGCGACGATCAACCCTGAAAACACCCTCTATTCGGTGAAGCGCTTTATTGGGCGCAACTTTGATGAAGTGACTGAAGAGCGCAATCGGGTGCCGTTCAAAGTTGTGAAGGGCCCGCGTAACGATGTGCGCATTTACGTGCCGCAGACCGGCAAAGAGTACGCGCCGCAAGAGATCTCGGCGATGGTGCTGCAGAAGCTAAAAGCCGATGCCGAGGCCTTCCTTGGCGAGCCGGTGACGCAGGCGGTGATCACGGTGCCCGCTTACTTCAACGACAGCCAGCGGCAGGCGACCAAAGATGCCGGTAAGATTGCCGGCTTGGAAGTGCTGCGCATTATCAACGAGCCGACTGCCGCGGCGTTGGCGTATGGGCTTGACAAGAAGAAAGATGAGACCATCCTCGTCTTCGACCTTGGCGGTGGTACGTTTGACGTGAGCATCCTTGAGGTCGGCGACGGCGTGATCGAGGTCAAGGCGACCAGCGGCGATACCCACCTCGGCGGTGATGACTACGACGCTGCGATCGTCAACTGGATCATCGATGAGTTCCGCAAAGATCAGGGCATTGATCTGAGCAAGGATCGGCAGGCCCTGCAACGCCTCAAAGAGGCGGCGGAAAAGGCCAAGATGGAGCTCAGCTCGATGATGGAGACCGAGATCAACCTGCCCTTCATCACGGCTGATGCGAGCGGCCCCAAGCACCTGGCGATGAAGCTGACGCGGGCTAAGTTCGAGCAGTTGACGGCGCACCTGACCGAACGTCTGCGCGAGCCGGTGTTGCGCGCGCTGAAAGATGCCGGCTTGCAGCCAAGCCAGATTGATGAAGTGGTGCTGGTTGGTGGTTCGACCCGTATGCCGGTCGTGCAAGAGTTGGTGCGCAAGATGCTTGGCAAAGAGCCGAACAAGAGTGTCAACCCTGATGAAGTGGTGGCAGTCGGTGCCGCGATCCAAGCTGCTGTGCTGGGCGGTGAAGTCAAAGATGTGCTGCTGCTTGACGTGACGCCGCTGTCGCTTGGTGTGGAGACGCTCGGTGGTGTGATGACCAAGCTGATCGAGCGCAACACGACCATCCCGACCCGCAAGACCGAGATCTTCTCGACCGCGGCTGATGGCCAGACGGCGGTTGATATCCACATCTTGCAGGGTGAGCGCGAGATGGCGGCTGACAACATCACGCTCGGTCGCTTTCGCCTCGAGGGTATCCCGCCGGCGCCGCGCGGCGTGCCGCAGATCGAGGTGACGTTCGATATTGACGCGAACGGTATCTTGAATGTGAGCGCGCGGGATAAGGCGACTGGCAAAGAGCAGCGGATCACGATTACCGCTAGCACTAACCTCTCGAAAGACGAGGTTGAGCGCATGGTGCGCGAAGCGCAGCTCCATGCTGCCGAAGACAAGGCTCGCCGCGAGCTGGTCGAGCTGAAGAATCAGGCTGATAGCCTCGCTTATCAGACCGAGAAGTCGCTCAACGAGTTGGGCGATAAGGTTGACAGCATTGAGCGCAGCCGGATCGAGGGCCTGATCAAGGATCTGCGCGAGGCGATCGCCAAAGAGGATCGCAACCGCATCCAACAACTCTCGAACGAGTTGCAGCAGGCTATGTTCAAGATCTCGCAAGCTGCCTACGGCGATGGCGCTGCGCCGGGGGCTGGCAGCAGCGGTGGTCGCAAGGATGATGGCGTCGTCGAAGGTGAGTATACCGTGAACTAAGCGACGGTACGACGCTCGGGACGGGTCATCGCACCCGTCCCTTTTTTTTTGCCCTGTTCACTCGCGAGCGGGGCGGTTTTCGTCGCGATTGGGAAGAATAATCCTACTTGCCAGCGAATGAGTCGAGCTTCCCACCGTTTTCGCCAAGGTAGTGACATTTGGGCTAGCGCTTCATAGCTGCGCAAAAGGTAGATTGCCAGGGGGGGAGCTTGATCGATTTGCTCGAGGGCTTGCAGCGCCAACTCGTAGGCTTGCTGGGTTGCGCTGTTCAGCAACGCGATCCGGGCAGCGAGCACAGTATGCCAAATCTGATCGGCACGGCTAACTCGGTTTGGATCGGTAAACAAATTGCTCGCTGCTTGCCATTCATTGATCGCTGCCGGCAGATTACCGGTAATCAGATAAATCTCGACGGCGCTTAAGCGACCCCAAATTTGCACCTGATGATCACGGCTGCGTTCGCCATAGGCCAAAATCTCGGACGAACCGGCCAGCGCAGCGGCAATCTGACCGGTGCGCACCTGTACCATGCTCAATAAGGCGCGACATTCGACCCAGCGGCGGGTATCGCCGATCTGCTCGGCAATTGTCAAACCAAGTTGCAATGCGGCCTGTGCTCGCTTCCAGTCGCCACGGCTAAGCGCAGCTAACCCGTGGGCTTGTGCGATCCACGCTACGGTAGCCGGATCACCTAACGCTTGGGCGAGCTGCATTGATTTTCGTCGGTACCTACCGGCAAGAACCGGCAAGCGGTTGAGGATGATGCTCATATGCGCGTATGCCCGTGCCCGTGCGTGCGTTAAGCCGATGGCATTGGCGAAGGTTAATGCTCGCAAGGTACTGTGAACGAGGGTGATCGGATCACGTTGATAGTAGTCAAGCTGGACGAGTAAAGTGGTTGCTCGTGCAATCTCAAGAAGGTGTATGTCGTCTGGTAGCAGTTGCGAACGGATACCGAACAGACGCAAACTCTGCCGCATGATTTCTGCTAATGCCGGCCAGAGCATTGCTCGTCGTGCCTCCGGTAACGGCAACCCCAGGTGGGTAAATGCGCTCTGTAAACAGCGATAGCTCTCGGCTAGTCGCCCTTGCCCGTAAAACGCTTCCGCAAGCATTCGTTCGCGTCGCCCACGCACTTGCGGTTGTCGATCATGACCAATCTGATTGGCTTGACTAAGCAGTTCGATAGCCCGTTCATAATCACCGGTATAGAGGGCTAATTCACCCGCACGATCAAGATACGGACGCGCACGGATCGGCTCACCGGCTGCTTGCCAGTGATACGCAATCGTTGTCGCTTGGAGTGGATCGTGACTGACAGTTTGCTCAAGATACTCTGCCAAACGTCCATGAAGTTGCCGCCGCTGCGCAAAACTCATGAGGTTGTAGATCGCTTCGGCAACCGCTGCCGGACGAAAGGCGTAGAACGGATGGGGTTCAAGGCGTTCGAGTACAATCAGGCCAGATTGTTGTAACTCGAAGAGCTGACTGCCTAGTTGTTGTTCGCTCAGATTGCTGGGATGAATGGCAGCTAACGTGGTCGTGTCAAATTCAACTCCGATAACACTGGCTGCTTTGAGGGTCAACTGCTGATCGAGTGCTAACTGATCAAACCGGCTGGTAATTAATCCCTGGACTGTTGCCGGCAGACGCACCATCTGGTTGGCCGTGCTGCGCGCGCCCGGTACAAATCGGCAGATTCCCTGCTGTCGCATGACTAAGCCCGCATCACGCAGGGCTTTGGCCAATTCGATACTGAAAAACGGATGGCCTTGCGTCTGGTCGGCAATCATACGCCAGATTGCCTCATCGACATGCTCAACACCAAAGATTTGGGCAAGGAGATCGTGAACCAACGGTGGGCTCAGGCCGCTTAATTTGATATGCTCGATCAATGGGTGATAAATCAGTTGGCCCTGCACTTCCATCTGGTTCAGTGGCGGTCGTCCGGTGATGACCAGTAAGATGGGAGGACGCCGGTCGAGCAATTTAGCCAGCAAAACCCACGTCGCCTCGTCGAGCCACTGAATATCTTCAATGACAAGGACAAGCGGTGCGCGCGTTGCTGCATTGATGAGCAGGTTGACCAAGCTCTCTCGTAATCGCTCGGCGTGGGCCGGTGCTAAGGTTGTTGGTTGGATTGCCTGGCCGCTTAACGTGGTCGGCCACAATTCGTTGGCAACCTCGTAGACCGTATCCGTCAGATCGATGAGACGTGGATCACCGAGGAGGCTGGGGAGACAGGTCCGAAGTGTGTTATACGGACTGCGATCGATGGGTCGGGCAATGCCGCTGAGGACAACCACACCCCGGCTTCGCGCCTGTGCGAGAAACGTCTGTACGAGATGCGATTTGCCGATACCGACTTCACCGGTAATGAGTACCCCGCTGCCACGTCCTTTTTGCAAGTCTGCGAGTCGGTCATGGAGAAATGCCAACTCGCTGGCTCGCCCGATCAGCGTATCGCTGTGCCGACCGATCATCGTGATCGGTTGATGATGACCGTTCGGTGTTGTCGGTAGCGGTTGGAAGACGTTGACCGGATCGGTAATGCCGCGGAGGTGCAACGGCGGCAATGCACTAAACCTGATATGTTCACGACACGCGGCGACCGTCTCACCGTCACATAAAATTGGCACGTTGTGCTCACGGGCTGCCTGCATCAGGCGCGCCGCTCGATTGACAACCGTGCCCATCATCGTATATTCGCGCCGTTCTTGCCCGCCGACCGAACTGCACAAAACTTGCCCGCTGGTCACACCGATTGCACAGGCAAAACCCAGATCGGTCAATGTTTGCACAATGTCTTGCGCCGCCAACACACCGCGCAAGGTGTCATCTTCGTGGGCAAACGGTGGTAAGCCGAAGGCTGCCAATAATGTCGGCCCCTTACTATCAGTACCAAGCCGATTGATACTACCTTCGTAGCGGTACAAACAAGTCTGAATGGCACGAATCACGGCTTGCGCTGCCGGGAGAGGCGTCTCGGCGGTGAGGCTACCTAAATGGATAAAGAGAACGGTCACGTACCGTAGCTCGGCGAGCCATGCGGTCTGCCCGGCGTCGATGCGCGTGAGGATCGCTTTGGGGACGTATGCGCGCAGCAATTCGATCTGTTCCGGCACTATCTCAACCTCGCGTAACGCCTGCATTGGCACATCATCGAGCAAGGCGGTAAGCTTCCGATGCCCATTCGGCAGCGGTACGGTTTCACACCATTGCCGCACGAGTTCCCACACAGTGTTCGTTAAGGCCACCTCGCCCGCTGGCGCTGTTGCTTCCGCTGCTCCCGCCTCCTGGACAGCGTCACCGGTGATCAGTAATTCCCACCGCCCCAATACTCCACCGAGATGCATGATCGTGACTTCGCCTGCACCGATCCCGACCCGGGCACGCAGACGACGGGCTTGCTCATCAATCACCGCCGTGCTCCATACTGCCGGCGCCATCATCATCTGGATTGCCAGCCCACATTGCACGGCACGTCTAGTAAGGATCGTCAACGACTCATCGCCGTACCACAGCGCAATTAGCCCATCACCGGAAAATTTGATGACATCGCCGCCATGCGCCGTGACAATCCTTACCAGATGCCCAAAGTAGAGATCAAGAATCTGCGTCAGTTCTTCGGCACCTGCCGGATTCGTCTGAGTTAAGTGTTCAGTAAGCGCGGTGAAGCCCGATAGATCGGCCACTAGGATGGCTGTCGAACACGTTTCCTGCGTTGGCTCGAACCGGCCATTGCCCCCCAGACTTTGCAGCCGGCGTCGAATGAGGCCGGGAAGATAGCAGGCGAGTTCACTAAGATGAGCAAGCATCATAGCGGATTATCCACACCTTCGCTTACCGTTTCTCAAACAAGCGATCACCGGTGGATGGTAGATCTGGATACACTTTTGGTCGCAAATCATTGCTTGGTCTGTTTGATTATGGATCAGAGTAGGCTGCAGCGCAAGCGAAGATGTCGGACCACCTTCGCCGAGGGTGTATCGAGCGATCAAAGAGTATTGGGAAGAGATGCAGCCCGATCAGTCGGCAGTGGAAGCTGCTACGTGGGTCTACTTGGGTCGGTACGGCTATGCTGACCGAGATGCAGCCCGATCAGTCGGCAGTGGAAGCTGCTACAGCTACCGCCGGCTGCGATGCTGTTGCGGTGAGCGAGTAAACCGTAAGCGGATGCGTCTTTCCCTTGACGTGTATCTCACGAGATGAATCGCTGGACCAGATAGTTTTAATGTGCTGGTACAGCGGCTCTGAGATCAAAATTTCACCCTTACCGGCAGCACTCTCGATTCGTTTAGCAGTATTAACTGTATCACCAATCACATCGTAGAATTTAATAGTGTCACTGCCCAACAATCCTTCAACAACTTGACCACAATGTAACCCAATGCCGACACCTAACTGTTCGGGCGCGAGGAGCGGTGTGATCTGTCGTTGGATCTCGGCGGCAGCCCGTACTGCTTCAAGGGGCTGAGCAAAGATTGCCATCGTCTCGTCAGCCGATAATTTCCATTTAATGACGTGATGTCCGTGCATGATCTGCTCGACCACTTGATAATAGTGGCTGAGTAGTTCGACGACCTCTTCCGGCGAACGTGTTTCGCTCCATTGGGTGAAACCGCGAATATCGACAAACATGATGGTTCGTTGCTGACGGTGCTGGTGTAGTCGTTCAGGTTGAGTGAGCGAAACATTGAGTAAGTCGCGTCCTAGCAGCCATTCCGAAAATATTTTCAGCTTTGCCGTGATGTCTCGCAGGAGATTGAGATAATGGCGGCTTGTTGCGTTGGCTAATCCAATGGCGATGCCAAAAAAGAGCAGTGACAAACCGATGAATTGATGACTAGCATCGGCAAAAAATGCGGTAATCGTGTCAGTTTGGCTCGGATTGGTCTTACTCTCGAAAATATAGTACATCAAGAAGATAATACCGGTACGAAAGATATTTTCAATGATGGTAAGAATGTGATTCGTTTGTTTGTGTTTATTAATTGCTTGCAGGTATTGTACCAGCCCGATCAAAAAACCAAAGAGCAAATAGGCTTGGTGATTGAGTGCCTCCCAAAATACCGGCCCTTCCAGTAAAAACTCTATCATACTGTACATAAGTGGTGCAATGAGATTACCGATGAAGCGGTAGTAAGCCGACTGCTGGCCGTAGGTGGTCAAAAAATATCCTTGGACGAGACTGCTGAGCAGCAGGACGTAAGGGTCAAATGAGAGAAAATATCGATCTTGATACTTAAGAAGTGACTCGAGTAATATGTTGGCAAGCGCGAAATGGATTGAGTTGCCGAACAATTCAAGGAAATAACGGGTGATAAAGGTACCGTCGAGCCGACGTTCGATCAGATTGGGTATCGTGTGCATTGTTGGCTCCTTGGTGGCATCGCAGTGTGCATGGGACACAACATCTTCAATGATCGTTGTCGGTTAAGGTACCACAACATTCTTGGAAGTTACTTAATGATTAATGAGTATGTGATGAAGGTCGTGTTATGCACTTGTGAGGCGGCATCGCGTGGCAATTAGCTCATTACCGATTTGTTCCAACTCGGCGCAGTGCCGTTGCCACGAAAATTCGGCGACGACGCGCGCGCGCGCCCGTTGCCCCATCGCAAACGCCGCTGCCGGGTCGGCCAGCACGCGCTCGATGGCGGTGGCCAGATCGGCGATATCGCCTTCCCGGAAGAGCGCCCCTTCCGTCCCTTCCCGGATGATAGTGTTTAGCGGCGGGATCGCCGCCGTGACGACCGGCAGACCGGCGGCCATGTACTCGTAGATTTTGAGTGGTGACCAGAAAAAGCCGGCAGCACGTAAGGCAGGATGTGGTGCGGTGTTGAAGGGTGCAACCCCAAGGTGAGCCTGCGCCAGTAGTTCCGGCAGCCGTTCGTGCGGCACCGCGCCGGTGAAGGTGAACCGTTGCCGGTATGGTGCAGCCAACGTCTCGGCGGCGGCACGTTCAGGGCCGTCGCCGATCAGCGTGAAGTGGTAGGCGTGCCCGCGTTCAATCAAGCGCCGCGCCGCGCGCACGAAGTCTTGCACGCCGTGCCATGCCCGAAATGAGCCGATAAACACAATGTTGGGCGGGCCGGGAGGCGGCGCCGCCGGCGGCCTGAACATCTCGACGTTTGCGCCCCATGGCAATTCAACGATCTTTGTCCGTGGAATACTAGCCGGTACCGTTGTGTGCAACGGCGTCACAATCCGATCTGCCCAGTGGCACTGCCGCTCGGCCCAGCGTCGGAATGGCCCTCCCAACGTATCGTCGAGCTGGCGCTTGGCGATTTCGGGTGGATCGACCATCAGGGCATTCACTTCGAGGATCGCTGGAATACCTAACCGCCGCGCTGCGATCATGCCGGCTCCGGCGAAGTTGTAGTAACGCTCGATGACCAGATCGGGCCGTAACGATCGCGCCAACCGCAGGACCGCCTCCACGCCGAGTAAGCTCAGCAGTTTGGGCAGGTCTTGCTGGTACAGCGTGAACCCGTTGTAGGGCCGCCCTGCGAGCCGGATCATTGGCCAGAGGCGCAGATGGCTAAGCGGCAGCTCACGGCTGGCTGCCACCACATGCACGTCATGGCCGCGTTGGGCTAGACCGCGCGCGACTTCCAGCGTGTGAATGCTGCCGCCCAATGTGCCCGGCACCGGAATGCCGGAAGCAAGATACAGGATACGCACAGGTGCCTACAGCCGCTCGTACCGCTCAAGATCCATCGTGATCGCCAGCGTTCCCGGCGCTGCCCGTTGCATAATCTCGTGCGCGCGATCAACTTGCGCATCTTCCACGCCCGCCAGCAGCGTTGTGTTTCCCCGGCGCAAAAAGCCGCCGGTCGTCGCCAGCCGTGTCACTCGAAACCCGGCGGCGACCAGCGCGTCAACGCCGGCATCGGCGTTCGCATCTTCGACCACGAAGACAATCAACTTCATATCTGCCCTTTCGCATGCTGCCACATCTTGCTGCCGAGATTATACGAAGAGGCGGCCCTGCCGTCAATCGTTTTCCTATTGTTGGGCAACGTTGCCTGTGTTATGATCGTGATCAGCGGTTCGCCCTTGATGCTCGAAAGGGGGTTCGCTATGCCAGCACCGGTTATTCCGCATCGCTTTCCTGATCGGCGCGTAGCCGGGCGGGCTTTGGCGTGGGCCTTAAGCCATTATGCTGACCGGCCTCGCCTCCAAGTTCTGGCCCTGCCCCGCGGTGGTGTGCCGGTCGCCTACGAAGTGGCGCAGGCGCTGCATGCGCCGCTCGATGTATTGCTGGTGCGCAAGTTGGGGGTGCCTGGCCAGCCAGAGTTGGCAATGGGTGCGATTGCCGAACAGGGGGCGCGCGTCTTGAATCACGATATCATCGCTGAGTTGAACATTCCTCCTCACGTCATCGAGGAGGTGACGGTCCTCGAACAGACCGAGATTGAGCGGCGTACTCGTGCGTATCGCGGTCTGAACCCGCCACCTGAGTTGCATGATAAAACGGTGATTCTGATCGACGATGGTTTGGCGACCGGTGCCACGATGCATGCGGCAGTAAAATGTGTGCGATTACAGAATCTACGTTGGATCGCCGTAGCCGTGCCGGTCGCCAGCAAAGCAGCCGTGCAGATGTTACGCTCGGTAGCCGATGATGTGATCGCGGTGATGGTGATTGAACCGTTTTATGCTCTGAGTTATTGGTACGAAGACTTTAGCCAAACGAGTGATGATGAGGTGCGACGTTTGTTGCAGGCTAGTCGTTTGCCGAGTACTGCATCATCGCCAGAAAATGCATGATTACTGTTCAGCTTTTGGGTTCGCCGCTAGTATTGCGTAACCATCAGCCGGTCGTATTGTCGCGCCGGCGCAGTCGGGCACTGCTCTACTACCTTGCAACACATACGCAGCCGGTGCGGCGGGAGCAGGTGTTGACCTTGTTGTGGCCCGACCACGAACGCAGCTCTGCCCAACAACTGCTGCGTTCAACGCTCTACACCGTTCGGCAAGTCGTCGGTGATGCGTTGGTTGCCGATGATGAGCAATTGGCGCTGACAGCAACGGTTGATCTGCGCACGCTGCAAGCCGTACTTGTCGATCCGCACGCAACGGTACAGATGTTAACGTCGGCATTGCCGACACATGCCGTCGAGGTGTTGGCCGGGTTTGATCTGCCCGACAGTGAGCCGTTTCAGTCGTGGCTCACCGGTGTGCGTGAACAAGCGTGGGTGCTGGTTGGGCGCGGTTGGTTGCGGCTGGCCCGTTTGTATGAACAGCACGGCGATTTGGCGGCTGCGCTGCATGCCCTTGATGTGACGTTAAGCATCGATCCGCTACAAGAGGATGTGCAGCGTGATGCGATGCGCTTGGCGTATCTGAACGGTGATCGGGTCGGTGCTATCCGTCGGTTTGAGCAGTTTCGCGATCTGCTTGACCAAGAGTTGGGTGTGCCACCGATGCGCGAAACGCAGGCGCTGTATGATGCGATTATTACCGATACTCTTCCCGGTGCATCGGCTCCGGTGCGTTTGGGCACGGTATCGCCGAACGGTGTGCTGCCCTTTATTGGCCGTGATACCGAACTGTCATTGTTACAAACAGAAGCCCAGCCCGGTCGTTTACTGCTGATTGAAGGTGTGCCTGGGATTGGTAAGACGCGACTCGCCGAGGAGTTTCTGGCCCGTTGCGGTGGCCTAGTGCTGAGCGGGAGTGCCCGTGAACTTGAACAGAATTTACCCTACCATCCTATCCGCACGGCTCTTGCTGCGTTGGTAGCGCGGCCTGAATGGCCTGCGCTGCACAGTCGATTGCTGTTGGCTCCGATCTGGTGGCATGAACTGGGTCGGTTGGTGCCCGATCTGGCTCTACCGCCGGCTACACCACCCGATGAAGCGCGATTGTGGGAAGCTATTGCCCGCTTCTTGCGCGAATTGACCCGTCAGCGACCGGTGTACCTCCTGATCGATGATCTTCAGTGGGCTGATACGAGTACCTTAGGCTTGCTTGGCTATCTGTTGCGACGTAGTACCGATGTCGCATTAACGGTTATCGCTACGACTCGCCCTCCCGAACCGCGTAGCACCCTTGCTCACCTCATCCGTGCTTTAATCCGGGAAGAGCGCCTCGTGCGTGTCGTACTTGAACGGCTGGCACCGTCTGCGATTCTGGCGATTGCCCGCCAGCTCAGTCCGGCCTTTGCCCATCCACTTACCGATTGGTTGGAGCGTAACGCAGAAGGGAATCCGTATATCGTTTCTGAACTGGTGCGCCACGCGCGTACTGCCGGTTGGCTGACACCCAATGGTATGGTCGATCTAAGAGCATTCTCGGCTCAATCGGTAGTTCCGCAGAATGTGTATCATCTCATCGAAGCGCGCCTCAGTCGGTTGTCAGGTGCGGCCCTGCGCGTGCTCGATGCGGCGGTTGTCGTGGGTCGTGATTTCGATTTTGCTGTTGTCATGAAGGTCGCTGCGCTTTCCGAAGAGGCAACGCTGGACGCTCTCGATGAATTGCTGGCCGCTCGTTTGGTGGTGCCGCTCAGTGATGGTCGGTTCCGTTTCGATCATCCCTTGACGATGGAAGTGGTCTATCGGAATCTCGGCGAGTTGCGTCATCGTATGCTACACCGGCGCGTAGGTGAAGCTTTGGAGGTGTTATATCGCGATCAGATCGACGAGGTAGCCGGACAAATGGTGTTTTACTTTGTTAAGGGTGGCTGGCCGGAACGGGCTGCCGGCTATGCATTGCGGGCCGCCGAACGAGCCGCTGCGTTGGCAGCATGGCCGGAAGCGGCAGAGTTTTATCACAAAGCGTTAGACGGTGTGCTGCCGGCCCAACGCTCTACCGTCTTGCGTAAACTCGGCTATGCTCGGCTATATGCCGGTGCAGTGGAGTTGGCTGCCGAAGCTTTCCGTGAAGCGATGAGTGTGGCACCAACACCGCAAGAAGCCGTTGTCGCGCGGTTAGCGCTTGCCCACGCCCTGATCCCGCAAGGTCGCTATGCCGATGTGATTATGTTGGTGAGCCAGATCGATCCTGATATCGATCCACGTCAACGGGCAGAAGCCCTCTTTCTCTGGGGGACGGCGCTCTCGTTGGAAGGTGCTGATCTCGTTGCTGCCACCGAACAGTTAATGATGGCCGAAGCGGTGTTACGCTCTTGCCCGACGGCTGAAGCATCTGCTCTGGCCCAGGTCTCGTTTGAGCTAGGCAATATTGCCGCCCAGCAGGGTGACCTCACTACTGCCATTGCTCGTTACGAGATGGCCCAGCAGATTGCTGACGAGTCCGGTGATAGTGCGCTGACGTGGCGGGTATTGGCTCGCAATAATCAGGCGTATCATCGTCTGCTACTCGGTGACATCACTGCTGCCGCGACCCTGATCACCGCCGCATTGAGCCTGGCTGAAGAAGGCGGTTTGCTCTCGGTTATGCCATATCTTCTCTCGACCGCCGGTGAAGTGGCGTTGGCGCAGGGTGATCTGGAGACGGCTACCGCTCGCTTCCAACATGGATTAGCGCTCGCCAATCAATTCAGTATCCCTGAACGGGTAGCCGGTCTCACGGCGAATCTCGGCTTGGTGGCCGCCCGCCGCGGTGAAACCACGTGCGCCGTTCACTATCTCTCAACGGCGCTGGCCCAAGCCGATACCCTTGGCGCCCGTCATCTGGCCGCGCAAATCCGGGTGTGGCTCGCGCCGCTGTTGCCCGTAGCCGAGGCGCGCGCCGTGCTGGCCGAAGCGCAAGCCCTTGCCGAAGCCGGTGGCCGCCAACGCTTGCTAGCCGCAATTGTTGAGGCCCGCGCGGTTGTGGCCGAACGGGAAGCAGCGCTGTATGTCGCGTAAATGCTAGGGAATGGTTTGGTAAACATTCTTGGCGTTCTTGCTCGTTTTTATGGTGAGTGCGTATGCGGTGAACCTAAACTGATCCGCGGTGGCGAATGCCTCGTGGTGTGGTTGCCGGCAAGGGGGCTATGGTGCGACCACAGATCGGGGATACTATCGGGCATGCCCAGATCGAAGCGCTGATCGCCTCATCGGTGTACAGCGATGTCTATCGGGCCAGCGATCTGCGCAGCGGTAAACTATGCGCTGTGCGCTTGTGGCGCGCCTCGTTTGATTATGTTACTGAATTACGCGCGCTCTTCCACCATGAAGCGCGGATTGCGACTGCGCTCCGCCATCCGCATATCCTGCGCATCAGCGAGAGTGGGGAATGGCATGGGTATGGTTTTATCACTAGCGAGTATATGGCGGCTGGATCGCTGCCGATGTGGTTGCGACGAGTGTCTGCGCCGCCTGCCACCATCTTTGATTTGCTCAGGCAGGCAGCGCTAGCCTTAGCGTATGCCCACCGGTTTCATGTCGTGCATGGCGATCTCCGTCCTGCCGCTCTGCTCTTGACCCCTGATGTGCGCTATCGCGCCGGGTTTCGGCTGGCCATCAGCGGTTTGGCGCTAGGACGGCTGAGTAGTGAGGCGCTCGCGCTTGGCGGCATTACCCCGAATCGTTATATTGCACCGGAACGGCGCATCGGCGCTGTACCATCGCCTGCCGCCGATATCTTTGCGTTTGGCCAGATCTTAGGCGATCTGTTCGGCGATACGCCTGCTGATCCGCACATCGTTGATCTGATAACCGCTTGCTGTATGCTTGATCCCGCGCGGCGTCCGCCGGCAGCCGCGATTGCGCTCGCTCTCGCCCTGCGGGTGCGCGCATTGAGCAAAGATATGGCTTAGCGATCCTGCTCGTGGGTAATGCTCTTGACCCGACCAATATCAGCCGCAATCCGCGCGGTGATGGCTTCGGCTTGTTTCCGCGCCACTTCCGGCATCAGCGTTGCGCTTTCGCGCGCGCGCCAACAAGCGGCAAAATGGCCGTTGCCGTAATCGACAAACGGTGGTTCCTCTTCGCGGCACTTCTGGATGGCAATCGGGCAGCGGGTGTGGAAATGGCAGCCTGACGGCGGGTTGAGCGGACTCGGTACATCACCCTCTAAAATGATCCGCCGGCGTTGCTGTTCCACTTTCGGATCCGGGATCGGCACCGCCGAGAGCAGCGCTTGCGTGTACGGATGCAGTGGCATCGAATAGAGTTTTGGCCCCTCAGCTAACTCGACCACTTTGCCGAGGTACATCACTGCCACCCGGTCAGAGATGTGGTTCACCACACTGAGATCGTGCGCAATAAACAGATAGGTCAACCCGAGTTTGTCTTGCAACTCTTCCAATAGATTGACCACTTGCGCCTGAATCGACACATCAAGCGCCGAGACCGGCTCGTCGCAGACCACGAAATCCGGCTCGACCGCCAACGCGCGCGCAATCCCGATCCGTTGCCGTTGGCCGCCGGAAAACTCGTGCGGGTAGCGGTTGGCAAACGCTGGGTTGAGACCAACTAAATGTAACAGCTCCTCTACCCGCTCGCGCACCGCGCGCCCTTCGCGCAGCTTATGCACCCGGATCGGCTCAGCAATAATGTCGCCGACCGTCATGCGTGGGTTGAGCGAAGCATAAGGGTCTTGGAAAATCATCTGCACCCGGCGGCGCATTTGGCGCAGGTCATTGCCGCGCAATTTGGTCAAATCGGTGCCCTGAAAGAGCACTTGCCCGCTGGTGGGGCGATACAATTGCAAAATTGCCCGCCCAGTCGTGCTCTTGCCGCAGCCCGACTCGCCCACCAACCCGAGCGTCTCGCCGCGCTTGATGGTGAAACTGACGCCATCAACCGCTTTTACCGTGCCTACGCGCCGCTGAAAGATGATCCCCCGTGTGACCGGGAAATGCATGTGCAGGTCTTTTACTTCGATCAACTGTTTGCTAGAGGATTGTGCCAACGTAGCCATGAAATGCCTCGCCTCGTCAAGCCGCAACGTCGCCGGTTACTTGCTGGGGAATCGGGGTCTCAATCGTAATATCGAAATGGCATGCTGCCCGATGGTGTTGGCCCACACTGCGCAGTGCCGGCGCGCTGGTGAGGCATTCCTCTCGCGCATAGTCGCAGCGCGGGCTGAAGGGGCAGATCGGCGGCAGATCGATCAAATTCGGCGGCAAGCCGCGGATCGGCGTCAAGCGCCGGCCTCGCTCTTCATCTAGCCGCGGGATCGAGCGCAACAAGCCAATCGTATACGGCATGCGCGGGTTGGCAAAGATTTCGTTGGTGGGGCCTTCTTCGACCACCTTACCGGCGTACATCACCGTCACCCGGTCAGTCATGCCAGCAACGACGCCAAGGTCGTGCGTAATCAAAATCACCGCCGTACCCAACTCTTCGCGCAACCGGTTGATCAATTCAAGGATCTGAGCCTGAATCGTCACATCGAGCGCGGTGGTCGGCTCGTCGGCGATCAGCAGTTCGGGGTTGCACGAGAGCGCCATCGCAATCATGACCCGCTGGCGCATCCCGCCCGAAAATTGGTGCGGATAGTTATCGAGCCGCTTACTGGCCGAAGGAATGCCCACCATATCGAGCAACTCGACTGCGCGATCACGCGCCTCTTTCTTGGTCAACTTGAGGTGCAACTCGAGTGACTCGGTGATCTGCCGGCCAATCGTCAACACCGGATTGAGCGACGTCATCGGGTCTTGAAAGATCATCGCGATCCGGTTGCCGCGAATATTCCGCATCTCCTCTTCGTTGGCTTGCAACAGATCCTCGCCGTCGAACAGAATCTGGCCGCCGGCAATCTTACCCGGCGGGGTTGGGATCAGCCGCATAATCGAGAGGGATGTGACCGATTTGCCACAACCCGACTCGCCGACGATGCCGAGTGTTTCACCTCGATTGACATAAAAAGAGATACCGTCAACCGCTTTGACGATGCCGTCTTGCGTATGGAAATAGGTGCGTAGATCGCGAACTTCGAGCAATGGGGCCATACGAATCCTCTGTCTCGTTGCCCTCATGGTGTGCGGGCATGGCCGTTACCTTGTTATGTTTACCTTTGATAGTGCGGATATGAGGGATAGTACCACAGAAAACCGGTCAGTGTCAAGGAAACTCAGAGCGCCGCACAATCGTGCGGCGCTCCGATGCGTGAATGGGATGCGAGCACTCGTTACCAGACCCTGCGACCCGGCACATCGAATGTCGCTGTGTTCAAGATGTTAAGGATGGTCGGCACGTAATTGATAATCAGAATGATCGCTGCGATTGCTACCCACACCAACAGCCGGTCAAGAATCTTGGGCGCATCTTCAGGGCCAGAGAGCGCCTTGGCGAAGGTGAAATCGGGCGCTTCAGCCAGCTTCTTGCCGCGGGTCAGCGTCATAATCATGTTGAGGTAGTAAAAGATAGCGCTCACGAACATGATTAGACCGCCGATCATGGCAAAGAAGAGGAAGAACCGCCACTCATCCTGCACATACGGCGCGCCGCCGATGTCGGTGCGGCGGGGCATGCCGCGCAAGCCCAGCTCATGCATGAAGTGCGAGAAGAGACCCATACCGACAAACCAGAGCCACGGCTGCGCCACCGCCAACCCGCGGCTCCACAGCTTTCGCCCGGTGAGGTGCGGCACTAGCCAGTAAGTGATGCCCATGAAGCTCAGTGCCACTGCTGTGCCGACTGTCAAGTGGAAGTGACCCGAAATCCATGCCGTGTTATGCACTACGAGGTTGACGTTGTACGAGGCGTTCACCAACCCGCTGATGCCGCCGAAGGCAAAGAGCATCATCGCCACAATTTGGGCCGAGATTTCGGGCTTGCCCCATGGCAAGTTAAAGATCCATGCCAGCCACCCTTCGCCACCGTTGCGCCGGCCCGCATACTCTAGCGACGCGACCACGTTGAAGAAGGTGAGCAAGCTGGGGAAGAACACGCCAAAGGTGAAGACCGCATGCACCAGCTTCCACATCTCGGAAATGCCCGGATCGGTCACTTGATGGTGCATACCGATTGGCAGCGACAGGATCAGGAAGAGAATGAACGAGACCCGCGCCATCGGATCGCTGAACAGCTTGCCGCCGGCCTGTTCCGGTACGAGGGTGTACCACGAGATGTACGCTGGCAACAGCCAGAAGTAGACGATCGGGTGGCCGGTGAACCAAAACAGGGTACGCGCCAGCACCGGATCGGTGCCGCCAATCAGCCCTAGCGACCACGGAATGACCAAAAAGAGCATCTCGCTCGCCACGCCGATGGTCGAGATCGTCCACATCAGCATAGTCACAATCGCCATAAATGCTGGCAGTGGCGTGCGCTGGCCGGGATTGTCCGCTAGCCACGCATTGCGCGTCAGGATCATATTCACCAACAATAACCACGTGCCAGCTACCACCAGCGTCAAGCCGATGTAGAAGAGCGCATCAGCCTTCAGCGGCGGGTAGAAGGTAAACATCACGGTGGCGTTGTTGGTCAACAGCGGGATAGCCGCCAACACCAGACCTGTTACCATCACCCAGAGCGTCGCCCATGCCAGCCGGCTGCTCGCCATCGGGCGATTCAAGCTCTTGGTAAAGATATAAGTCAAAAAGCCAATAATATAGAATGTTGTAAAAACCAATACATTCAAAACACCATGGACGGTCAGTCCCTGATAATACCCACCGGGGAGGAGCGGTTTTGATGGGGTGTAGAGATCCAAGCCGTTGTAGCGCAGGATCTGGAGTACACCCATTAAGCCGCCAACAGCGAGCGCAGCGAATGCGATAAAGATATTGATCCCGGTAAGTTTGCGCTCAACACTGAGATCGGTGCTGATTGCCACCGGGCGGGCGCGTGCTGCAATACTAGCCATGCAACTCTCCTTAGATTTCAGCCAAGCGGCGCCTTATTTAATAGACGACAATCGTGCCGTGCATCACATGATGACCGGCCCCGCAATATTCATGGCAGACAACTAGATATTCACCCGGTTTGTCAAAGGTGGCAGTAACCCGTGAGACTTGGCCGGGGATCACCATTACGTTGATCGGCGCTCCTTCGATTTTGAAGCCGTGGATTACGTCTTTGCTAGTGAGAATAAAGGTGACCTTTGACCCAGCCGGCACTTCAATTTTGTTCGGCGTGAACATGAAGGTCTGTGCCGTGATGATGGCTTCATAGCGACCGGGCGCAATTTCGCGCAGGCCGGTCTGGCTAAAGGTGGCATCGGTCCCGGCAGCCACAGCGCTGACGCTGACCCGCCCTGCTGTGGTGGGAACCCGCACGCCAACCGCAAAGGCGGTAATGAGGATCGCGACCAGCATCGAGACCGGGATCGCGACGCTGGGCAGGATCCACGCCACCTCAAACAGATAGCTGATAAACTTCTTGTCTTTCATGACGCCGGTATCCCTCCGTTGTTCAACAGGGTTAGATAGACCTGCATCCACAGAATGCTCATCGCCAGCAAGAACCCTAACGTGATCATCAGCGCGCCGCGCGGCGGCTCATGATCGTCTTCATGCTCGTCATCCGATGGGCGGCGGTAGCTTGACATCCTTTCCTCCTTAAGGCTATTCCGGATAACACACAAAAAGATGAGACGCCTCGTACACGAACCGCATTGCTCCTTGGCTGCCCATTTCGCGCGTGAGCAGATCGATGTCGCGTAGCGCGATGGCCAGCGGCGGCCCTTCGGCTGGATACGAGGTGCGGATCATCCCGCTGGGATCGATCAAAAATGTCCGCCGTTCGGCGTAGAGCTTGCCGTTGGCGTCGGGTTCGGTGTAGTACACGCCTAACCCGCCGCCGACGACCATCTTGATCTCGCGCGGATCGCCGGTGACGAACCGCCAACTTTGCGGATCGACGCCGAGGTGGCCGGCCAATGCCGAAAGATCGGCTGGGGTGTCATGCGCCGGATCGAGGGTGATGGTGAGAAACAGCACATCGCTGCCTAGCCGTCCGCTGCGTTGCAGTTCTTGCCGGAGTTCGAGCAGGCGCTTGGTCTGCTCGGCGCATTCGTCGCCGCACCGGCTATGCATCAGGCTGACAAACACCATCCGCCCGCGCAGATCACTGTCGAGCAGCCGGCTGCCGCGCTGATCGGTCAACGAAAATGGGGGGAATTGCTCGCCGCGTGGCAAGACTTTGACCGGGCGGGCAATTACAAACCACAAGAAGGTTGCTAAGAGGCCGCTCAACAGGACGATGCCTAATCCTATCCACCAACGCTGAGCGCGTTGTGCAGTTGCAGCGTGGCTTCCTTGCTGAGTTGTGGTTGAACCGAGCGCTACCCCTAGCCGCATGGTGCGATCCGTCTAGCTACAATCGCTTGCAAGCCGAGTATACCTAGCGATCGGTTGCAGCGGAGTAAAGCGGTTATAACGAATGGTTGCAGAGCCGCAACTTTTCATCTTTCTATTCACAGTGAATGTGTACACGATATACAAATAATTCCAGTATGACGAAATCTGATTGCTACAATGAATTGTTAGTATGGGTAGGTGCATCGCCTCCGTCACCCCCGCCTGGTTATCGTCTCTTTACGCTGCGCCGACAAACTCTCTCTGCATGGACGGCGGTTCCCGGCTACAATTGGCATGGCCGGTTCCTGAGCGGCGTTCCGGCGCGCCGTGTTGTGTCGCAAAAGGTGATAGTGGTATGGCGTCAAAGCAGATTGTGGTTATTGGTAGTGGTTTTGGCGGCCTCAGCGCCGCGATCCGTTTGGCGGCCCAAGGTCACGCGGTGACGATCCTCGAACAGCGCGATCGGCCCGGTGGCCGCGCCTATGTCTATCAGACCAAGGGCTATACCTTCGATAGCGGGCCGACGGTCATTACTGCTCCGTTTATGTTCGATGAGTTGTGGCAGTTGGCCGGTAAACGGCGCGAAGATTATTTTACTCTTGAACCATGCCGGCCCTACTATCGCCTCTTTAATCACGAGGGTCGCTACCTTGAGTATGGCGATGATGAGCAAGCTCTGCTCGATCAGATCCGCCAGTGGAACCCGGCTGATGTCGAAGGCTACAAACGCTTTATCGCCAGCACTCGCCCTATCTTTGAGAAGGGGTTTGGCCTGATCGATAAGCCGTTTCTCCATTTCGGCGATATGCTGCGGGTGGCGCCTGACCTCATCCGCCTCAAATCACACCAGAGCGTCTACCGGTTTGTTTCTCAGTTCTTCCAAGATGATTTCCTCCGCCGTTGTTTCTCGTTCCATCCGCTCTTTATCGGCGGTAATCCGTTCGATTCTACCTCGATTTACGCGATGGTGCATTACCTCGAACGCAAGTGGGGTGTCTACCATGCCCGTGGCGGCACCGGCGCTATTGTCAAAGCGATGGTGCAGCTCTTTACCGAACTCGGCGGCAAGCTTGAGCTCAATGCCAAGGCGGTTGAGATTGTGATTGATGGCCGCCGCGCTCGCGCCGTGCGCACCCAAGATGGCCGGCTCTTTCCCGCCGATATTGTGGTCTCGAATGCTGATGTGCCGCAGACATATATGCGTCTGATCCCGCCGCGCTATCGCAAGGTGCAGACCGATCGCCGGCTGCGCCGTATGCGCTACAGTATGTCGCTGGCAGTGATCTATCTCGGCATTAACCGGCGCTATGACGATGGCCGCTTGGTGCAGCACAATATTATCTTTAGCGAACGCTACAAGGGTTTGCTTGACGATATCTTCAACCGGAAGCGGCTAGCCGACGATTTCTCGCTCTATCTGCATCGCCCGTCTCACAACGATCCGACGCTGGCTCCTCCCGGGCACGAGGCGCTCTATGTACTGACGCCGGTGCCTAATCTGGCGGCGCCGATCGATTGGGCCACAGCCGGGCCGCGGCTGCGCGATGGTATTCTGTCGTTCCTCGAAGAGCACTATATGCCTGATCTGCGCCGCCATATCGTGGTCGAGCATATGGTCGATCCGCGTTACTATCGCGACGCGCTCAATAGCTATCTCGGTGCGGGCTTTTCCATCCAGCCGATCCTCACCCAGTCGGCGTGGTTCCGCCCCCATAACCGCTCGGAGGATATCGACAATCTGTACCTCGTCGGCGCTGGCACCCATCCCGGTGCTGGTCTGCCCGGCGTGATCGCTTCCGGCGCGATTGTGGCTAATTTAGTGGCTCAAGAAGCGTAGCGTACTCTACCCAAACCAAACAGTTGTCCGTCCTTCAGGGGTTGAGGGGCGGACAGAACATGTGATTGAGTACAACGACTGATCGTTGTGCGATGCCACAAAACCCGGCGCTACGCTCCCCGCTCCCGCGCCAGCGGGAGCGGGGCTCGAGCGCAGGCCATCTGCCCGCGGAGCGGGCTTCGTACCCCCACCCGGCCCATCAGGGCCGGGTTCCAGATCAGAGGTTCTGTCCACCCTTGCACCCGCGCCAGCTGGAGCGGGGCTGGGGGTGAGGGTACACCGGCGCATCGCAAAGCCATGAACCAAATCTATGCTCGTGCGTTCTGTCCGCCCTTGCACCCGTCGGGGGGGGCGGATAACCGGATGTCGTCATTTCATGGTCAGACCAGCGGGCGACGGCGATCCGGCAGGATGGTTAACGCAGCGTAGATGACGACCCCAACGCTGCCCGCCGCGACCAAGCCAAGCAATAATCCGGCCAGATCGTCCGGCCAGTGATAACCTGTCGCCGGCGTGCCGCCGGGGATCAGCTCGCGCGCATACCACCACAGCACCCCAACCGCTACACTCGCGCCAAATGCTATCATCAAGCGCTGCCAAAGCGCCGGCGCTCGCCAGAGGCCCGGTAACGTGCGCCCGAGTACAATCGCCAAGGCCAACGCTTCGAGCGAGTTGGCAATGCTGAACGCAATCGCGAGCCCGCTCACATCGGCCCCCGCCACCAGCAGCGTTACGCCTAACCCAATATTGATCGTTACTTGCCCAATTCCGATCAGCACCGGCGGCCATGTGCGCTGCATTGCGTAGAAGGTGCGGATCATGATTTCTGAGGCGGCAAAGGCCGGCAAGGCGAACGCATAGCCGGTTAAGGCGCCGGCAGTGTAGCTCAGCGAGAGGCTGTCAAACGCTCCCCGTTCAAACAAGACGCGCGCCAGTGCCGGCCCCAAGGTGAGCAGGCCGGCGGTCGCCGGCAAGGTCAGCCAGAGGATGCGCCCCAGCGTTATCCGCACGTCGTCGCTCAGCTCGGCCAGCCTTCCCTCGGCCACCAGCCGGGCCAGTCGCGGAAAGGCGACCGTGCTCAAACTTAGCGCAAAGACGCCGTACGGCAATAGCATCAACTGGTATGCCCAACGCAACCCGGCGAGCTTGGCATCGCCGTCAGGCAGGCGGGCGGCTAACGCTAGCGTTGCGACGATGCTGAGGTGGGCTGCCGCTTGCCCGATCACGCGCGGCCCCATCGCCTGCGCGACCTTGCCTAGTTCAGGTAGATGGCGGCCTAACTGCGGTCGCAGTTGCATGCCGAGTGCGAACAGCGCTGGCAACTGGATCAGCAGGTATCCGAGCGCGCCGATCACTACTCCCCATGCCATGCCCCAAATGCCCAGCCATGGCGCTAGCAGCGCGCCGCCAGTAATGCCGAGGTTGTAGATGCTGGGGGCTAAGGCAGGCATCGTAAAGCGATCACGCGCGTTGAGCGCCGCCATCGCTAATCCTCCCAGCCCCAGCAGCAATGGCGAGAGCAAGAACAGCCGGGTCAAGGCTACAATCAGCTCCAGCGTTTCCGCCGTAAATCCTTGCCCGCCATACAAGAGCGGCACCAGCCACGGCGCAGCCACAAACAACACGGCGCTCGCGAGGGCGAGGACAATCAGCGCCCACGTCACTACTGCACTGGCCAGTTCCCACGCTCGCGCTGGCCGTTCTCGCTCCCACACCTCGATAAAGACCGGAATGAAGCTGCTGCCCAGCGCCCCGCCGATGATCACGAGGTAGAGCAGATCAACCGTGCTGATTGCAGCTCCATACGCTGCCATCTCAGCCGAGGTGCCGAAATAGTATGAAGCGACAATATCACGGATCAGACCGGTCAGCCGGCTTACAATAAAGCCGCCCATAACGATCAGGCTGTTGCGCTGGGTACTCAGACGGCGCAAGACGGCGCTCAGTTGCACGGTTGGCGTTCCTATGCTATACTTCAGAGCTAGCGCGGCGCGCAAGCGCTCGCCGTTTCACGTGTCATAATAACGCGCCAATTATATCCGAGGAGTTTGACCTTGGCGAACACAAAGTCGGCAAAAAAGCGCATTCGGAGCGATGCGCGCAAGCACCTGCGCAACCAGTCGTACCGCTCGCGGGTGAAGACGATAATCAAGAAGGCTGAGCTGGTGTTGGCTAGCGGCGTGGTTGATGAGGCTGCGTTGCGCCTTGCCTACAGCACGCTTGATAAGGCTGCAGTGAAGGGGATTATTCACAAGAATAACGCCGCTCGCCGGAAGTCGCGCTTAGCCCAGAAGGCCAAGAGGGTGGTGTTAGCCGCGCAAGCCGGTTCAGCGGCATAAACAAGCGCCGTAGAGCATGAGCAAATGGTATGGGCGGGTTGCAAACCCGCCCGTGTCTTTTCTTAGATAGCCCTACCCCCGCTGCGCTTGGCACATCTCGACCACAAATAGCTCGAGCGCTGTTTCCGCCTGCATTTTTCCCGTCTTGATCGCATGGTCGAGTTCGAGCAGCCGGTCGTGGGCGGTAACCAATTCGGCAGCCGTAAAGTTACGCGCCTGCTCGGCAGCTTTACGGGCAACAAATGGCTTCAATCCCAGCTCGCTCGCAATGTCGTCAGGCCGGCGGCGCTGAGCGGCTTGTTGCCTCACGTGCAAGAGAATCCGGATCTGGCGCGCCAGCATAAACAACACATACGGCGGCGCTTGGCCGTCTTCGATCAATGCCCGCGCGCCGCGCAACGCCGCACCCAGCCGGCGCGTGCTCAGGTCATCAATGAAGGTAAACAGGTTCTGCTCTTGTTGGTCGGTGACGAGCCGGTCAACCGCTGCTTGATCGATCGTGCCGCCCCTCCCCGCATACGTAGCTAGTTTGGCCAGTTCATTTGCGAGCGCGCGGCTGTCATTGCCGGCTAAATCAACCAACCGCTGCGCGGCGGCAGGCTCGATCGTCGCTTGCAGCGATTTCGCCCGCCGTTCGATCCAGCGCAATAACTCTGGCCCGCTGAGCAGCGGAAACTCACGCACCGCGCCGCGTTTGCTCAAGTAGGTAAAGAGCAGGTGCCGTCGATCAACCTCGTCTTGTTCCACAAACACCAGATCGCATGTCGTCGGCGTCCGTTCGCAATAGTCACGCAGCTCTTCCCGCGCTTTGCCGACTTTGCTATGCTTGAGCGCATCGTAAACGATCACCAGCCGCCGATCGGCCAGAAAAGGATGCGCTTCACAGGCGGCGACTAATTGCTCGATGGTGAGTTTGCGTCCATCAAGCACGCTGATATTCAGATCGGCCACCTCTGCCGGCAAGCTGGCCCGCAATTCAGCGACCGCTTCGCTGCGGGCCAGCTCATTTGGCCCGTAGAATAGGTAAATCATCGTTCGTCTCAGTATCAAGAGCGCACGCAATGGCTGCAATCAAGCGGGCAGCCCGTGCGGCTAACAAAGGGGTGAAGGTGTTCTCGCCGTTCGCTATCGCGCGAATGCTCAAGGTGCGAAATCCGCGCTGCCGCAATGGTGAGAGCAGTTCGTCACGCGCCGCTTGGGTGTGTGGTTCCAGATCAATCACCGGTTCGGCGCGGTCGGCATCCATTGCCAGCCGGTACAGCAGCGGATCGGCTGTCTCGTGCCGGAAGACGCCGCTGCGGCTGATAATGGCTAATTGCCCGCACGCGAGCGGTCCCAAGCCGATGATGAGCGTATTGGCCGGCTCGAAGGGGTAGCGCGCGATCAGGGCTTTGAGACCGTTTTGGTCGCAGTAGGCTGCGCCCACAGCTACTGCCCAAACCTCCACGTGCTGTAAGCGCGGGATGGTTTGGCCGGCAATGATCAGCGTCGCCAAGGCCGCAATCCCGCCATCGGGCTGCATGAGCGGTAGCTGGCGGCGAGTGGCCCAGAGTAACAACAATGCACCGGCGAAAGCGCCGATTGTCAATGTCCAGCGCAGCGCTGATGCAGTGGGGATGGCGGCGATCGCCAGTGGCAGACTGCCGAGTGCCAGTCGGGCCAGCAACCCCTCATAGGTCGGTGCAATCAAGCGCGCAAGACCGCGCCAAACCGGCGGCGTATCCAGCGGCGCCAGCAATACCAACCGCCAGCGTGGTTGAGGCGGGGTTTGAGTTTCAGCTACTTCGATCGGACGCACCGCAATGATATTTTGGCTGATCCCTCGTTGTCGTAGCGGTGGCAATGGCGCATAAATCCCATCAACCAACAGCAGCGCCATCAGCCAGAAGCCAACCGTCATGCCTACTACTGGCTGCCAAGCTGCCAACCCGATCGCCGCCATCAACCCAACCGCTGCCGGTGCAAGCCGTGCGCCCGGATGCGCGGTGGCGGGTAAGGAATGGGTTGCGACACTGAAGCCCGCCTGTCGCAGGCGGGCATTGATCTGCGCGGCTGCCATCGCTTCCGCCGCCGAAGTTGCTGGGCGGGGGCCGATCTGATCAATGAGTTCAGTTGCTACCCCCGTACTGTCCAAGGTACGAACCGGCATCAACACCTCTATCCATCTATGGCGTTGGGGTTGGCGGTATCGGTATGGGTGCCTTAATCGGTGTTGATGTAGCTGGTGGTGTTGCCGGATTCTCTGGCAAGCCGGGCAGCGGTGCATCTGGTCGCCGGCAGTCAGTCTGGCCGGGCAAGCAGAGTAGCAAGACCAAATCGTAGCGAATGAATTGGTTGCCAATATCACCGACGTTCTTGACCTGCGCGAAGTAGAACCCGTCAACTTTAGGCGTAAACTCGATCTGCGAGTCAAGCGTATTGCCACCCGGCATGTCATCGTTGATATCGAGGATGCTGACGCCATCGCGATCGGCTAGCACCAACACCGTATCTGCGCCGGCCAACGTATCGTCGTTGACGGTGTTCGCGCCGCTGTAGCGCCGAGTATCAGTATAGATGACATAGCGTTTGCCGGCTTTGGCAAAGAATGTTACCCAATCGGCATCGCCAGTCGGACAGAGACGACGGTTCTCTTGCACCTCGTTCGAGGTGATCAGCCGCGCTTGTTCAGGCAAGCCATCTGGTTCAAAGATATCAAGGCAGACCGCCTCGACTGGCGCTGGAGTAGGTCCATAGCTTTCATCGAGCAATGCGATTACGTAGGCGTAATCCGTCCCGCCGCGACCAGCGGTGTCGCGCACCCTGATGTAATAGATTCCGTTGGCTGGAATGCGCACGGTAATGCGCGGACGAATGTCGCCGGGGTTGGGGTTGGCCGGATCGCGATTGAAGAAATCGTCGTTGAACGCCACCCGGTTGAGATTGCTGTCGAGCAATTCCAATGATAGGTCAATTCCCGGTTTCATCACCGGCACATCAATGGTGTACACTTTCCCTTCCACCCCGCCAAAATACAGCCAATCCTCATCGCCGATCGGGCAAATGACGTGTTCTTGCGCGATCTGCACATCGATCCGCTTGGCTTGGGCCGGGAAGTTGTCTGGCTCAAAGCCATCAAAGCAGATCGCACTCAGGGTAGGCGTGATGGTCGGTGTTACGGTTGGTGTGATCGTTGGCGCCACCACATTCACCACAATGCGGAAGAGTGCGGTAATGCTAGGTGTGCTCGCTCGCGCCGCCGTGATATCAATTGCATACGTACCGGTGGTTGCTGTGGTTGGGATCGAGTAGAAAAAGGTGAAGGTTTGGGATGCGTTGGCATTAATCGTAACCGAAGCGCTCGGGGCAATAGTCACTGCTGACCAACCGGACGGCGGTGTGGCGCTGAGATTGAAGACATCCGTTGGCCCCTGATTTTGGAGGGTTGCACTGACTGTGATGAGTGATTGGCCGGGTTGTCCTGACGAGGTCGTTGAGGTTGGATTCCATACGAAATTAATCTGCGCTAAAGGCGCCGCTACCACTGGAAACTGCTGGAGGGCAAGGAGCACAATGAGCAGAGTTGAAACGAGCGCAACAGTAATGTTTTGGGTGCGAACAGAGGGTTTCATGCTGCTTGCCGGCTCCTCTGCTTACAAGGCAACGAATCCACGCTCATTATAAGCCGTCGCTGCCCTGAGTGTCAAACGTTTTGCGCGCTGAGTCGCAGCAGGATGAGGAGGGCTGCATGTCTCAATGCTAACCTGTGACTATGAGCAGAATATCATTGGTACGATGTAGTATTGTTTAACATAAAACGATATACAAGATAACGATTCTGATAGCATTCATAGAAGTTATGCTAAAAATATCAAAATTTGATGATTAAAATGTCTGTACTGTCGGTGAAGAGTTCATTTCACGCAAAGTGCTAGTCTGCAATTACACTGTACCATAGCGGAGTACATTTCAGACAGAGCGCCAGCACGGCGCAGGAGGGGACCATGGACATCGCGATTGAGCTCGTTCATGGCTGGCGCTTGCTCGCTCGCGTGCGCGAGCTGATTGATGAGCCGGGCGTGCAGCAGTTAATCATTCGGAATGAAGACGGTGAGGACCTGATCGAGATCGGGGTTCCCGCTATGCTGGCTGGCGTCACCACTCGCCCCGTGTTGGCCGCCGTTAAGGCGATTGCCGACGAGATGCCGCGGGTGACGATTGAGATTGTGCGTAGCATTGGGTTAGAGCGGGCTGTTGGCGAACCTGAACCAGAGACCGATGAGGAGTTTGATCGCGCGATCGATGTGGTTGAGCCGGTGTTTGAGCGGTATTGATCGTTTAGCCTAGAGCCGAGCGTTGGTGCAGGCGGTTGCGTTCGTGCAACCGCCCTTTACTTGTTCCAACCAAACAATGCTAGCCATGGAAAGGCTCGTTCGTAAGTGGCAAACATCAGCCACATTGGTAATTGCCAACTGACAATGAACAGTATGCTTCCAATCCACAGTGTGGTGTTGTTTCTGAGTGTAGGCGGGAGCACGGCGCGCCGGGTGTATATCAATTGCGCTAGGATAAGGGTCGTGCAAGTGACATGAATGTTAATAAATCTGCCATAGTCGGCTGCAACGATAAACAATGGCACGGTCGCGAGCAGTGATAATCCCCACAAACCGCCGATGAACGCAAGCGTGTTGCGTGACAAGTGTTGCCATAATCGATAGGTTGTAATCGTTACGATAATAGGGACTATACTAAGCAAGCCGGTGATCAGATAGACGATCGTCGTCTCAGTAGTGGTATACGATCGGGTAAATTGGATGCCCTGCTGCGTGGTCGCGCCGAGAAATGCGATTGCGCCAATTAATTCCCCTTGTTCTAAGCAGTCCCGTGGCATTGTTGTCTGAAGCGATGCGCAGATGGCATTGATGGTGGTGGGATGAACCTGCGGCGTGCGTATAATCAGCCCGGTAATGATGATGGTTGGTAACAATGCCAGACTCGTCATCCGTGAGAGCCGGCCGAATCCTTGTTCATAACTGACAGTGGCAATCAATAGGTAGGGTAGATATAAAACAAGCATTTCATGAGATAGGATGATCAATATGGTGCCAATGCTGATCAGCAATGGTACTATGATCAAGGGTAAGGCTGATTTGCGTAAAACTAGCAGTTGTAGACATAGGAGAATACCAAATAGGATTTCTTTGCGTACGCCGAGGTGCGGCCACGTGAAGATCATAAAGAGGAGAAAAGCAGGTGAGAATAATAGTATGAAAGTAGACGGTGAAACCTCTACTTGATAGATCAGTAGATAAACTAGGACTGCAAAGATGCTAAGCGTGATGATTTGTGAGATAATAGTAAGCTTCACAATATCGAACGCTAACCAATGTGATATTTGCCATAAAAGTTCGCCAATGAACCCGCGTCGGACAAAGCCGCCTTGATAGTTGATAAACCATTCGCCAAGCAGCCATTCGTGAATCTCTGATTGTTCTAATAAAAGTATTCCTAGGTAGATTTGCATAAATACGATGAGGCAAAGTATTCCAAAGAGGCTTAGCGAAAACCAGCGTTGCTTTCGGTCATCGCGGGTATTGGCGGTGCCTTGGTGTGGGTGAGGCTGTAAACGTTGCTGTTCAATCGCCATCGTTGTTCTCGCATCGTATCTACTCCGTTTACTGCCTCTAGCATAGCAGTAGGCTAATAATTGGTCATTACCATAGTGAAATGGTCGATGCCGATCGTCGGGAGGCTAGCGCACGGTCGGCTGTGTAAGGCTGTGATCTTTGATCAAGGGTGGTTTATGCAGTGATCCAATGATAGAATGGTAATGATGTGGTATACTAAAAGCTGCGCGATGTGCGCTCAGTGAGGAGAAATCTTATGTCTACTCGTGCTCCCGCCGAACTCGATCTGGCGGTTGCGTCGTTAATTATGGTGCGGCCCGATGAGGATCGCGCCGAGTACGAAGAACAGTACGAGAGTGTTGCTGCCGTGCAGGATCAACTGCGCGAGTATGGTATTGATATCGATCTGCTCAGCCAACCCGGCGTCGAGGTGTGGGAAGGTTCGATCGAGACGATGGGTGCGCTCTACCAGTTAGCCCGCATGGCGGCCCATCTCGAGCGGGGCAACGATTTGGCACCGATTATCGCTGATGGCCCCGTCCTCGAAGAGGATCTCGATCGCGCTGTGACCGATGTTTGGGATGAGCTGGCGCCGAGCCGGTACCGCCATCTGATCAACTTGCAGGGGATCCATAGCTATTACCTGCCGGTTGATTTCGCTGATCCGATCTATCTGCCGTTTGAAGATGATGAGGGCGAAGAAGATCAAGCCTTCTTCGGCTCGTCGGTGCAGTTGCTGCGTGAGTTGTCTGAGTTGGCGCCGCAGTTGATCAAAGCCGGCGTCTCGCCGCGCTCCGATGCCTTCCGCTGCCTTGAGTCGCTCCGCGAAGCGGCGCGCCAGAGCGTGGAGTGTGGTTTGCCGGTCATTGTGTGGTAAGGTTCCATGCAGGACGTGATCTTCTTCGATCAGCGCTCCCGTCCCGATCGTGATCAGACGCCGCGCGAGCGGCGCTATTACGTCTGGACGGTGGGGTGCCAGATGAATATCTCCGATTCCGAGCGGTTGGAAGCCGCCTTGCAGGGGGTGGGGTATAGCCCGGCTGCCCGCCCCGAAGAGGCGAGCTTTATTGTGCTCAACTCGTGCAGTGTGCGTGCGTCTGCCGAAGAGCGGATTCTGGGCAAGCTCGGCGAGTTGGTGCGGGTGAAACGTGCTCATCCTGATACCAAAGTGGTGCTTTGGGGCTGTATGGTTGGCCCTAATAACCGCTCGATCTTCGCCGAGCAGTTGCCAATGGTCGATCATTTCGTCTCGCCTTCCGCCGTTGATGAGGTGGTCGCCCTTGCTCCCAACCCGGTCTATACCCTCGATGAGCCGGCCTTGCCGGTGCGCGATTGGCGCCATCCGCCGGTCTCGGTGCATGTCCCGATCCAGTATGGCTGCAATATGACCTGCTCGTATTGCGTCATTCCGCTGCGCCGGGGCCGCGAGCGTTCGCGCCCCTTGGCCGAGATTGTCGAGGAAGTGCGCCGGATCGTTGCGCGCGGCGCCAAGGAGATTACCCTCCTTGGCCAGATTGTCGATTCGTGGGGCCACGACCTCCCCGGACGGCCTGAGCTGGCCGATCTGCTCGAAGCGGTCGATCCTATCCCCGGTTTGCTCCGGCTCCGTTTCCTCACTTCGCATCCGGCCTGGATGACCGACCGCTTGATCGAGACGGTGGCCCGCTTGCCGCGTTGTCAACCGGAAATCAATTTACCGGTGCAGGCCGGTTCTGATCGCGTGCTGAAGCTGATGCGACGTGGCTATACGGTGGCCCGCTATAAGTCGTTGATCGCGAAGATTCGTGCCGCGATTCCGCATATCTCGCTGACCACCGATATTATCGTTGGTCATCCCGGTGAAACTGAAGAGGATTTTCGCCAGACCATGGAACTCTGCGCCGAGATCGGTTTTGATAAAGTGCATATCGCAGCTTTCTCGGCGCGTCCCGGAACGCTTGCCGCCGAGCAAGAACAGGATCCGGCGCTGGCGGTGCCACCCGACGTTAAAGAGGAACGTCGCCGCCGTCTTGAACAGTTGCAAGAACAAATTGCCACCGAGCGTATGGCTCGCTTCCTCGGCCAGACGGTTGAGGTCTTGGTCGAAGGCGAGAGCAAAGGTAAGTGGCGTGGCCGCACTCCCGGTAACCGACTGGTCTTCTTTAGCCATCCTGCCGATCTGACCGGCCAATTGGTGTCGGTGAAAATCACCGTGACTAGCCCGTGGTCGTTGCAGGGTGTACCGCAACTCGATCAATAGGTTCAGTGCCCAACCCAAGGAGAACGACCTTGTCAAAGCAAGATGAAAAGATGCGGATTCGCCGCCGCCTGCAAGAAAAGGCAATTGAATTGGCTGCCTTGAATCGCTGGCAAGAGGCGGTTGAGTTGAACCAGCAGTTGTTGCGCGTGAGCGAAGATGCCGAGACGTATAACCGGTTGGGAAAGGCGCTGTTTGAGCTGGGCAAGTATACCGAGAGCCACCGCGCCTATCAGAACGCCCTGCGCCTGAATGCCTCCAATCCGATCGCGCGCAAGAATGTCGCTCGCCTCGAGGCGCTGCTGGCGCGTGGTATCACTGAAGCGCCGGTGACCCGCTCGACCCGCCAGCAGATCGATATGCGCATGTTTATTACTGAAACCGGTCGCACTGCCCTGACCTCATTAGTTGATGTGCAGCGCGGCCCCGCTGTCGATGCCCTCATTACCGGCGAAAAGGTGGAATTGCGCGTTGAGGGCAAGATGGTGTATGTCGTCGATCTGGATGGCAATTTGATTGGCCGGATCGAACCAAAACTCAGCCATCGCCTCCTTGAGCTGATGAATGGCGGCAATCGTTATCTCGCTGCGGTGGTGCAGTCTGATTCGCGCAATGTGCGGATTCTGATCCGCGAAATCTATCAAGACCCCAGCCAGCGTGGGCGCGTCTCCTTCCCCGGTAAGCTCGGTGAAGGCGCTACTGTCCTCTCCTCGTTCCGCTTCGATGAGTATGAGGATGTGCTCGACGAAGAAGAGTTGGTTGAAGAGCCCGAAACCCTTGATGAGGACTTTATCGGCGGCGATGAAGACGAAGAGATTGGTCTCGATGAGATCGATCAAGATATCGCCGACGAAGATGATCATCTGGAAGAGTGACCTCTGCGCCGGCGTCAGGCTCTGTGCTGACGCCGGCTTCCCCTTGCGCTCCGCCCCGTGGATCGCTATACTACCTCTAGCAGGCGTGCGTCTCACCGGTATGCACCGGGAGATCGCCGCAATGCCTCACTCTTCCGGCGCTAGGGCAGAAAGGGTAGGTTATGAGCTTCCGTCTGCACGAAGTGAATCCGGCGGCCACTCCAGCAAGCGCGCCTTCGCAACGGATGCCTGAGATACCCTCGCAGCCGGCCACCATCGCTGAGACGGGTCTGTCACTGGGTTTTCTGACCGATCATGTGCTGAAGGTGATCTATTTTTCCGGCGCGATTACTGGTCAGAAGCTCGAAGAGACCATTAAGCTGCCCTTTCTTGGTGTGATTGATAAGGTGCTTGAGTTTCTCAAGCTGGAAGAATATGTCGATATCATCGGCGCTGAAGGCGGTTTTAGCGAGCGTTCGTTCCAATACGTCATCACTGGCAAGGGCCGCAATAAGGTTCACGAAGTGATCGATCGGAACCAGTACGCCGGCCCGGCCCCGGTGCCATTGCAGCAGTATGTTGATATCACCCTCCGCCAGAGCATCGGCGAACTGGTGATCGATCAGGCGACGATTCGCAAGGCGTTTAGCCATCTGGTCGTCAGCGAGAAGATGCTCGATAAGATTGGCCCAGCCGCCAATTCCGCCCGCTCGCTCTTCCTGTACGGCCCTCCCGGTAATGGGAAAACCACGATTGCCGAGGGGATCGCAAACCTGCTCGGCGGGTTGGTGATTATACCCTACGCCGTTGAAATTGACGGCCAGATTATCAAGGTCTTTGATCCGCTTAACCATCAGGTCGTGCAGGTCAATGAAGTTGGCCATGCCGAGCTGCCGCCGCCATCACCGTTTGGCGGGCCGGTGGCAGCGCCAGTCACGACCTATCCCGATGCGCGGTGGGTGGTCTGTAAACGACCGCGGGTGATGGTGGGTGGCGAGCTTGAACTCGAACAGCTTGAGCTCATCTTCGACCCGATTTCAAAGGTCTACGAAGCGCCGTTCCAGATGAAGGCCAATGGCGGCCTCTTCTTGATCGATGATTTTGGCCGCCAGAAGTGCCGCCCGCAAGATCTGCTCAACCGCTGGATTGTGCCGCTCGAGAAGAAGGTTGACTTCCTTGCCTTGCAGACTGGCAAGAAGATTCAAGTGCCGTTTGATGTGCTGATCGTCTTTTCCACCAATCTCAACCCCAAAGATTTGGTTGACGATGCCTTCTTGCGCCGTATTCGCCACAAGATCGAAGTGCCCAACCCATCGCCAACCGAGTTTCGGGCGATCTTCCAGCTCGTGTGCAAACAAAAACGCATCCCGTATAGCGATGATGGTTTGCGCTACCTCATCCAAGAACACTATATGAAAGTTGGGCGCGAGCTGCGCTCCTGCCATCCGCGTGATTTGTGCGATCAGATATTGGATGAATCGAAATACCGTGGTATTCCGCCGGCGATGTCTCGCGAGTTGATCGATCGCGCCTGCGAAGCGTATTTTGTCAAGCTCGGCTAAGGAGGTTGGATCACTATGTCGCTGCTCAAACGTCTCACCGGTAATCCTGCTCAGCCCGAGCCTGCGCCGGCTGTTGCCACCCCTCCCCCGCCGGCTCCGGCAGCAACGGTCGCTCCGGCGCCGCCCCCGCCACCCCCGGCCGCTGCTCCGGCCGCGCCAGCCCGCCCGGCGGTGCAAGATGCAACACCGGCGAATGATCAGAAGCGCATGCTTGATCTGTCGCTCTGGATTGTAGACCGGATTCAGGCTTCTTTAGGTAATCAGACCGAACTGAAACGCTCTCCTGAGACCGAACGGCTGTTGCAAGAGCGTTTTGCCCGCGTCTATCAGCAGGCGAATGTGAATTTGCCTGATCAAGATGTCAAGAAGCTCTTCGCCATGGTGTGCGATGAGCTGTTTGGCTTTGGGCCGCTTCAGCCGTTGCTCGATGATGATAGCATCTCGGAGGTCATGGTCAATGGCCCATACAAAGTCTACATCGAGCAAAAAGGCAAGCTCAAGCTGACCGATGTCCGATTTGCTTCGGATGAGCACGTGATGAAGATCATTGACCGCATTATTCGCCCGTTGGGCCGCCGTATCGACCGCAAGTGGCCGATGGTTGACGCTCGCTTGCCCGACGGTTCGCGTGTTAATGCGATCATTCCGCCTTGTGCGATCGATGGCTCTACGATTACGATCCGCAAGTTTTCTAAGAATAAGCTTAAGGTCGAAGATCTGATTCGCTTTGGTTCGATGACGCCAGAGATGGCCGAGTTCCTGCGGGCCTGCGTCGTCTCGCGCTTGAATATCGTGGTCGCTGGCGGCACCGGCTCCGGTAAGACGACGTTGCTCAACGTGCTCTCGAACTTCATCCCCGAAGATGAGCGGATTGTGACGATTGAAGACAGCGCCGAATTGCAGTTGGCTCAAGATCACGTCGTCCGCCTCGAAGCGAAACCGCCAGAGATTGACGGATCAGGTCGGGTGACGATTCGTGATCTGGTGATCAACTCGCTGCGTATGCGCCCTGAGCGGATCGTGATCGGCGAGTGTCGCGGCGGCGAGACGCTCGATATGTTGCAGGCGATGAATACCGGTCACGATGGCTCGCTGACCACGCTCCACGCTAATGCGCCGCGCGAGGCGATCGCTCGTATGGAGACGATGGCCTTGATGGCCGGGATGGAGATGCCGCTGAAGGTGATCCGCGAGCAGATCGCGTCGGCGATCGACCTGATTGTGCAGCAGACCCGCCTCGAAGACGGTTCGCGTAAAGTGGCCTACATTACCGAAGTGCAGGGCATGGAAGGCGATACCGTCGTGCTGCAAGATATCTTTAAGCTCGAAATCCTCGGCAAGACCGGTGAGGGTAAATTGATCTCCGAATTGCGCCCGACCGGTGTGCGGCCTAAGTTTACCCCTCGCCTCGAACAGCACGGCTTCAAACTGCCGCCGAGCATCTTCGGCGCGCAGATTCCGGGCCAGCGGGGTCGGTTTTAGTCGGTGAACGTCACGCAAAGACGCGCAGACGCAGCGGGTTGGCCGGGTGGTTTGCGATCAGCGTCCGGCAATTGCTTGCGTCTTAGCGTCTTTGCGTTGTATTGTGTGTCACGTTATGGCGCATCCAACCCAACTTCCGATGATCATCGTTGGCGGCGGCTTGGGCGGTTTGGCGGCGGCGATCCGGCTGGCTGCCCAAGGCCGGCGCGTTATCCTTTGTGAAAAGAACGAACGTGTAGGCGGCAAGCTGAACCTCCATCAGGCCGAGGGGTATACCTTTGATACTGGCCCGTCGTTGTTGACGATGCCGTGGGTGATCCGCGATCTGTTCGCCGCCGCCAACCGCCGGATGGATGACTACCTCTGCTTTGAGCAAGTGGAGCCGACCTGCCGCTATTTCTGGCCCGATGGCTCGCGCTTTGATGCGTGGCAGCGACTGCCCCAGTTGATCCAAGAGATCGAGCGCATTAGCCCGGCTGATGTGCCCAATTTCTTTCGCTTTATGGCCCATACTGCCCGTATCTACGATGCGGTGGCCGGCCCCTTTCTACTGCGCCCGTTTGATGGTTTGCGCGAATTGATCACGCCAACGATGGCGCGCCACGCCCTGCGCATCGATTCGCTCCGCAGCGTTGATGCGGCGGTGCGCTCGTTCTTCCGTAGCCCCCGCCTACGCCAGCTCTTTAATCGCTATGCGACCTACAACGGCTCATCGCCGTACCTGTCACCCGCCACGTTTAACCTGATTGCCTATATCGAGCTGACGGAAGGCGGTTGGTATGTGCGCGGCGGGATGTATCAATTGGCCGTGGCGCTGGCCCGTTTGGCTGTGGAGCTAGGGGTTGAGCTGCGCACGAGCGCGCCGGTGGCCGAGATCATGGTTGAAGGTGGCAGCGCGCGCGGAGTGCGGCTGGTCGATGGCACGGTCTTGCCGGCTGTGGCAGTGGTGGTGAACGCCGATCCGCAATACGCTTACGAGCGGCTGATCCCCGGTGGCCAGCGCGAGGCGCGCCGCCTTGCCCGTATTGAACCGTCATACAGCGGAGTGGTGCTCTTTTTAGGGGTTGAAGGCGATTTTCCGCAGTTAGCCCACCACAACATCTTCTTTGGCGGTGACTATCCGGCTGAGTTTCAGGCGATCGTGCGCGACCGCCGTCCGGCGCTCGATCCGACGGTGTATATCGCTGCAACCTGCCGCTCCGACCCAGCGCATGCCCCACCCGGCCACATGAATCTGTTTGTGCTGGTGAATGCCCCGGCTGACGATGGCCGGATCGACTGGGAAGCCGTGCTGCCGGCCTACCGCGATCACATCATCGCTAAACTCGAGACGATGGGCCTGCGCGGTTTGCGCCACGCTATTCGCTACACCCATCACTGGACGCCGCGCGATCTGGCGCAGCGCTACAATGCCGCTTTTGGCGCGATCTATGGCATCAGCTCCAATTCCCCGTTCGCCGCTTTTGCCCGCCCGCCCCTGCGCGCGCGCCGGGTGCGCGGCTTGTACTTCGTTGGTGGCGGCACCCATCCCGGCGGCGGTATCCCGTTAGTCTTGCTTTCGGGGCAAGCAGTAGCGGCCCGGATCGCGGCTGATATGCCGGTGTAAACAAAAATCCTTTACACTCCTGTAGTTGTGCCTGACGAATATTTAATGGCTTTTTAACCATCCGATGACTGATAGCATAAAGAATTGTGGTTTATCATCGTTAAGTTACGATTAAGTACTTGATTTTTGACCTTCAGGGTGCTATGATAAGGCCGTAGCCTCGAGAGAACATCAGAAACCGGAAGGGGGAACCAACCACTTACGTGCAACCGGGAAGCAAGCGCTTCACCTCTAATGTAAAGAATTATGTGTGGGTAAGTCTAGAGAGATGAAGCGTAAGTTCGGGGAAACGGCCGCCATCAAAAAAGAAGGTAAAGATGATGGGGTCGGGGGGACGAACAGACAAGCGCCAGGTTACTGCTGAGTAATCGGATGCTCTGCGAGCCGTACGGTTGCCTCCCAAACAAACTCACCGCGTTGGGTAAGAAGGAGCTGCTATCCCACGCTAGATGGTGAGATAATCCAATAGCAAAAGCTAGCCCGGCGCATAATCTGCTGAAGGCGGAGCAGCTAAAGGACCTGTGAGGGTACGGTGGATGGGAACCTTCTTGCCGCTCTGGTGAACTCTCGAGGCGGTTGGTTTCCGAGAGGGTTTAACGTAGGCGGGTAATTAAATTGATCCGTTTAGTCGCGATGCGGTAGGCAACTACCGCATCTGCGTTTTTAGGCTGGCATAAGGGGAACGCTGCGCCCCTACGCCATCGTCCAGCCGCCATCGACGGCCAGCGTCTGTCCGGTGATATATGATGCTACCGGCGACGCAAGGAAGAGCACGGCGGCGGCGACCTCTTCTGGTTTCCCCAACCGGCGTAACGCGATGATATTCGCGCTCCACTCTTGGATCGGTTTGGGGATGGTCTGCACGAGCTCTGTTTCGATCATTCCCGGTGCGACCGCGTTGACTGTGATCTGCCACGGTGCCGCTTCGCGGGCTAAGGCGCGTGTTAGCCCGATGATCCCGCCGGCTGCTGCGGCAAAGTCGGCTTGGCCGGGAAAGCCAGAGGATCCGTAGAGTGCCGCCACATTGATAATCCGTCCGTAGCGCTGTTGCATCATTGGGCGCAGTGCGGCGCGGCAGGTGTGATAGACCCCGCTGAGGTTGGTTTGGATTGTTTGGCGCCAACGCTCGCTGCTCATCTCGCTCAGCGGACCATAAGCGGCGATGCCGGCGCTGTTGATCAAGATATCAAGCTGGCCCCACCGCTCGAGTGCCGCATTCACCAACACAGGCCCACTGTCAACTTCGCGGACATCGATTGCCAGTGCTGCGGCTTCGCTGCCAAGCGATTGGGCCACGGCAACAATACTGCCCGCAGCCGGCTCGTCGTGATGGTACCCTACCAACACCCGCGCGCCATGTCGGGCGAGTCCGCGCACAATCGCTTGCCCGATCCCTCCCGACCCGCCGGTAACGATTGCTACTTGTCCGGTGAAGTCGATCATTGTTGCTTCTATCCCGTTCCGTGGTGCAGTCATTGCCGCGCAATAACCCTACGGCATCACCCAACCGCCGTCGATGGTCAAGATATGGCCGGTAATGTACGAAGCGCGTGGCGAGACGAGAAACCGGATGGCGGCAGCGACCTCTTCGGGCCGGCCAAACCGGCCCAACGCGATCGCTTGCAGCGCCCATGCCCGTAACGCTTCCGGCACGGTTTCCACCATATCGGTTTCGATATAACCGGGAGCGACCACATTGACGGTAATGCCGTCACGGGCGACTTCACGGGCGAGCGAGCGGCTCAAGCCGATAATGCCGGCTTTGGCGGCGGCATAATTTGTTTGGCCGACATTGCCGGCTAGCGCCGCTAGCGAACTGACTGACACGATCCGGCCATAGCCAGCGGCGCGCATGATTGGTACCGCAGCGCGGCAACAGAGAAAGACTGAGGTCAGATCGGTTTCAATCACCTGTTGCCATTGCTCTGGGCGCAGGCGGGCTAGCGGCGCATCGGCAGTGATGCCGGCGTTATTCACTAGCACGTCGATCCGGCCCCAACGCTCTAGCGCCGCGTCTACCATCCGCTCGACCGCCTGCTCATCGGCAACGTTGGCTTGATAAGCGAACGCCTCACCGCCATTGGCGACAATTTCAGCCGCCAAAGCTTCAGCCGCCGCGGCGCTTCGCTGATAGTTGATCAATACGCGCGCCCCGGCAGCAGCCAGCTCAATGGTTGTGGTGCGCCCGATCCCGCGTGCGCCACCGGTAATAATGGCAACCTGCCCCTGCAATTCCATAGCATTCTCTATACCGGTTGCATGGTCGTCAATGCCCGTACATCCTCGAAGGTGGCGACGTTAATCAAGCGTGCTGCAGGCGCAATCCGGCGAATCAAACCGGTCAATACTCTTCCTGGTCCGATCTCGACGAAGGTTTCGACCCCCATCGCCACCATGTGCTGTACCGACGCGATCCAACGTACCGGCGCTACCACTTGCGCGACCATCTCGCGCCGCACATCATCGGCATCGCGGAGCGGTTCAGCCGTGACATTGGCAATCAGCGGAATATCCAGATCACGGACGGTCGCACTGGCAATTGCCTGTGCCATACCTTCGGCGGCTTCGACCATCAAGGGGGAATGGAAGGCTGCGCTGACTTTGAGGGGAATCACCCGTTTTGCGCCGCGACTTTTGGCGAGCAGACTGGCGTGTTCCACGGCCACCACACTGCCGCTGATCACGAGCTGGTCAGGGGCATTGTAATTGGCGATGACCACGGTACCGTGCAATTGGTTGTGGTGTTGCAGCGCCGCGCTTACCTCTTGGCAGATCTGTTCAAGGATGCCGGCATCAAGCCCGATGACGGCTGCCATGCTGCCATCGTGAGCGGCGGCCATCAATTCGCCCCGGCGGCGCACGAGGCGCAACGCCGTGGTGAAATCCAACGAACCACCTGCAACCAAGGCCGAATATTCGCCAAGGCTGTGGCCGGCGACCGCAATCGGTGGTTCGAGTCGGTCGCCTAATAGTTCGCGCATCGCGGCTAAGAGGGCCATGCTGGTGGTGAGGAGCGCCGGTTGCGCATTCTCAGTGGCGGTGAGGTCGGTTTCTGGCCCGCTAAAGCACAATTCACTCAACCCGAAATCAAGCGTCTCGTCCGCAGTGGCAAAAATCTGGCGCGCTGCTACCGATGCCGCGATCAAATCACGCCCCATGCCAACTACCTGCGATCCCTGACCCGGAAAGACCCATGCAATACTCATGGTTGGCCCGCCTTCTCCTTCCCTGCCAGCGCCGTGCCCTCCCCCTCGGCTCTTGCGCTAGCGTGACCGCTCATCGTCTGTGTTAGCTCGTTATAGCTGCTGGGCCGCAACGAGCGGCCCAGCAAACCCCTTACTGCGCCGGACGGCCCCAGCGTACCACGCCCGACCCCCATGTTAAACCGCCACCAAATGCGGTGACTAAGACATAGTCGCCAGATGTAATCCGGCCTTGTTGGGCAGCTTCGTACAGGGCAATCGGAATGGAGGCCGCCGATGTGTTGCCATACCGGTCAAGATTGATCATCACCCGCTCAGGCGGAATTTCGAGCCGGCGCGCGACCGCATCAATAATCCGCACATTGGCTTGGTGTGGGATGACCAGCGCAATATCGTCGATCGTCAACCCAGCCGCTTGCACCACCTGCATCGCTGAATCGCTCATCTCACGCACGGCGTGCTTAAAGATTTCACGCCCATTCATGTAGACATATTGCCGGCCTTCAGCCAGCAACTCGGCAGTGAGCGGCATGCGCGTGCCGCCGGCATCAACCGCCATCAGGTCTTCGAGGTTGCCGTCGGCGCTCAGGTTGGAAGCAATCAGGCCAGACGGCTGATCGGTCGCTTCTAGCACCACTGCGCCGGCGCCATCGCCAAACAAGACGCAGGTGTTGCGGTCGTCCCAGTTAATATAGTGGGTAAAGATATCGGCCCCGATCAGCAAGAGGCGGCGGCTCACCCCACTTTTAATCAGGCTCGTGGCGACGGTCAGTCCGTAGACGAAACCGCTACAGGCTGCTGCTAGATCAAACGCTGTTGCGCGCGGGATTTGCAACTGGGCTTGCACCGTGCAAGCGGTCGCGGGGAAAGGTCGATCAGGGGTGCAGGTAGCGACGATCACCGTGTCAATGGTCGCCGCATCGAATCCTGCCATTGCTAGCGCCTCGCGTCCGGCGGCGGTTGCGAAGGTTGACGTGCTCTCACCGGGACTAGCGACTCGGCGTTCACGGATGCCGGTACGGGTGCGGATCCACTCATCAGAGGTGTCAATCCGTTGTGCCAGCTCATCATTCGTGATCACACGCGAGGGGACGGCCATACCCCAGCCGATCACTGCTGCGTAACGTTCCCTGCTCACCCTCACGGCCTTTCTATCTACGGTGAAGGGCTGCCAAACCGATCCGATCGGCAGGCAGCCCCCTTCATGCCTGTGGACCCTGTACGTGTCGCGATCCAAGCGTAACTGACTACTCAGCGTTCACTTTCAGGACCTGCCGGCCCTTGTAGTAACCGCACGACAGGCATACGCGATGCGCCCGCATCAATTCGCCGCAGCGCGGGCAAGTTACCATAACCGGCGGTGTCAACGCCAGATGCTGCCGCCGGTTACCGCGCCGGTGGCGCGATACTTTTCGTTTCGGTACTGCACCCATGATTTGTTACTCCTCAGTTTTGGTTCCGTTGTCGCTCTGCCCATTCACGCAGCGCAGCGAAGCGTTCATCGACTGGAGCGTCGTCTTCCTCAATGCCTTCCGACTCAACCGTATAGTTGACCGGTTGGTCGCGGTAAGCCGGCGCGACCGGGTTCATCGGCAAGCTGATCAGCGCGTAGCTGCGAATCGCTTCACCCACATCGATATGGTGCAGCTCATCGAGCATAAACGGATCATCTTCCACCGGTTTTGGCAATCGGTGCCCATTCACCACATCGACCACAGCGTAAAACTGATCGCTGAAGTCGAGATCAAGTTCATAATCGAACTGTTCAAGCGAGCGCACGCAAGTGAGGGTGACAACGCCGTGAACAGTCACCTGTGCGTACACACCAGCCGCCGTGCGGGTCAAACGGAGGCGACCGCTAATATTGCGCAACGTCAGATCGTCATCGAGCTGCAGCGCCGGCTCGGTAAACGAGATATCACGTCGCGCTCCCATCTCTTCGCGCAGCAATTGCGCGAGGTTAAACCGTAGAGCTGTCATAATATTTACCTGTGGCGCGCCATTGGCCCCGCCACAAGCGCCAAATTATAGGCGAGAGAGTGGCGGGTTGTCAAGCGCCCGGTTGGCGCTCATCCAGCGCATGCAAGCCATTCCGCACACTCGTGAGCAACTTGCTCAGCCGCTCATCGAGTTCTTCCAATACTTGCCGGGCATAGGCGTCAGCGCCGGCTCGCACCTCAGCGGCTTCCTGTTCGGCCTGTTGCAGCAAGCGCGCTCGCTCCGCTTCAACCGCCGCCAACAGACCGCGTTCGCTCAGCACCTCTTGCACGCGGGCTTGCGCAGCAGCGAGCAATTGCTCTTGCTCGGCGATAATTCGGCGGGCGCGCCGGATCTCTTCGGGAATGACTGTGCGCATCTGGTCGATGATCTCGATCACGCGACCTTCATCAATCAGCGTGCGCCCGCCGCTGAGGGGCAAGCGAACTCCGGCAGCGATCACCTCTTCCAATTCATCAATCAGATCATCCAGCTCGATGGCGATCACCCCCTCTGCGCGAACTTTTCCCGTAAGGCCGCAACAACCAACGGCGGCGCAAATTCCACCGGATCGCGCCCTAGGCTCGCCATTTCACGCACAGCCGTCGAGCTGATGTGCGCGAATGGCCGCCCGGCCATCAACACCACCACTTCAATCTCGGGATCGATCGTCTGATTGACCTGCGCCATCTGGAACTCAGCTTCAAAATCGCTCCCGGCGCGCAGGCCGCGCACGATGGCGCATGCGCCAACCTCACGCGCGAATTCGACTGTGAGGATGTGGTAGCTCATCGCTTCCACATTGGCGAGGTCGGCGGTCGTCGCTCGTAACAATTGCAAGCGCTCTTCGGTTGAAAACAGCAACCGCTTTTGTGGTCGATCGAAGACGGCCATAATGACCCGGTCGAAGATGCGCGCAGCGCGGCGGGCGATATCAAGGTGAGCGTAAGTGACCGGATCGAAACTGCCGGGATAGATGGCGATGCGCATGGCTTACCCTTCTTGTTCCGGCGTAGCGGTGGTCGCGAGTTCGTAGATCGAAAAACAGGAGTCTCCCAGCCGGCGAAATTTGATCCGATGCAGACCGGGATACGCATCGGCGAGCGTGACGCGGGGCGAATGCCCGACAATCAGCAAACTGCCCTCTTTGCCAACGCCACTGCTCGCGACGAGCTGTATGGTCGCCTCGATCTCTGGATCAGCATACGGCGGGTCCATAATGATTATATCATAGCGTCCAACGCCGCGCTGACGGTGCAAAAAGCGATCAACCGGCATGTGATGGATGCGCGCTTGCTGATCAAAACGAGTATGGCGCAGATTTTCGGCGATGATAGAGCAGACGTGCGCATTGCGCTCGACGAAATCGGCGCTGTCAGCCCCGCGAGATAGGCATTCGATGCCGAGCGAGCCGGTGCCGGCGTAGAGATCAAGCACGGTGCCGCGAATCGGCCCGTACCCTTCTAGCACGGAAAAGAGCGCCTCTTTGACTCGATCCAGCATGGGCCGGGTGCCAAGCCCTTTCGGCGCTTTCAGGCGATGCCCTTTGGCTTTTCCGGTGATCACGCGCATGCCAACCGCCCAGTGAATGATAATGCATAGCAGACGGCCGGGTCGCGGACCGTCTGCCTGCTTGCATCGCTGCGATAATCGCTGATGTCTGCGTTAGCGCTTGGTGTACTGAGGTGCCTTGCGCGCGCGCTTGAGACCGACCTTCTTCCGCTCTTTCGCGCGTGGGTCGCGGGTGAGCAGGCCAGCCTGTTTGAGCGTTGGGCGCAGCTCGCTATCGTAATCGAGCAGGGCGCGGGCAATGCCGTGCCGCACCGCACCGACCTGCCCGGACACGCCACCCCCCTTGACCTTCACCAGTACGTTAAACGTGTTGAGGTGATTAGTCAACACCAGCGGCAGCCGTAGATTGCGCTGGAACAGATCGCGATTGCCGAAGTAGTCTTCCGGCTTCTTACCATTGACGATAAAATCCCCACTACCGGGGAAGAGGCGCACCCGTGCCACCGCCGTCTTGCGGCGGCCGGTGCCCTGATAGTAGCGCTTGGCTTCCATTTCTTCTCCTCACCACCTGTGCGCCGGGTATGGCGCGTGCTCGTGATCAACGCGCGAGGGCGCGAGTTGCAGTACCAACGGCCCACGCTGCACTAGCGCGGGATGTAGGGCTTGGGCTGCTGCGCAGCGTGCGGGTGGTTCGGCCCGGCGTAGATGCGCAGTTTGGTCAGCAACCGGCGGCCCATCCGGTTCTTCGGCAGCATCCGCTTGACGGCAAGCCGCAGAACGCGATCCGGGCTCTTGGCCAGCATCATCTTGTACGGCGTGGCTTTGATGCCTCCCGGATACCCAGTGTGCCGATAGTAAATCTTCTGATCCGGCTTGCGCCCGGTCAACACAATCTTCTCGGCGTTGACCACAATCACGAAATCACCGCCGTCGATCGACGGAGTATACGTCGGCTTGTGCTTGCCGCGCAGCAGCGTACTGATCTGCGTCGCCAACCGGCCGAGCACCTTCCCGCTCGCATCAATGACGTACCAGTCGCGCTGCACTTCTGACGGTTTCTGATGATAGGTCTTCACAGCACCTATTCCTCGTGTACGTAGGACGAAGGCTGTTCGACCTTCGTCGTGCCATTTTGCCGTTCTATTGGTTCAACCCAGCGAATAAGGCCGGGCGGGTAGCGCACCGCCGTGAGCGTCAACCCGTGCGCTGGGGCGGTTGGCCCGGCCAGCCGGCGATCACGGCTGACCAATACCTCACCAAACTGATCGACGGTCATCCGCCCACGCCCAACGAGCAGCAGCGTGCCGACGATCATCCGCACCATATGTTGCAGAAACGCATTTGCCGCTAGCTCGATGGCTAATAACCGCCGGTCAAACCACTCCCGCTCGACGATCCGGGTCCAGTGCATCGTCCGCACCGTCGAGCGTTGGGTTGGCGTGGCCGTCGTGAAGGCGGCAAAATCGTGCGTTCCCTCCAGTAACCGAAGCGCTGCGGTCATTGCTGCTACATCAAGCGATCCTGCGTAATGCAGCGCCTGATGGCGGAGTTGCGGCAATGGCGCCGGCGCACAATCGATCAGATAGCGATATTCACGCTGCAGAGCACTAAAGCGCGCGTGAAAATCGCGCGGCACTTCACCGACATTCTGCACCGCCAAATCGGTTGGCAGATGCGCATTCAGGCCACGCCAGATGGTAGCGAGCGAATGGCGAGTGTCCGTTTGCACATGCGCCACCTGCCCAGAAGCGTGGACACCGGCATCAGTGCGTCCAGCCAACACAATCCGGCGTTGTTCCTGCGTCAGCGCCTCCCATGCCGATTCGAGCGCGCCTTGCACCGTGCGAATGTTGGTTTGCCACTGCGAGCCGGCGAAATCGGCGCCGTCATAGGCTAGCAGCAGCGCAATCGTCCGCATCAGACCAACTCGATCAAGGCCATTTCAGCCCCATCGCCGCGGCGCGGGCCGAGCTTGGTAATCCGCGTGTAGCCGCCATTGCGCCCGCCGTAAGTGGTCGGCGCAAAAGTAAACAGCTTGCGCATCGCGTCCTTGCTAGCCAGCTTCGAAAGCGCCATCCGGCGCGCATGCGGCGTGTCCTCGCGCGCAATCGAGAGCAGTTGTTCAATTTCAGGCTGGACCGCGCGCGCCTTGGCCAGCGTCGTCTTAATCTTCTTGTGCTCAATGAGGGCGATCATGAGGTTACGGTAGAGCGCCTTGCGGTGCTCATACGACCGCCCCAGCAATTTTCCGGCATGTCGATGTCGCATGGTCGTATCCCCTTAGCGCGACGCCCCATTCGCAGGCAATCGCGGAATATAACCCCGTTCGATCAATTTATCGCGAATCTCTTCCATCGATTTCTGGCCGAGATTGCGCACCGACAAGAGCGCCTTCTCGTCCATCTGCAACACCTGACCGATCTTGGTGATTTCGGCCCGCTTCAGGCAGTTATATGTGCGGGTCGAAAGTTCCAACGTCTCGATCGAGGTGTCATAGACGCTCGCTGGAATCTCCAACCCATTCGCTTCGTTCTGAGCTTCCGGTTCGGCGGCCAGCCGGTTGAAATTCGCGATCGTCGTGTTGTAATGCACCAACACCCGAGCCGCATAGTCGAGTGCATCGACCGGCCGCACGGTGCCGTTGGTCCACACCTCAAGAATCAGGCGGTCGAAGTCAGTTGCTTGGCCGATACGGGTGTTTTCCACCATATAATTCACCCGCGGCACTGGCGTAAAGATCGCGTCGATCGGAATCTCACCCAGCGGCAGGATCCCGCGCTGATCAGCCGACAGATAGCCGCGACCGCGCTCAATCGTTGCTACCAACTCAAACTGCGCCTGCGCATGTTCGAGGGTGCAGATATAGTGATCGGGATCAACGACCGCCAGCCCCTCTGGCAAGACCAGATCGGCTGCCGTCACGATGCCCGGTCCCTGCTTCCGGATCGTCGCGGTTGCCGTGCCTTCGTGGCGGCCACGCAGGTGGATGCCTTTCAGGTTTAAAATGATCTCGACCACATCCTCGGTCACGCCGGAGATGGTATCGCTCTCCTGATAGACACCGGCAATACGCACGTGGGTAATCGCCGATCCGGGAATGGCGGTAAGCAAGACGCGCCGCAGCGCGTTGCCGAGCGTATGTCCATAGCCCGGATCGAGCGGCTCGATTTTAAAGCGCCCAAAGGTCTCGGTCGTCTCGACAACCTCGATCTTTGGTTGAGCGATATCGAGCACGGCTGCCTCCCATTTCTTCGTTTGCATCCCGCAGACGGGAGCTACTACCGGCTATAGAACTCGACGATTAACTGCTCGTTGATCCCGGCCTCAGCATCTTCACGGCGCGGCAGCGAGACCACCGTACCCGAGAGGTCAGCGGCATTCAGCCGGAGCCATTCGGGGGCGCGGTGCTTGTTTAACGCGCCGCTATCGACCAGATTCTTAAAATAGGTGCGGCTGCGGCTCTGCGGGCGCACCGCGATCACTTGCCCAACCTTCACGGTATACGACGGGATATTTGTCTTGCGACCATCAACAACGATATGCCCGTGACTCACCAATTGGCGAGCCTGCGCGCGCGTCGTGGCGAACCCAAGCCGGTATACCACATTATCGAGCCGGCGCTCGAGCAAGCTCAGCAAGTACTCGCCGGTCACGCCGCTGCGGCGCGACGCCTGCTCGAACAAACGGCGGAACTGGCGCTCGAGGACGCCATACAGAAACTTTGCTTTCTGCTTTTCGCGCAATTGCATCCCATAGTCGGACAACTGCCGGCGACGGGCGGCAGCACCGTGCTGGCCCGGCGGATCCGACCGCTTATTCAGAATGCGCTGTCCTTTTTCGGTGATTCCAATCCCCAGCCGCCGGCTCACCTTACCGACGGGGCCTGTGTATCGCGCCATAGTCTTCCTTATCCTTTGTCAATATCACGAACGCAGGGAAGCTGCGTTCCACTTTGCACGCCTGTGAGATGGGCGCCGGCGCTGCTGCTTACACGCGCCACCGCAGTGGGCGTCCGGGAACAATGCCCTCCGGTTCCAGTTGCGGTCGTCTCACAGTGAAGTGACAGAACGAGTACCTTGTCGCCACCCATCACCGAACCGTTGTGCTTACACGCGGCGGCGCTTGGGCGGGCGGCAGCCGTTATGCGGAATGGGCGTCACATCGGTAATTGCCGTAATCTGCAAACCAGCGGCCTGCAACGAGCGGATCGCGGCCTCGCGGCCAGCGCCGGGGCCCTTCACAAACACCTCAACCGACCGCATGCCGTTTTCCATCGCCTTGCGGGCGGCGTTCTCGGCGGCCACCTGCGCAGCGTAGGGCGTGCTCTTGCGTGAGCCTTTGAAACCGCTCTGGCCGGCGCTCGCCCAACACACCACCGCGCCCTGCGGATCGGTAATCGTCACGATCGTATTGTTAAACGTGCTCTGAATATGCGCCTGACCCCGCGGCACATTCTTGCGTTCGCGGCGCTTGCCGCGCTGGCGTGCCGTCGTCGTGGTCGCTTTTCCCTTCGCGGGCATGCCTCACTCCTTATCGCAATTACTTTTTGGTCTTCTTCTTGATACCGATCGCCTGACCGCGCCGCCCGCGGCGAGTGCGAGCATTGGTGCGCGTGCGCTGGCCACGCACCGGCATGCCACGGCGGTGGCGCAAGCCACGGTAGCAGCCAATATCCATTAGGCGCTTGATATTCAACTGCACCTCGCGGCGCAAATCGCCCTCGACCCGATACTCGCGATCGACAATCTCGCGAATCCGGCCAACCTCTTCCTCGGTCAGATCACGCACCCGGCGCTCGGGATTCACATTCGCCTTGCGCAGAATGTCCATGCCATTCGAGCGGCCGATCCCATAGATGTAAGTGATCGCAATCTCGATCTTTTTGTTGCGGGGAATATCAACCCCGGCGATACGTGCCATGCCTTTCCTCTTCGCTACTGATAGGTTCCGCCAACCGGATGCGGCTGGCGGAGCGTCCTTCTCGGCCCGTCAGAGCGGGCGGATATTGCCTGCCGTTATCCTTGCCGCTGTTTATGCTTCGGTGTGCGCGAGCAGATCACCCGGATCACGCCCTTACGCTTAATCACCTTGCAATACTCGCAGCGCGGCTTTACCGACGCTCGCACTTTCATTTCAGCCTCCTTGCGGCGGCGGACGCCGCCGTGCTGCGTCGCGCCCCCTACTTATAGCGATACGTAATGCGTCCCCGGGTCAGGTCATACGGCGACAGCTCGACCAATACCCGGTCACCCTTCAAGATCCGGATGTAATTCATCCGCATCTTGCCCGAGATGTGAGCAAGCACTTCATGCCCGTTATCGAGCTGCACCCGGAACATTGCGTTAGGCAATGGCTCCGTGATCGTGCCCTCCATCTCGATCACGTCCTTCTTCTTCGACATATCCCTCCTAACCTACGGCTGCGCCGGCGCCAGATACGGGCTCAGCGCTTTCAGCATTGCCTCTGTCACGAGCGCGATCTCACGTTGACCATCGATCTCATGCAGGATGCCCTGCCGCTGATAGTACTCAATGAGCGGCATCGTTTGGGCGAAGTAGACATCCAGCCGGTGCTGCGCCGTCTCGATCGAATCATCGCTCCGTTGATAGAGTTTGCCGCCGCAGGCGTCGCAGATACCCGGTCGGTGCGACGGAAAATAATAGATATTGAAGATAGCGCCGCAGGTGCGGCACGTCTGCCGACCGGCAATTCGGCGCAGCAGCACATCTTGTGGCACGGCCAAAAAGAGCACGGCGTCGATGCGAGCGCCGTCACCCGCAAGCGCCTCTTCGAGCGCCCGCGCCTGATCTTGGGTCCGCGGGAAGCCGTCGAAGATGACACCGGCGGCGCAGTCCGGCTGCCGGATGCGCTCAAGGATCATCCGAATCACGACCTCATCGGGTACCAATTCACCGCGATCCATATAGGACTTTGCCAGCATGCCCAATTCGGTTCCTTCACGCAACGCGGCGCGAAAGAGATCGCCGCTGGCGACGTGGGTCAAACCAGTCCGATCGGCGAGGGTCTTTGCCTGTGTGCCTTTGCCGGCCCCCGGCGGTCCTAACAAGATAACGTTGGTCATGACTCGGCGCTCGCTCATTTTCAGAACCGCACAGCACCCTGTACGGTATGACCGTCTGCCTGTCTCACAAAGACGCTGCCCAACCGGCATGCCGGCGAGCAACGGCTTGTATTGTACTACACTTTTTGCCGTTCGTGTGCAACGTCTACCGGGTCAAGAAACCCTCGTAGTCGCGCATAATCAACTGCGCCTCAAGCTGGCGCATGGTATCGACTGCCACACCGACCACAATCAGCAGTGCAGTGCTGCCTAACCCAATCTGCACACCCGTGATCGACTGGGTGAGGAAGGGTAACACCGCAATCAAGCCGAGGAAGAGCGCGCCGGCGAGCGTGATCCGGTTGAGCACCTTCATCAGATACTCCTCCGTCTTTTTGCCGGGGCGAATGCCGGGGATGAACCCGCCATTGCGCTGCAAGTTCTCAGCCAGATCTTGCTGGGTGAATATCACCACCGTGTAGAAGTAGGTAAACCCAACCGTCAACAAGAAGAGGAGCGTCATGTAGACGATCCCGCCGCCCTGCCCGGTCGGATTGAATGTGTTATAGAAGAAGCCGGCGATCGCATTCCCGATCCCTTCGGCGCCGGGCCGGTAGAACCACGACGCGACGATGCCGGGGAAGATGATAATGCTTTGGGCGAAGATCAGCGGGATCATGCCGGCCGAATTCACCTTCAGCGGAATGAAGCTGCTCTGGCCGCCATAGACCTTGTTGCCGCGCACCCGCCGCGCATATTGCACCCGAATACGGCGCTGACCTTCTTGAATGAGCACAATGCCGACGATCGTCAACAGCGCGATGGCGATAAAGCCGATCAGGCCAAGAATGGTGCTGAAATCACCGGCTTGGCTGATCTGGAAGCCCTGAATGATCAATCCGGGCAACCGCGACACGATTCCGCCGAAGATGATGATCGAGATACCGTTGCCGATCCCGCGCTCGTTGATCTGTTCACCGAGCCAGATCAACAGCATCGTACCGGCGACCATTGTCGTCAGCACGGTGAAGGTCGGTAAGAAATTCGCCCCCAGATCGAACGGGGTGCGGAACAACGACTGAATAGGATCGTTGTTGGGGTTAATCGTGCGCTCAAGGGTCAGCGTCTGACCGTAGGCTTGCAGGTACGCCAGCGGAATGGTCAGCCACAACTGGTAGCGGTTGAGGCGCAGGCGGCCCTGTTCGCCCTCTTTTTGCAATTCTTGCAGCGCGGGAATGAGTGGCTGCAACAACTGCATAATAATTTGGGCGGTGATATACGGGTAGACACCCATCGCCGCCACTGAAAAGTTTTCCAGCGCGCCGCCGGCAAACAGGTTGAGCAACTGGGCAAGTTGGTTAGTTGCCAGCGCCTGCCGCAACTGCTCGAGCGTTACCGGGTTGATGTTAGGCACCGGAATATGCGCGATCAGGCGAAACAGAAACAGCATCCCGATCGTAAAGAGGATGCGGCGCCGGAGATCAGGCAACTGAATAGCGCGAAGTACAGCCTGCAGCATGGTGATGCTTCCTGTGGGCGGCGAGAACAACTGGGTTCTCGCCGCACTGACCAATTACGATTGGAGAGCGTTGCGCATGCTCGGATTGGGCCCGCGCGAGCGCGAGGGGCGCTCGACGACCCACGTCAGATCGATCGCCTTTCCGCCGGCGGCCTCGATTTTCTGGCGGGCGCTGGCCGAAAACTTATGCGCCTTGATCACCAACGGCTGGCTCAATTCGCCGTCGCCGAGAATCTTGATCGGCATCTTCTTGCGGCGCACTAGCCGGCGATCCAACAGCGATTCCGGAGTCACTTCCAGCTCAACCGGCCAATCGGCAAGGCTGCCAACGTTGACCACTTCATACTCAATGCGGAACTTGTTCGTAAACCCGCGCTTGAAGGGCATGCGCTTCACCAGCCGGTTCTGGCCGCCCTCAAAGGTGCGGTAAGGCCCGGGCCCGCTGCGAGCCTTCTGGCCCATCATACCCTTACCGCCGGTCTTGCCTTTGCCCGATCCGTGGCCGCGACCGATGCGCTTGCTCTTGCGGTGCGAACCTTCGGCGGGGCGCAAATCGTGAAGTTTCATGCCTGCACCTCGTCCTCAACCTCTTCCACCTTCACGAGGTGCTGAATCTTAAACAGCATCCCGCGCACCGATGGATTATCAGGTTTGAGCACACTCTGATTCAATCGGCGCAAGCCGAGCGCGGCCAGCGTCTCTTTCTGGTCACGCGCATAGCCGATTGCGCTTTTGACATACGTTACGCGCAGCTTACCCATCACGCCGCCTCCGTTTCGCGCCGCGTCCGGCGTTCCATCAGCTCTTGCGTCGTCATGTCGCGCCGACGCGCCATCTCTTGCAGCGAGGTCATCTCGCTTAGCGCCTTGAATGTCGCCTTCACGACATTCACCGGGTTATTGCTGCCATAGACCTTCGAGAGCAGGTCTTTAATGCCAGCCGCCTCAACCACCGGGCGCACGCCGCGACCGGCGATAACGCCGGTACCGGGGGCTGCCGGGCGCAGCATCACTTTGGTGGCAGCATACTTCGTCACGACCTCGTGGGGCACGGTCGAATGCACCAGCGGTACGCGGATCAGATTGCGCTTGGCCGCTTCGGCCCCCTTGCGGATCGCATCCGGCACTTCTGCCGCTTTGCCCATGCCAATGCCAACGTGGCCTTTGCCATCGCCGACCACAACGACCGTGCTGAAGCTGAAGCGCCGGCCGCCCTTCACGACCTTTGACACGCGGTTGATCTGGACGACTCGCTCCTCGAGCTCCAGCGTGTCGGGGTTGATACGTTCTCGTTTCACAGTTCCTCCGCTACGCTGCCCTTGGGCAACTAGAAGTTCAGACCAGCTTCGCGGGCCGCCTCGGCCAGCGCTTTCACCCGTCCGTGATACTTATAGCCGCCGCGATCGAAGACCACCTTCGTAATCCCGGCTTGCAACGCTCGTTCGGCAATCAACTTGCCGACCAGCGCCGCTTCCTGCGTCTTGGTCATGTCCGGAGTGCCGTTCCAGCCCTTTTCGGTGGTGGAAGCGGCCACCAGCGTATGGCCGACGGTATCATCAATCACCTGCGCGTAAATGTGGGCATGGCTGCGGAACACATTCAGCCGCGGCCGTTCTGAGGTGCCCGACACGCGCTTGCGGATGCGATTATGCCGGCGAAGCCGGAGTTCACGTGGTGTTCGTTTTCCCATACTATCCTCAATACTGCCGCAACGGAGATTCTATCCCCCGTCGCTCGCTTGGGTCAATCACGATAGAACAGTGGCGTTGTATCGCTGCATCCGTCCCTTTCTGACTGGATAACAGAGAGGGACGGGATGCCTTGCCAACCAATCCTGTCTATCCTATCGTTACCGCGTATGCCGCTAGCCGCGTTTCCAGCCGGCTACTTCGCCTTACCAGCCTTGCCGGCCTTGCGGCGGATCTTCTCTTCGACGTACTTAATGCCCTTGCCCTTATACGGCTCCGGCGGACGCAGACTGCGAATGCGCGCTGCCTCTTCACCCACCTGTTGCTTATCGATCCCGACCACTGTCAGCGCGAGCGGGTCGTTGGCCGACTTGCGCTCACCGACGACATAGCTAATGTTCGGCGGCGGATCGAGGCGCACCTGATGGGAAAAGCCAAGGTTGAGCACCAGCGTCTTACCCTCAAGTTGGGCGCGGTAGCCGACGCCATTGATTTCGAGCGCCCGCTGCCAGCCCTGCGTCACCCCAACAATCATATTATGAAGCAGGGTGCGCGTCAGGCCGTGCAAAGCCCGGTGCAACTTCTCGTCCGAAGGGCGTTGGACGGTAATCACATCCCCTTCCTGCTTAATCAGCATATCGGGGTGCAACTGCTGGGTCAGGGTACCCTTCGGGCCTTTCACCGTCACGAGGTTCTGCTCGCCGATGGTAACCTGAACGCCCTTCGGCACGGTAATCGGTCGTTTGCCAATTCGCGACATGATACTCCTCCGTGCGCGTTACCAAACGTAGCAGAGCACTTCGCCGCCGACGCGCTCGCGCCAAGCCTCGTGGTCAGCGAGCACACCCTTCGGCGTCGAGAGAATGCTCAGCCCGAGGCCGCCGCGCACCCGCGGAATGTCATCGCGCTTGGTATAGATGCGCAGCCCCGGCTTGCTCACCCGGCGCAGACCAGTAATTGCCGGCCGGCGGTCGGACATATACTTCAGCGTAATCGAAATGGTCTTATACGGCTTGCCATCATCGATCACCGCGTAATCCCGAATAAAACCTTCCCGCTTCAAGATGTCGGCAATTGCAATCTTCATCTTCGATGCCGGCATCGTCACCGTTGTATGGCGGGCCATGCACGCATTGCGGATGCGTGTCAGCATATCGCCGATAGGATCATTCACACTCACGGTATGCCTCCTCACAAGTCGGGCGTCAAAAACGTTTCTGATTGCCGCACAGCACTCACCAGCTCGACTTGACGACGCCCGGAATGAGGCCCTTCAACGCATGCTCGCGGAAGCAAATACGGCACATCCCGAACTTGCGAATATAGGCTCGCGTCCGGCCGCAGATCTTGCAGCGATGGTAGGCGCGCACCTGAAATTTCGGCGGCCGCTGAGCCTTCACGATCAACGATTTCTTAGCCAACGGAATACCTCCTCAAAGCGTTGAACCAGTCAGCGCACTGCGCGCTCTTAGTTCAAACTAATCACGAAATGGCATACCGAGCCGCTTAAGCAGCGAATAGGCCTGCTCATCATTCGGCGCGCTGGTGACAATCGCCACCTCTAACCCACGAATCTTGTCGATTTTGTCGTAGTCGATGTCTGGGAAGACGATCTGCTCGCGCAGACCAAGGCTATAGTTGCCGCGGCCATCGAACGAACTGCGGCTCACGCCGCGGAAGTCACGGATGCGCGGCAGCGCCAGCGAGCAGAGTCGGTCAAGAAAATCGTACATCCGATCGCCGCGCAGCGTAACCATCGCACCGATCGGCATCCCGGCGCGCAGCTTAAACGACGCCACCGATTTCTTGGCCCGCGTCACCACCGGCTTTTGGCCAGTGATCGTCGCCAGATCATTCACCGCGGCCTCGATCGCCTTGGCATTCTGCACCGCCTCGCCGACGCCAACATTGACCACAATTTTGACGAGGCGCGGCACCTGCATGATGGATTTGAACTTAAACTCCTCCATCAATGCGGGGACGACCTCTTTCTGATACTTTTCACGCAATCGAACGGTCATGGCTCTTTCTCCAGGGGCTTGGCGTCAGTCTTAAGCTGCGCCGGCCCTGAAATAGACTACTTATCGATAATGGCGTCACAGGCCTTGCAATAGCGCACCTTGCGCGGGCGGCCCTTATGATCGGTCTCTTCGAGGAAGCGCTTGCCGGTGCGCGAGGCCCGCCCGCAGCTCGGGCAGATCAGCATCACATTCGAAGCGTGCAGCGGCGCTTCCATCTCGATAATCCCGCCGGCGCGACCGGGGCCGCGCGGCTTCTGGTGGCGCTTAACGATATTCAACCCTTCCACCACCACCCGGTTCACCGCCGGCAGCGCGTACTTAATCTTGCCGCGGCGCCCCTTATCCTTGCCGGCGATCACCAACACTTCATCACCAGTCTTCACATGCATCACAGCACCTCCGGGGCAAGCGACACGATCCGCATAAACTGCTTCTCGCGCAACTCACGGGCCACCGGGCCAAAAATACGGGTGCCACGCGGGTTATTCTCTTTCCCGATCAACACCGCCGCGTTATCATCAAAGCGGATGTGCGAACCGTCGGGCCGGCCATACTCTTTGGCCGTGCGGATAATCACCGCTTTGACCACATCACCCTTTTTGACCTGACCGCCAGGCGTTGCCACCTTTACCGATGCGACAATGATATCGCCGACCCGGCCATAGCGCACCCGCGAACCACCGAGGACCCGGATGCACATGATCTCTTTGGCCCCGGTATTATCGGCAACCTTTAGCCGTGTTTGAGGCTGGATCATGGCTACTCCCCCTCGTCACGCTTGACAATTTCGACTACCCGCCAGCGCTTCGTGCGGCTCAGCGGGCGGGTCTCTTCGATCCGCACGACATCACCCACTTTGCAGGCATTTTCCTCATCGTGGGCGTGAAACTTCTTCGTCCGCCGAATAATCTTGCGATAGAGCGGATGGGGCTTGAGATAATCCACCGCCACCACTACTGTCTTGTCCATTTTATCGCTGACGACGCGGCCAACCTTTGTCGTCTTGCGCTTTTGTTCTGCGGTCATCATGCTCTGCTCCATAATCCGTTAGCCGAGCTCAGCCTGCGCCAACTCGCGCTCGCGCAGGATGGTCAGGATGCGCGCAATCTCCTTCTTGACCTGACGGGGCCGAGCGGTATTGGCTAAGCTGCCGGTCGCCTTTTGGAAGCGCAGATTAAACAGCTCAACTTTATACTCAGCCAGCTTCGCGTGCAGTTGGGCATCATCGAGGGCGCGCAGCTCATTCGTTTTCACTGCTCACCTCCTCGGCAGTAGCCAGCGTGCCCTGCTCTTCGCGGTCGATGACCTTGCACTTCACCGGCAGCTTTTGCGCGGCGCGGCGCAGGGCCTCATGGGCAACCTCTTCGCGCACACCGGCTAGCTCAAACATAATCCGGCCGGGCTTGACTACCGCCACCCAGTGATCAACCGAACCCTTACCGCCACCCATACGGGTCTCAGCGGGCTTGCGAGTGACGGGTTTATCGGGAAAAATCCGGATCCACACCTTACCGCCACGCTTCACATAATTAGTGATCGCACGGCGGGCAGCCTCAATCTGGCGGCTGGAGATCCAGCTTGGTTCGAGCGCCATCAGGCCATACTCACCAAACACGACATTATTGCCGCGGTACGAAAGGCCGGGGCTGCGCCCTTTTTGCATTTTGCGGTACTTCGTGCGCTTAGGCAGAAGCATTGCTATTCCTCCTCGGCTGGCGTTCACGCCGTTCGGGTGCGGGCGCGGGCGCCGCCGGCTGTTCGACCTGCGCCTTCGCGGTCTGGTTGGGGAAGACCTCTCCCTTGTAGATCCAGACCTTCACACCGATGCGGCCGTAGGTCGTGTGGGCATGCACTTGCGCATAATCGATATCAGCGCGCAGCGTATGGCGTGGCACGCGGCCTTCAGCTTCTTCATGGACGCGCGACATTTCGGCGCCGCCGAGCCGGCCCGAGCAGCGCACCTTGACGCCTTGCGCCCCCAGCCGCATCGCGCGCTGGACGGCCTGCTTCATCGCGCGCTTGTAGCTGACACGCTTGGTAATCTGCTCGCCGATGCTCTCGGCCACCAACTGGGCATCAAGTTCAGGCTGATTAATCTCTTTGATATTCAGCTTTATCTTCTTGCCCGTTTTGCGCTCTAGCGTGCTCTTCAGCGTATCGACATTCGTGCCGCGTTTGCCGATCACGATCCCGGGCTTGGCCGTATAGACCGAAATCTCGATCTTATTAGCCGAGCGTTCGATCTCGATCCGCGACACGCCTGCGCTCTGCAATTCTTTGCTGATCAGCTTGCGCAGCTCGATATCTTCATGAAGCTGGCGCGTGTAGTCTTCGCCATTGGCGAACCACTTCGATTGCCAGTCCTTGATATATCCGAGCCGGAAGCCGATCGGATGTACTTTGCGCCCCAAGCGAGCCTCCCTCTACTAGTACTCCGACTTATCGGCCACCACCACCGTGATATGGGTGGTTGGTTTGCGGATGCGATTCGCCATCCCGCGCGCCCGCGGCATAAACCGTTTCAAGACCGGGCCTTGATCGGCGTAAATGGTCTTAATGTACAGCTCTTCGCGATCCATCTCAAAGTTGTGCTCGGCGTTCGCGATTGCCGACTTGAGGGTGCGAGCCACCTCGCGAGCCGCTTTTTGCGGCATATAGCGCAACGTGGCCAATGCACGGTCAACCGGCATGCCGCGCACAACATCCATCACGAGGCGAACCTTCAGCGGCGAGATTCGCACATAGCGGGTCACAGCTTTTGCTTCCATTGCTCTTCTCGTATCGCTACCCGACGCATCTCCACAAGCGTGTTATTCTACCACGTTTCTGGTCTGATGCCATCGGACTTAAGCGGGAGCTACTTGACTTTCCCGCGCTTATCGGCCTTCTTGCCGCCGTGGCCGCGGAAGAAGCGGGTGGGGGCAAACTCACCCAGCTTGTGCCCGACCATGTTTTCGGTAATGTAGACGGGCACGTGGCGGCGGCCATCGTGGACGGCGATGGTATGGCCAATCATCTGCGGGAAGATGGTCGAGTCGCGCGACCATGTGCGGATCACCCGCTTTTCATTGGCCTTGTTCATCGCCTCAATCTTATCGAGCAATCGAATATCGACGTATGGCCCCTTCTTCGACGAGCGGGACATAGTTCCTCCTCATAGGGCGCCGGGCGGCTACGGTCGCCACCCGGCAGAGCAACCTTACTTGCGCCGGCGGACAATAAAGCGATCGAAGCGCGGATTGTGGCGGGTCTTGACGCCACGGGCCGGCTTGCCCCACTTTGTCTTCGGCGTGCTCATGCCACGCGGCGCACGACCCTCGCCACCACCGTGAGGATGGTCGCGGGGGTTCATCGCCGCTCCACGCACGCGCGGCCGGCGGCCAAGCCAGCGCGAGCGGCCGGCCTTACCAATCCGAATGTTCTGGTGATCGACATTGCCGACCTGCCCGATGGTAGCCATGCAGCGCACGTGGATCATGCGCATCTCGCCCGAAGGCATACGGACAGTAGCGTAATCACCCTCTTTGGCCATCAACTGGGCGGCAGTGCCAGCCGAGCGCACCAACACGCCACCGCGCCCGATCTCTAGTTCGATATTGTGGATCTGGGTGCCGAGCGGAATGGCGCTGATCGGCAGAGCGTTACCGACGCGAATTTCGGCATCGGGGCCGCTCATCACCGTATCACCGACCTTGAGGCCGAGCGGTGCAATGATATAGCGCTTCTCGCCATCAGTGTAGGCCAGCAGGGCAATCCGGGCGCTGCGATTGGGATCGTACTCGATCGCCTGCACCTTGGCCGGAATGCCAAACTTATTCCGCTTAAAGTCGATAATGCGATAAAACCGCTTATGGCCGCCGCCGCGATGGCGCACCGTAATGCGGCCCTGATTGTTGCGGCCGGCCTTCTTGCGCAGCGGCTCGATCAAGCCCGGCTCTGGCCGCTTCTTGGTAATCTCCTCGAAGGTCGAGACCGACATATTGCGGCGACCGGCCGAGGTTGGCTTGTAGATGCGAACTCCCATACTTTGTCTCCCTCTGGCGGCGCCGGCTCATCAGTGCGAACCGGTGCCGGTCACTGCTTTCTGTTCAGCAGCGACGTTATGCGCCGAAGATCTCGATCCGATCGCCTTCGGCCAGCGTCACAATCGCCTTCTTCCAATCGCGGGTATAACCGACCGACTGGCCGCGCCGGCGGCGCTTCCCGCGCACATTGATCGTATGCACCTTGGTGACCGTCACATTAAAGATGGTCTCAACCGCGCGCTTGATCTGAGGCTTCGTCGCCTCGCGATGGACCTCAAACGTATACTTGTTGAGTTCCATCAAGCTGGTATTCTTCTCGGTGATCAGCGGGCGGATCAGAATATCATACGGCGTCAGCATAGTTTAATCCTCCTGCGCCGGCGCCGCCACGCGCGTGCGTTCGCCAAGATAACTCTCGACCACCTCAACCGCCGCTTTGGGCATAACGATGTGGTCATAGACCAACAGATCGCGTACATTGAGGTAGTGGGCCAGCAGCGTCTTCACCTGCGGCAGATTATTGGCCGAGCGCCGCAGATTCTCATTCGCCGGGCTCTTGCTGTCGATCACGACCAGCGTCTTCGCATCGGCAAGGCCGTGCGCCTTGAGGAAGGCGATGAAATCCTTGGTGCGCGGCTGCTCGAAGCTCAACGCATCCACAAACCGGATCTGGCCGGCAGCGAACTTGGCCGACAACGCTGAGCGCACGCCAAGCCGGCGCATCTTGCGCGGCATCGAGACGCGATACGAGCGCGGGTGCGGGCCGTGGGCAATACCGCCGCCCTTGTGATGCGGCGCGCGGATCGAGCCTTGGCGGGCGCGACCGGTACCCTTCTGGCGGTAGAGCTTGCGGGTCGAACCCTTGACCTCGCCGCGACCGCGAGTATTGTGCGTACCGAGGCGGGCGTTCGCGTTCTGCATCACCACATACTGATGCATCACCGGCACATTCGGCTCGATGCCGAAGATATAATCGCTAACCTCAATGGCGCCCACCTGTTCGCCGGCCTGATTGTAGAGTGTTGCCTGCATCGTTTTACCCCTCTAGCCCTTCACCGCTCTGCGGATCTGAAGCAGGCCATTGCGGGCGCCGGGAACGGAGCCCTTCACCAGTAGCAAATTCTGTTCGGGCAGCACTTCGACTACTTCCAGATTCTGGATAGTGACGCGCTTGCCGCCCATGCGGCCAGCCATACGCTGGCCCTTCCACACACGACCGGGTGTGGTGCCGGCGCCAATCGAACCGGGAGCGCGGTGGCGGTCGCTTTGGCCGTGGGTCTTGGGGCCGCCGCGGAAGCCGTGCCGCTTGACGACGCCGGCAAAGCCGCGTCCCTTCGAGTTGCCGGCAATATCGACCTTCTGGCCGGGCTTAAACAGCTCGACTGTGACCACCTCGCCGGGCTTATGCGCCAGCGGATCATCGGTGCTGAACTCGCGCAGATAGCGCAACATCGTGCCGCCTGCCGCCTTGAGATGGCCCTGTTGCGGCTTGGTCAGCTTGCGTGGCTCGACCTCTTCGTAGCCAAGCTGCACCGCGCTGTAGCCGTCGCGCTCCGGCGTGCGGATCTGGGTGACGATGCAGGGGCCGGCCGAGATAACCGTCACCGGAATGGCCATGCCCTTTTCAGTGAAGTACTGCATCATCCCGACTTTGCGACCTAACAATCCGTGAATCATAGTGTACCTCCGCAGCATGCGTCATTCGCGCAGCGGCTGCCTTTCCGGCGCGCGCCACCGCCGTTGACCAAGAACGAAGCCGTCGTCAGCGGCACGCAACGCCTGCTTTTCTTCTACAGCTTAATCTCAATATCGACACCAGCCGGCAGATTGAGCTTCATCAGGGCATTAATCGTTTGCTGGCTCGGATCGAGCACATCGATTAATCGTTTGTGCGTGCGAATCTCAAACTGCTCCTGCGAGTCTTTATCGATGAACCCCGACCGGATCACGCTATAGCGCTCGATCTTGGTCGGCAGCGGCACCGGGCCGGCGACCAGCGCGCCGGTGCGCTCGGCTGCCTCGACGATCTGGCGCGCAGATTGGTCGAGGATCTTGTGATCATACGCCTTGAGGCGAATACGAACCTTTTGCTTAGCCATCTTTTTTTCTCCAATCGACGGGGACGTGGAAAGACCACGTCCCCGTTTCCGGTTCACATTCTGCTAATCAAGGATCTTGGTCACGACGCCGGCGCCGACGGTGCGACCACCCTCACGGATGGCGAAGCGGAGACCCTCTTCGATTGCCACCGGCA
>NZ_DAOUDC010000055.1:0-164826 GCF_034431535.1 Chloroflexus sp. | reverse complement strand
GTCTGCTCACCCTTCTCGGCCTGCTCAAGGATCTTGATGATCTGCTCGGTCGTGTGCTGGCTGGGTTTCATCGGCTCCTCCTGCTGGGAGGATCCTAACATACCGAACTGTCCAGTTCTTGGGTCTCAGGACACGCCTGGAGCGCGTGAAGTCGATGGAGCCGACGGTACACCCACACACCTAGCACGACAGCCACCAGGACACTGAGAGCGAGCGCAATGTTCTCAAAGGCCGGCGGCACCAAGTAGGACGGAAGCAGCGCCGGGAAGAAGCTGATGGAGCCAACCAGCACGGCGCTCCTGATAATCTTCCGGCTCTCTACGGGCCGTTTACCACGAAGCTGCTGCACGATTTGATACAGCATCACGCTGCCCACTACCGGCATACCCCCGAGCAGCAGCACCCCGAACGCCGTCCACGCGAAGCGGTCAGCTACCTCGCCGGTCAGCCCGCGTGCCCAGATAACCGTCGGCGTGCCGACGGCCAGCGCGAGAAAGAGCGCCATGCAGATCGCCATCGCTCGGCTCGTCTCAGCGTCTTGCTTCAACACCGGCGCACCATTGCGAGGCTGCCGACGCGATTCCCAGGCGAGAAAGATCGGGAGTGCAGCGGCAAATCCCGCCATCAGCGCCACCACAGTGTTTGCACCCATGACCCAGAACAGGATGACACAGGGGATCGCCACGAGCATCAGCCGGAGCTGCATCACCTGGGTGCGCCCTATCCCGTCTACGCCAACCTACGACACTTTCGTCGTAACATTATGTTCTATGGCGGCAGAATCAACGAATCGTTGCCAACCCCCGTCTACTGTTTCGCCCAGCTCATCACCTAGCTTGCTCATCACGCCCCCGCTTCTTCGCTTCCGCAACCTCCTTCGGCACCGCGAAGTGTAGCACGAGTGTACGAAGTAGTCCCAGCCGTAGCCGTCAGCTTGCGGCGACATTGCCGGCAATTTACCTGCTCAGAACTATCATCGGTTTCTGGCAACGTCGTAGCCACACCAAGCGGAATAAGGCGCCCGTAAGCGGTAAAGTGGGCATCGAGCGTCCAATGCCACTTGGAGTAATCGAGCGTTGCTAGTCGGCGTAACTCTCGCCGCGCCCACCGTACCGCGTGCGGGTCAGTCAATGTTTTATCCCTGCTCTAATTGCTCGTGAATACGCTGCAACCATTTTGGCTGATCAACAGAAGAAGCATACTTCCAACGCCTGCCACAATCCTTGCACTCATAAATATAACCTGCAATGTTGCCTATTTCATTTGTTCCTTCAGACGATAATACCCCCTGCTCAACGGTGCGTGTGTGAACAATACGACGCCATTCGTGCCATAGACCGTTGAGGTGTGTACAGCGAGACATGTTCAGCTCTTACTTGTCATCTACGACAGCTACGAAACAGCTTGCTTGCTCGCGGCGCCCGGTCGTCGACTCTCGCGTACCTGGCCCTAAAGCCCTAAAGGCGCGGTGCCTGCACAGGGGCACCGCGCCTCGTCGACTCACTCATCCAGCAGGCTTCGCCGCGGCCTGGCCGGCGCCCCCAGAGGATCATCCAGCAGCGTCGGCCTCTGCCTGGCAGACAGCGCCGGCGGCTCCTAATCCGGCTCTGGCGGGTCAGGCGGCAGCCTGATACCCAGCTCGTCAGCGGAGATATAGGCCAGGCGCGTGCGCCCGAACGGGCCTAAAATCGACAGCCTGGCTTTCTCAATCTGGGCTACCCAATCGGCCACGTCGCCGCCTTCATCGCGGTGCCGGCGAAACACCTCCTCCGCGAGCGCAGCGGCGCGGGGGTCGTGCGCGGCGATCACCGCCAGCTTCATCAGCACATCGTTATCGGACAGCAGACGAGCCCTCGGCTTCGGTAAGTCGCTCATCGTTCCACGTGTCAGGCAACTTTGTAGTCGATAGCGCCGGCGGCGGCGCGCATCACCAGATCATCGCTCCACAGCCCGGCGAACAGCAGCCCCTTCAGGACGCCAACCGGCGCCTTGCGTCGCAGCAGGCTCCCCGCCGTCCACCGCAGCGACGGCCCAAACCAGGGAACACTGTGCAGCAGCTCCATGCCCAGGTCACGTAGCTCCCAGGGCGTTGGCACCACCGACGGCGCCTTTAGCCACGTATCGAGCCACACAAAGAAATGCTCGCCCAGAGCGTCGGCCCAGGGCCGGCGCATTTCGGCCCCCATGAGGGTGAGCTGGTGCAGCACGACGCCCGGTGTGATTTGCGCCCCGTCGCCCACATCCAGCAGCGGCAGCTCCTCGTGCAGCTCGTCGCCACTCTGCTGCTCGCTGCGCGGGCCACCCAGCACGACATCAACGCTACCGTCGAGGTTGGGACGATCACGCTTCAGCTCAATGTCGAGCAGATCGGCCAGCGTCTCGAAGCTCAGGGCAGCCAACTCCGGGTACATGGTGGCGCTCGGCATCACACCAGGGGTGTACACCTGCCAAACCCAGCGCAGCCGCCCCAGGTCGTCGAGGCGGATCGCCCGCCGCTCCACCAAGCCGCGCTGCTCCAAGCCCAGCATGAGCGCGTGGGCGGCGCGAAGGTCATGCACGAGATAGCGCCGGCGCAGTAGCGGGCGTTCCACTATCTTTGCTGCCGCAGCTAAGTCGGCCAGTGGGCGCGGCCCTCCAGAAGCAATCAGCGCCCCCAGGAGCGTGGCGCTCGCCGGGCCAATGGCCGCTGTGCCCTGCTCTGCGTAGACAGTGCCGGCCAGCGGCGGCGCCTCCAGCTCCGGCAGCTCCGGCAGGCGCCTCGCGTCGCCATCATGAAACGGCGAGAGCTGCCAGCGGCCACCAGCGTCAACATAGCCCGGCACCACTCCTGCCAGGGTCGGATCACTCACCGGCAGGTTCAGCAGGTGCGCCTCCACCACCGATGAGGCGGCCAGCAGCAGGCTTCGAGCCTGCCGCGCCGTGTGCCAATACTCGTCAGAGGCCATTGGTATTGCCTTCCTCTGCGCCCACCATGATCGGGTCGCGGTAGCCGTCGAGCTGGAAATCTGAGGGGTGGTTGGCGATGTAACTGAAGAGCGCCGGCCAGAGCCGGCCAGCCCAGCATCGGGCGCAGTACACCGTCTCGGCGTGCGTCTCCGGGGGTAGCACCAGCAGCCAGCCGTTAGGCAGCACCTCCAGCAGTTCGAAGCTCTCGCTGCCAGGGAAGGCACTCCCCAGCGGATGCCACCTGACCACCTCACTTTCGCCCAGTTCCGAAGCATTGTAGCCCGGTGGCACCGGAATGCGGAGCCGCGGCGCCTCGTAGAGCTTCGATGTTGGCTCCTCACAGTTGGGCACTCAATCATTGCTTGCTTCCTTGCCGGCGACCAGCTACGGGCACAGCACCTCAATCGTTGTATTCAGGGTGCCGTTCTACAAAGCAGCCGGGCGCATTTTCCAGGCCGCCCCGATCTGCGACGAGGGCGACAATCTGCTGCACACGCTCCAGCAGGTGCATCGCCGCGGGGTCAGCGCGCCACCATCCATCAGGAACACAGCGGGTCGGATCGGCGGTGACGGCGCGAAGCTGTTGCAACGCAGCTTCAACGGCATCGAGAAGCGGCGCCATCGTGCCCTCGCTGTGATTACTCCAGGCTCAGAGGCATCTGATCAGCCAGGCGAGCCGACGGCAGCCCGTCGGTGGCCGTCACGCTCAGATCATCCTCGTGCCACTCGATTTCAAGCTGCTCTGGCGCGACATACAGGCTCGTGGGCCGCAGAAGCTCAAACAGCTCATCGTAGGCTTTATCCTGGCCGCCATCGACCTTCACGACAGCGTTCACCAGCACCGTAACTTGATATGTCAACGTGCCTCTGAAGTGAAAGCTGGGTGCGCCGGGTCTGGTGCTGGCATCCAGCTCCAGCGGGGTATTAGCCGGCTTCGCCAGGGCAGGCGCCGTGCAGGCAGGGCACGCCCAGGGGAGAGCCGCGGCTTCGGCGTGTGGCAGGTAGCCGGGGATGTGCCCCACCATCACAGCGCGGGCCAAGGCTTCGGCGGCGTCGGCGCGCATCTCAGGGATGTCGGAGCTGATAAGGCTGGCACAGCCACACGGCTTCCGGGCTACAAACGCATGAGTCGGCTTTGACGGCAGATCGCGGGGAGATGTGGTCATAGCAGCGCCTCGTCGAGCTTCACAGCCACCTGCTCCGCGGCCAGCGTCAGCGCGGCCTCCGGCGTGGGGCCGGTGGCGTAGACATAGGCAGCAGTATCCGCGGGGGTAAGGCGGCACATCCAGCGATTCGCGTCGTCGGTGGTTTCGCGACCTTCGGAGAGGGCGCAGCGCCAGCCCAGGCCCCGCAGGGCCACCCGCAGCTCGGTGGCGGCGGCAGGGTCATAGAAGGGCGCCCAGGATTGGAAAGAGCGGTTGTAGGGCGTGCGACCATCCTCACGTTCGGGGAACGAGAACGGCGTGCCCTTCAGGGTGCCATGGGTCTGGTGGGCGTCGACGTAGGTGACGCGCACCCAGCCCATCACTATAACGGCCAGGCGCAGGTGCAGCTCATTCTGCTCAGGCGTCGGGATGGGGTAGTCGTACTCTACAGTATTCGTTGCGGCGCGGCTCATCGGCGCCTCGCTGGCAGTGAAGATGAAGAGGAGGCCGGGGCCACACGAGTCGGGTGAACTTGATCTGTTTGCCCTTCGCGTGCTGCGCTGCCCGGCCAGCGGCTCTCTCCCTAGCAGGGCTATCCTTCGGGTGCCTTATTCCCGTCTCGCCGGATAGAGGCTCAGACAGGGGCGGCCCCCTGTCACACAGCGAAAACTGAGCCGAACGGCTCAGAAAGAGTCCTGGGTAGCAGCTTCGCGCTTGCCGACAACACGCCGGCGGATTACCCGACCTTGCGAATATGAACCTGCCAGCCCTCGCGGCGGAAGCTCCTGGCATACGCCCGCGCCACGCCGCCAAACCGCATGGTGCGCGACGGACGCCCGTAGCGCGGGCCGCTCAGGCTGGCGGTGTGGCTGTTGTCGAAGCGCACCCACTTGCCGGTGCGCCGGTTCTTGACGTAGAGGAGATACACGCCCGGCCTCTTTCCTTTCAGTGGTGACTGAAACGCTGTACGGTCTACGCTACATCTACAAGTATAGCGTAGACCGTACAGGTTGTCAAGCATCAATACAGATCTGGGTATGTTTTGCCCTGGGGTATCTAGGGAAGTGATCGAGTGGAGGGCCGCACCAGGGGCCGCGGCTGTAGCTCCCGGTCATTGATCAGCAGCACGTCATGCAGCGTCAGGCTGGGGTCGCGCTCCAGGCAGGCTAGATAGATACGAACCAAGGTAGACACTTTCGGCTGAAGGTGCCCATGTTCCATGCGGCTCAGGGTCGTCTCGTCGAGCTGACACAGCGCAGCCATCTGGCGCACAGTCATTGGTTCGCTCTCGGTTGTCAGGCGTCGGCGCAGCAACGGTGTTGCCAGGTAAATGCCGGGCTGATCTGGCAGCGCCACCATCTCTGGCAAGGGCTTCTGAGGCCGGATCACGATTTCGGCAGGGGCGCCCTCAACAGCGATAAAGCTGTGTAGGGTCACATCCGGCTTTACACGACGAGCGGCCAGGTAGAGGGGCACCAGCACGCTCGTATAGGTATCTCGCTGATCGCGTAGCGCATTGACCGTGGGCCGACGGATAAGCGCCCGTAGTGCGAGCTCAGCTTCGGAGATGCCCAACTCTTCGTAGAGCTGGGGCAGGCGCCAATGCCATGTCATCGCTTCGATCCTTGTAATCGTGCTCCCAGGTGAGCGTGGCAATCAATCCGTTGGTGCTGCTTTGTTCATAGGCCGGCGACTCTCCCCCGTAGCCCTTCCCATTGCCCTCAATCATAGCGTGCTTGTACGCTCTACGCAATCCCCTTCTCTGCCTTTCTCTCTAAATCCTGTACGCTCTACGCTAAATTGTCTCTTGACAAAACTGTACGGTCTACGCTATAATCTTTTGCGTATAGCGCAGAGCGTACAGGAAGATCCTCACTATTCAGAGATCTTATGGTCACGACTGACAGGAGAGGAGGCACAAGCAATGTTCAAGATCGTCACGGCGGGCCTGCTCCTGGCGACGGCTCTGGCAGTGTTCTTCCTGGGCCAGCTCGCCCTGATCGTCGTGGCTGGCATCTCGTTCGGGCTTGTCCTGGGCGAGATCGTTGACGCGGTTGGCAAGGGCGTGATGACGAGCGCCCGCAAGGGTGGCGAGGGGCGCGTGAAGGGCCGCGAGCTGCGGAGCGACGAGAGGTAGAGCGTAGCAGGCGCGGGGGAGGTGAGCGCCCCCGTGCCTCTAAACACGAGGTAAGGCGATGCCCCTCCTAGTCACCGTCTACACCGGGCTTCAGCTTATCGACGAGGCGCCAAACGCCGCGCTGGTAAGCGCTAAATACTTCGATAGCGAGGCCAGCGCCCTTCAAGTGGGAGGCGATCAACTTGTCTACATTGACCCGGCTACCGCCGGCATCTTCGCGGCACGGCTGCCCCCGCTCACTCTGGGTGGCGTTTACCGTGTCTCTGGCCCTACGCAGAGCTACACCATCGGCAGCTATGAGGACTATGAGGAGTGGCGCGAGTGGCTGTGCCGGCTCATGCTCGGCGTGCGCTGCGAAATCCTCTTCGAGAAGCCGGCCCGTTACGCCGGCAACCCTTTCACACGCCTGATCGATTTCTCCGATAGCGAGGGCTGGATCGGCCACGCTGATTGCGTGGTGCTGGCTGCTGCCTTCAAGGCTCGCATCGACAGCGCCCGGCGCAGCGCCAGTGTTACGCAGCGACCCTATCTCTTCGATACCTACCAGCAGTTCGCCGCCGCGTTTGCCTTGGCTGCTGAGAGCGGCGGGGCCGTGCAGTTCCACGAAATGAGGACACCATGACGGGGACACAGCCGCGCTGGGGCACCCCAGAAATGCTCGATGGGATCGAGTCGGTGCTTCGCAACCCGTCGCTGCGGGAGCTTCAGATGGAGATGCTGGCGCGGGCTTCGCGCCCGGTGCTGGAACAGCTCTGCCGCCGGTTCGGCCTGCCCGCCAGCGGGAACATGACCACCCTTCGGAGGCGGCTGCTGAACGCCACGGCAACCCTTAACCGGGACGCCATTGCCCGCTCCGCCTTCTACGGCGTGAACGGCTACGACGCCGTTTCCGATCACATCAATGCCGTGCTGGGGGGCGAGGTCAACGGCATCTGGCAGCCGGCCACGAACAACGATCTGGCCGACGCGATCCGCGTGATCGAGCAGACGCCCGACGAGGATCTACGGCTAATCATCCCCGGCGACGATTGCAGCGCCGTCACCGACGCCTTGACCCTCCTCTTCGTGTGGCGCGGGCGCCAATATGCCGAAGTTTCCGCCGGCGGCACCATTGTGTATAGGACAAAAACCAGCGGCTTCCGCTTCTACTGCACCGCCGCGGCCTGGCCCAACAGCCCGGCCATGCGCGAGATGCGCCAGCACTACCACACACTGACCAACTAGCCAATACCCGCCAGTAGCCGCATAGCTCTTAGGGAGAGACATCACACCATGACCACAACCCGACGCCCACCTTTGCCCCCGGAGCCGGAGCCGGCCCCTGCCGCCACGGTGCGCCACATCTACCGCGCCAGCATCAAGATCGGAGATGACTTTCGCACACTGGAGTGCGAGATCGTTGTGCCCGTCGGCGCCAGCGACGAGCTGATCCGCGAGGCCCAGAATACCGCACGGCGCGTGCGTGAGGCCCAGGCTGAGGACACCGAGCGGGAGATCGAAGCGATGCGCGAGGATGCCCAGCTCGCCGGCAGCGGGCGCAGCAGCCGGTACACGATCCGTGACCCGGAGGCGCCAGCCAGCACGAAGCAGCGCAACGCCATCGAACGTATGGCAGCCGCGAAGGGCTGGGACAATACACGCCTGGTGAACTTCTGCGAGCTGGCCGGTGTGCCGCTCCTCACGCTCACCAAAGGTGGCGCCTCGTGGCTGATCGATGCCCTCAACGGCGTCCCGATGCAGCCTCCGGTGCCCGCCAGCTTCACGCTAGCCGACGAGGGGCCACTGCCCTTCGAGCCCGGCGAGGGCGACACTACGCCCGCGAAGGCGCACGCCGACACAGTGGATCAAGACATCCCCTTTTAGAAATGTAGGGCCAGGGAAAGCCCCTGACCCCACACGACGAGCGACAGCGACAGGTTGGCGCCGAGGCGCTGCCGCTCACGGAAAGTATACATCCCGATGCTGCTTCGCTCACTCCTTCGACTGCTCTTCATCCACGCCCTGTGTGCGAGTGGTGTCAGCAGCGGCTTCTTTCTCGCCGGCACCGGGGAGCCGCTGGTGGGCCTCCTTATCGCACTGGCCGGCGCACTCACACTGGCGGGCCTCCCTCGCCCGCTGCGTCTCTTCTATGGATACCTCGCGCCGCTCGGAGGCGTCGTTCTGGGGATGCTCGTCACGCTGGGCGGAACAACCCTGGCCGGCTTCGCGCTCACCCTGCTCTCTGCGGGCGCGCTCATGCTGCGCCCTGCCGCTCACGCGCCGCGGAGGGTACTGCGATGAGCACTGACACCACGCCACGACCTGAGCAAGCGACAGAGCTGCTCTCGGTGTGCCAAGAGTGCCACCAGGCTGTAGCAGTCGAAATCCGCGAGGGAATCGCCCGCTGTCCTTCGTGTGCGCTTACCGAGCTTCGCCGGCGCAAACGCCCTCAGGAGCAGCGCCTACCAACACCAAACCAAAGCCATGCTTCACAACTCTGATCCGCTCGACACCGCCCGCGCTGCCCTCGTTGCCGCCCGCGCCACCCCGCGCCGGCAGGCAACTGTCAGTGCCGCCCTTGACGCCCTGGAGCGGCTGATCTGGGAGGCAGACCAAGCTCGCCGGCCCCGCGTCATACCATTCCTGTCACCACTGACACCACCAGTTACGCGGCTCGACATGATTCCGCGCCAGGAGCACGTAAAGCGCACCGCCGAGGTGAGTCTGGTGGGCCTGCACCCCATCAGACTGATCGGCTACGGCGACGCTGCTGAGGCTCTGGCCGTGGCCGCCTGGGTGAACGCCTATGTGCCCGGTCTCGCAACTGTCGTGCGGCCCTGCCCCTGCGGCAATCAGGGCGATCCGCTGCTGGCCTGCGGCTGCACGCCGGAGGCGATCCGCGCCTACCGCGCCCAACCCGACGTGGCCGCGTTGCTGGCCGCCGACATCGTTGTGGATGTGCCAGCCCATCTGACGAGCATCAGCCTGCACCCTGGCGAGCCGGATGAGCATGTGTTGGAGCGTGTGGCCGCGGCTCGGCTTCGCCAGGTCAATGACGAGCGAGTCGACGCCGACGGCAAGCCGTTCGTGCCCCAGCTTCTCGACGGAGGCGCGGCGAACCTGCTGCGCGCCGCGATGCGCTCCCTACCCCTGAGCGGGAGGCGCGTTCGCAGCCTGCTGTGCGTAGCTGCAAGCACCGCAAAGCTGGCCGATGCCCCGGAGATCCGCCCGGCCCATCTCGCGGAGGCTTTGCAGTACCGTAATCGGCTGACAGGGGAGGACTCGACTGATGCCTAAGCCCTTCTCTCTGGATGAGCACCTAGCCGGCTGGCTTCCTGACGGCGAAATCCGGGTGCGCCATCCCTATGAGGGCTCTGCGCAACATCAGGACAGAAAACGCAATAACCAGCAGCATGTACGGTGCTTAAGTCCGCTTGCGCTGAAGGGCGCGCTGGCGTAGTCGTAGCTCTGCATCAGCCGCGTATGGCTCTGTTCAGCGTAGCATAGCGTCGTCTGGATGTGCTTGTGGCCCAGGGGTTTGCGGATGGTTGCCAGGCTCACAGATGACTTCTTGCATCGCACAGATACGACCACATCACGGCGCGGAAGCACAGAGCGTTTACCCCTGGGAGGAAGCGCCGGGCTATCAGCTCGATTTGACATTATTGAACAAGCGTGTTATTGCTCATAGTGTATGAAACTTATTGCGCAGATCAAGCTCAACCCGTCGCCGGAGCAGCACACCGCATTGCTGTCAACACTAGCAGAAGCGAACGCGGCGTGTGATGCGATTAGTGCGCTGGCGTGGCAAGCGCGTGAGTTTCGCCGTATCCCCCTCCAGAAGCTCGTCTACCATCAGGTCAAGGACTCGTTCGACCTGGGAGCGCAGATCCTTGTGCGCTGCATCGCCAAAGTAGCCGACGCCTACAAGCTCGACCGCAATACCCAGCGCACATTCCGACCCCACGGCGCTATCGCCTTCGATGACCGCAACCTGTCCTGGTACACCGACAAGGGCGCGGTGTCGATCTGGACGGTTGCAGGTCGGCAGTACATCCCCTACCTGCTGGGCGAGCATCAGCGGTCGCTGCTGGCCTACCGCAAGGGCGAAAGTGACCTTGTATTCCACAAGGGTGCGTTCTACCTGCTGGCCGTCTGTGACGTGCCGGAGCCTGATGAGCAGCAGATGGAGGGAGTGATCGGGGTAGACCTGGGCATCGTCACGCTCGCAACCGATAGCGATGGCGAGGCCCACACCGGCGAGCCGGTCGAGCGCAAGCGCCGTTGGTACGCCGGGCGCCGGGCCGCGCTCCAAGCGGTCGGAACACGTTCGGCAAAGCGCCGGCTGCGGAAGCTGGCTGGGCGTCAGCGCCGGTTTCAGAAGGACATCAATCATCAGATCAGCAAGCGGCTGGTTGCAAAGGCCGAACGCACGAAGCGGGCGATTGCCATGGAAGAACTACGGCACATTCGCCAACGGACAAGGGCTAAGGGGCCAGAGCAACGGGCACGACAGAGCAATTGGGCGTTCGCGCAATTGCGGCAGTTCCTCAGCTACAAAGCGCGACGGGCAGGGGTGCCGGTCATGGCGGTTGACCCGCGCAACACCTCGCGCACCTGCTCGGAGTGCGGGCATTGCGAGAAGGCGAATCGCCGGTCGCAAGCTGAGTTCTGCTGTGTGTTGTGCGGGCATCGTATAGGTGCCGATCTGAACGCCGCGATCAATATCCGCGAACGGGCTGCCTGTCAGACAGCCTATGGTGTCCAGTCTTCGGGCTGAGGCGCAAGCCCACAGGCTTCAGCCGTGGGCGTCTGACCTATGAGGAACTAAAGGGCAAGCGTGTCGAGCGGTTTCCAATCCACTGTGACGGCGGCAAGAACTATCGCAAAGAGCGAGAAGAGCCGTGGGCGAGCGTTATGCGCGCCGCGTATGCGGCGCGCAACCGGCTCGAAGCCGTCACCGCTGACGAGGGAGACTAGGCGGTTATGTTTAACCTCAAACGGCCCTGCCGAGATTGCCCCTTTCGCACAGATATACCGGGATACCTGCGCGGCACCCGCGCCAGGGGCATCATTGACGATCTGCTGGGCAACGACATGCACGGCTTCGCGTGCCACAAGACCACCGCGACGGTTGAGGCTGATGACGGCTTCAGCGAGACGGTCTGCACCGACGAGTCCCAGCAGTGTGCCGGCGCCCTGGCGCTTACCTACAAGTTGGGCCGCCCGAACGTAGCCGCCCGCCTGGCCGTGTTCACCGGCGATCTTGACCTCGATGCCCTCGACCAAGAGGGCCAGGTAGCCGCCAGCCGCGAGGCGTTCATTATTCATCACGCGCTGCGCTGGGGCGCCGACGAGCTACCCCTGGTGGCTCACGAGCTGCGCGGCCTCCTCGACCGCTACGCGAACGCCCCAACCGAGTGCGACGGCCACACCCAAATCGTCGGCCACTTCCTCACCATCGCCGGCGTGCCGTTCCGGGCCTGGAGCGGCGTGCTGCACCGCGGCCAGCAAGCCGTTGACCCGCACCTGTGGATCACCGTGGGCGAGGGTCAGCCGGGCAATCCTGGCTGCATCGTGATCGACTACCGCCGCCGGATGTGGATAGGCGATGACGTTGCCGAGGGCGTGCTGCTGCCGAACGACTTGGGCGACACTAGCTACAGCCGTGCTACAGAGATCGCCCTGGGCCGGCTCGACCCGGCCCTGCTGTTCGCTCTTACCACTAGCATCGACGACATTGAGGCACTGATCGCAGAGCGGCGCAAGGCCGAGGCATAGCAATGCGACACCAACACCCCGACGACCCGATGGGCACGGGCCTCCCGCTCACTCCTGCCTATGAGAGCTGGAAGGCGGGCCTGACCGCGCAGATCACCAGCCGCTATCCTACAGTGGCCGCCGACGTGATCGCCGCTGGCCCCTGGCTCGAAGTGTGGGAAGATCGCGCCCTCCGCACCCTCGACGCCCTGGCCCGCTGGCTCATCGAAGCTCGCTGTGCCGAGTCGGGCGTGCCAACGCCGGCCCCAACACGCACCGAAGCGCCCCAATGACCACGGACACCGCAACCCGCGCCTTTCAAGAATCCGCAGTGGCAGCATTGCCCTGGGTGCCCTCGCGCATCCAGACGCAGCACGGCGCCGCCCCTGCGCTGCACCTTGACCTCCGCCGCCGGCCCGACGTGGCTATCGTGCTGGCCGAGGCCCGCGAGGCCGCCAGGGGCGGGGAGCCATTGGAGGCCAATGCGCTCACCACCTGGCGCTTCGGCCCCGGCCCTGATGGCGGGCAGCTCTCCGTGCTGGAGATCACGCTGCTGGATAGCGCCCACCAGCCTCGTGCCGCCGCTTTCAGCGTCGCCTTCCGACGCGATGACGACGACGAGCGCCAGGTGGCCGCCTTCATTGCACGCGAAGATACCGTTGGTCTGAGCGACGAGCCGGCCCCTGCCGACGGGCAAACCAGCCAGTTCGCCGGCATCATCGTTTCTGTCACCTCTGACTTAGTAGGGACGCTCTATCAGCAGCGCCAGTTTGACGCGCTCCCTGAGCTATTCCCGTGGCGAGGACTTCGCCCCCGCTCGCAGGCTGCCTATCCGGCTCACTGGCTGCCGATCAATGAGATCGCTACCGGCGATCCGCAACTCTTAACGTTGGCCGGTGTGGCGCAGCGCGGCAGCGCCGCTCTGGGGCTGACGCTGGCCGCGGGCCTCACTCCGATGGAGGCCGGCACCGTTTCCCCCGGCGCCGCCGGCGTCTGGACTCTCACGCCTGGCGAGGACGGCAGCCGCAGCCTCTACATGCTCGAAACGCGCCCGGATGGCTGGCTCAGACTACGCTGGGGCGTCACTCTCAGCACCCGGCGCGGCGCCGATCCAACCGAGGAGCTACGACGCCTGTGGGATCGCCCAATGCGTTACGGCGTGCCGCCCCTGGTGTTGCTGGCCGCGCTCTTCCTAGCACGAACGCACCGGCTCCCCGTTCAGACGGCAACGACCTGGCTCACCTCGCTGCTGAACGCGATGGACACGCTGTTAAGCCTGATCACGGCGATGGAGGGCGGCGGCTCGCCAGCAGCGCGGACTATTGTGCGCGGCCTGGAGCAGCACTATCGCACTATTGGCCCGGCGACGCTTCCGGCCCGCATGCTGGAGGGTTTCACCACCTGGGGCAAGCTGTTACAGGCACCTTCCTTCGAGCTGGCGGCCACGTTCGACACGCTGGATAGCACGGCGTTCGCTGCCGCCCTGGCCCTCGTGTGGGCCTGGGGCCAGGAACTTCCGGCAATTCACCCTGCCAGCGGCGATCTCTCGCTCTTTGAGGCCGTCCTAACACGAGTAGATCGCGCCCTGGGGGCCACGGAGTTGCCGAAGAATGCTACCTGGCTCTGGCACCCAGAGGCACCGATCTGGTTGGGGCCGTCGATGCGTGGCCCTGTTCCGGCTTCCTATGGAGCCGAGCAGCTTGCGATGCTCCGCCAGGTCGCCGCCGAGCTGGTGCGCGAGGCTAACACCGGCCTGCCGCCTGTCGGGCGCTACCGCGTTCGCCTGCCGGCTGCTGGCCTACCGGAACTGGCCCAAATCGGCGTAGCGGCGCTGGAGATCGACGCCCAAGCCGACGGAACGCGCTGGCTCCGCCTGGCACCGGCAGAAGGTGAGGCCGACGGCGTGATAATCCCGTGGCAACTGGCCCCGGAACCGCCCGCCCGCTGGAACGAAGGCGGGGCGCTGTCGCCCCGCCTCGTTTGGGAGCTGCACCTGACGCTCTGCGCTTGGGAACGCGACATGCGACGCGAGCCGGCGGTGCGCCTGCGCTTCGTCGCCCCGTCAGCGCCCGCCGATTCGACGCCGCCGACGCCGCCCAGGCCGAAGCAGCGAGGGCGGGCAGCACCCGGCGTGCTGACGCTTCCCCGTGAGCAGGTGAAGCGGATCGAGCTGGGGCCGCCGCCAATAGAAGGCGACTATGCCGGCGACGAGGAGCAGCAGATCGAGCGTACCCTGGCGGCCTATCATCGCGTCACCGACCACGCCATGCACTATCGGGTGGCCCGCCGTGCATCGCCGGCGCAGCGCGAGCGGTTTATGAAGCTCCCCCTGGCCTACAGGTTGGCTCACTACAAGGTGGCCGAACTGCCTGAGCAGGGCATGACGGTGCGGGGCCTCTTCGACGCCCCCGACGGCACGGTGATCCGGGGCTACACTCGCGGGCTGTTGGCTGACGGCGATGAGGAGCAGCCGCGCCCCGTGGTTGCCCAAGGATTGCTGGCCGTCAGAGCGGCGCTGAAACTCGCTGCTGAAATGCCCCAGGTCGAGGGAGCGCCAGAGGAGGGCGATGGACTATGTGCTGACAACTAACCTAATTCGTACTTTGTGTGGTCCGGCGGCTAAACCCAGGGAACCATATATCGGCGTGGTGCCATATTACTCTGATATACGGCTCCTCATTACACCTTCTAACCCACTCCGAGAATCGATTAGACCTGTTCTTGAACCTACTGAAGATCACAATATAATGGAAAACCTCGCTGTGCGATCCGTTCGTTTCTAACACGTGCTCCAATCGCTTTATTTTGTCGTGGTCATCTTGTATATCCTTGAATATGCGATCCATACCTGCACGCGCAAACTTCAACTCAAAGTTGATAGCCGTTCCACCAAACTCATATTTCTTGTTTGGTAATGGCTGCCAGTTCCTTGCGCCCTGTTCTCGCCGTAGTGCGACTCGCTGCCGCGACAGCATCGCTTTTTCATGACCTAGTGGCTGTTCCAATAGCCGCAGATGCCTCGGATCAAGGATGACAAGATCCGATGTGATAGTCAGAGCCCCTTGCTCGTCGAACCAAGAAACTTCCGTGTGTATAGGAGTCGCATACAGACAATCATAGGTCATTGCGGGTTGTGTCAGAAACGGTATATCAGAAAGTTCTTTGTACAGCACGCATTTAAGGTCGCTTTCTGTCAAGATAAGACCAGGCACCTGTTGATAAAGCACTCGAACACGAAGCAACGCCTCTTCAATTTGCGGACACAAAATACTGAAATCCATACTGCTATCCCTATTTTACAAGTCTGCCTTCTCGATGAAAGAGATCATGGCAGGTTCGGCACAGTGCCAGGAGATCCGTATAATGCTCTTCGCCTCGCCGCTGATAGGTGCGGTGGTGAACATCAAGCACAACACCCTGGGTGTTGCAGACCTGGCAGCGGTAGCCAACGCTCCGCAAATGCCGTTTCCTTCTCGCCTTCCACTCCTCTGAGGCAAGATATTCAGCGTATGGCATCGTCTTTAGCTGCCGAAGTCGCTCACTCTGCGCTTGCTGGATTTGTTGGTGCCACGCATACCGCTCTTCAATCATGGCTTTCTGACAGGCATCACAGAGGAACGTATACCCACGTCCAAATCTCCTCCCTCCGCGCTTTATCGCATTTGTAATTTCGAGCATGTGTGTCCTATTGCGAACAAGAAGCGGGCGTTTGCAACGATTACAAGGTATGTTTACTTGTGCCGCTCCAATGAGTTCAACGAGCTTGTTTCTACCCAGCCCACATAAGCCGTATCCAATAGCCTGCGTTGGCACATCAGGTGTCATCCAGTACAAGTATCGTGCGGCAGCAATCCGAGCCTCGTCTGAACCTAACTGTTCCGACATCTCACCCGGTATCTGGCTAACACGCTCTTTTAAGACACGTATAGCTTCCTCCATCTCCTCAATATCTCGCAGAACAGCATCTAGCTCATCCATAGCAGGCACAGATGGTCGCTCCATAGCGGTGCTGCCTTTCTCTAGTCATTCCTATCAGAACGTATGGCCTACCATAGCCCGAAGGGCGGGCTTCGTCAAGCGTAAGCACACGGGCTAAGGCAGACCACGATGCCACGAGCAAAATAGCCAGCCGTACCTGTGTTGGCCGCGGAGTCGCTGGGGCCAGTGTGCGCGCTCTTGGAAGAGGCTATTATTCGGCTGGAGCTGCTGCCCCCCACGGCCCTCGTCGGCGCCGTCGCGGCGGCGTACCGAGAGCGTCTGGCCGTGGTTGCTGCCAGAGCGGAAGCCTACGCCGTCAGCGGTGACGGCATTGGAACGCATAGGAGGATCGGGATGCAAAAAACGGAGTTCATCAAGGCCGTGGCGGAGAAGGCCGGCGTGGGCCAGAAAGAGGCGAAGCTGATTGTGGAGAATGCACTGGATGTGATCAGCGAGGCCCTTGCCCGCGGCGAGAAGGTGACGCTGACTGGCTTCGGCACCTTCGAGGTGCGCGAGCGGCAGGCCCGCGAGGGCGTCAACCCGCAGACCCGCGAGAAGATCCAGATCGCTGCCGGCAAGACGCCGGGCTTCAGCGCCAGCAGTACGCTCAAAGAGGCCGTGAAGGGATAGCACCATCTCACCTGCCTCTTCTACGAACTACATGCGCTCCTTAGCAGTGATCAGGTTGAAGATGCTGTCGCGGTCGAGGTAGACTATCTGCTCGTCCTTGACACGACCGATCAAGTAGGCGACGCCATCACCGTTCACATCGCACAAACGCATCGCCATCGGCGTGAGATCCTCGCCGACGCCGAAGAGGTACGGCTTAGGCAAGATACCTGCTTACGTCGAGTTACCGTCGAGGATTTCGACGACCACAACCTGTCGGTTGTAGTTCATGATGACCAGGAAGGTTCGCGCGTTCTCCTCCACAGCTCGACAAATGTTAGCCGCAGATGGAAGGTGCGTGGGCGTCCGTAACGTAGATCGTCGTATCTCGCTGAAAACGGTGCTGTCCTATGATCGGGCAGCGCCGTTTTTACAACACCGTCGAGCAGCATTAGCATCAAGCGCCTTCTCTCGATACAGGCTCATGAGGCTCTGCAATCGTAGATTCTTCCATCGAGTTGGGAAGTGATAAACGGTAACTGTCGGCGACAATGCATAGTAGGAGAATACAAAGGCCCGCGACGGTGTAGAGCGGCCAGTACAAACGCTCTTGTCCCCACCCCGTACTTACAGCAATCCAACCTCCAATTTCGATGAAGCACCATCCTGCCACAACGGCTTCCCAGACGATGCGGGTGACGGACCTTCTGCGATTTCCTGACGTGCGAGCCATATCATACCTCCTGCCGCTACAGACCAAGGACTACAGCACGTTCGTCGCGTTTACAGATCCACATTTTAGCACATTTGTTCTGATTATGTCAAGTAGGTTTAGTAGTGATCATGTAGGTAGGGTGGCTTTACTCTACTTTAGAACAAGTTTTCTGGTGGAGTGTTGCGAGCTATTTGTGCCCACAGTAGGTGAAGTAGTGTCACAATGCACTTTAGAACAGATTTTCCGGTGTATGATAACGAGTTACACGGGCATGTTGGTGCTAAAGTCTTGTGAAGGGTGTGACGGCGATCAGAACACAGCAGGGCGCCCCTGAGCTTTCCTAGGGGCGCCCTGCTGTCTGTTATAAGGTGGCCTAGTTGCTGTCGTTGCCACCGGATTCGCCGCAACCCCGACCGAAATAGAGGCGCTTACCGGCAGCCTAATATGGTCCTAGCCGGCTGAGCTTAGCTACGGCCCTCTTAGCTCCGCTAACAGTGCCTCCAGGCTCGCCTGAAGCTGCTCTGCCTCCCCACGCCACGCCGCACGCCGCTCTGCATCGGCTTCACGCCTGACATGGCTTTGAAGCTGCTCGATCTGGCGCCGCAGCCGCATGAGCCGCTGGCCGATGTCATCGGGCGGGGCCGATGCTGCGGTCGCAGTCTCCGCCGCAGTCGCTTCTGGCTTGCCGCGTTGCCTCACATCGTTGTCAGCATCTGCGTCTACCGGCGCCGCTGGACTGCGCTCCTGCACATAGGCGCTTACCAACGACGCTACGATTGGAGCCGTAACCTCCGACTGCTCTGAGAGGAGGCGGAGCATATCTGTGGCCGTCGCGGCATCCACCGTGCCCGCACTAAGCGCCTGATGAAGTGGGCGTAGTGTCCACTCGGCCCAGCCATAGCGCAAGATGATTGCCTGGCCCTCGGGGGGGAAGCGAAGGAGCCGCATCAAATCGTGACGGCGCCCCTCCGACACTTGGAGCCTTGCCTCGACAACTGACCACGGGACATCTTTCCCTTGCTCACGCTGGAGAGCTTCACGCAAGCTCACGAGCGCCAACGCACGCTCCATATCGACGAGGCCCGCCCGCCGCTCATTCTCCTCGAATTGCCGTAAGAGTCGACTCACATCGCTCGGGCGCTCGACGATCACCACCCACAGAGTCGGCAGCTCTGCCAGTACCGCGGCTGTCCATCGCCGCTGCCCGTGAAGGAGGCGATAGGTGATGGCTGAATCATTGGGATCAGAGTCGGGATAGACAATAGCCGGTTGCACTTGGCCGTGCTCGCGCAGCGACTCTCCCAACTCGCGGAGCGAGGCGAGCTGCACACTGGCCGCCCGGTCGCCGGCGGCCTCCATCTGAAGCAGCTCGCTTGGGAGCGGCAGGCGTCGCACCTGATCTCTGTCTGGGGCAATCGCACGCACGGGGATGTCAGAGAGGGGCAAGCCACGCTCCCTCGCACGCTGCGCCGTCTCCTCGGGGGCACCTAGCAGGAAGTCAAGATCCTCTCCCCCGGTCTGTGGGGTGAAGAACTGATCGAGGTTGAGGTTGGGGCGCTCCCGCTTAGGCTTCGGTGGCATTCAGTGACTCCGTGATCTCATCGGCCAGGGCGAGGAACTGCCCAGCCGAGCGCGCCCCGCGACGGTAGCGCAGGATGCTCATCCGGGCAGCGAAGCACTCGCGCAGTGGGGCGTCGCGCCCGATCTCGGTCTGGAGCACCTGATGGCCGAACTGCGTGTGCAGATAGTCGTAGATTTGTCGATCTGCAGCCGAGCGCCCCTCGTAGTTGTTCACGAGGATGCGCGGGGGAGGAAGCTCTGGGGAGTACCGCTGCCGCACGCGCTTCACCGTCTCCGCCAACTCACCCAGCCCTTCCATGCTCAACGACTCCGCGAGCACCGGGGCAAGGACAAGATCAGCCGCAATCAGCGCGTTGAAAACAACAGCCCCCTTTGAGGGTGGACAGTCGATCAGCACATAGTCGATCTCGACTCCTGACTCACTTAGGGATTCAATAGCATCACGGAGGGCGAAGAGGCCATCTACCTTTGCTGCCAACTCCTGAGCTGCCTTCGCAAGATAGGCGTGTGCCGCGCAGAGGGCGACCCCAGGCTCCTCGGTGCGGAGGATGGTGTTCGCAAGCGGGGTCTGCCCGGTGAGCACTGCATAGGAGGAACGCTCGACTGGGACACGGCTCGCCGGCACACCGAACCACTCTGTCGCGTGTGCCTGGCTATCAAGGTCGATCACCAGCACGCGGTTCGTCTGGCCGAGTGCCGACGCGAGGCTCACCGTCGTCGTCGTCTTCCCCACGCCACCTTTCTCGTTCGCCACCGTGATGACTTGCATGTGTATTCCTCTGCCCACATCCACTTGCGAGGGGGGTGTGAGGTCTCATACCCCTTGGTAGCAATTGCCAGATCAACCATCAGGGTGTGAGACCTCACACCCCTACCTAGGCCGCGAACTATAGGGAACCAAACGGGTCAGCGGGCACATCGTCGTGGAGGGTGTCAAGAAAAAAGCGAACGTGGGATAGCAGGGCTGGCTCGGCTGCGAGGCGACCCACCACCTCAGCAAGTTGGTCGTTTTCAAGAAGCAGCATCGCTGATGGTATGCTTAGAGCGTCAGCAATGATCTGAAGCCGCTCAATCGTAATCGCCCGCCGGCCCAGCTCATAATTAACCAGCGTATCACGGGGCCAGCCAATGCGCTCCGCCAACTCTCGAATAGAGAGGCCCGCACGCTGGCGGGCCGACGCGATGCGTTGGCCGACAACGCGACTCTGCTCATGCACACCAGGCATCACCCTACTCCAGATCTAGCATGCCCTGCTCGGGCAAATTTAGCTCCTCACCCGTCAGTCGCTTATAGGCGCCCTGAATGTAGCTCACGCAATCGGCATATTGCGCGGCGGGAAGATGCTCATACTTTGCGATGCGATAGCGCGTCTTGATCGCCCCCAGCACGCTTGAGAGACATCCCCTCGGCTCAACGTCGGCTCACTGGTGATGCGAGCAGTGGCCCAGGCTTGGACGAGCTGGTAAATGTACCCGCGCTGACTATTGGAGATGACGCCACCGACCTTCTCTTCAAGCGCCCGTACCCGCGCATCAAGATCGCGCCAGGCCGAGCGAGCCTTCTGCTGGCTCTCCTCGATAGCTTGTTGGCGCTCCGCGATAGTCGTCATAGCGTCCTCGAAGTGCTCCAGGGCGCGCAGATCCTCAATCGCACGGCTCTCGCCTTCCGGCAGGCCAGCGGTGCGCGCGAAGGCATTGTAGGTTTCACGGATAGCGAAAAGCCGGAGGTACTTCAGGCGCTCGCGCACTGTAACCGAAGCCCGTGAACGTTGCACGCTGCTCACCCAAGTAGGCATGAACTCAAGGATCAGGAGTTCCTGATCCTGGGGGCCGCCAGCGGTAGCGATACGAAAGGTTTAGAGGCCATCGCGCAAATCTTCATCGGCACGCAGGCGACGGAGCTGGCCGTGAGTACGCAGGCCAACCGCGTCGCAGAGATCGCGCACGGACACATAAATTGTGCCGTCAGCACCCCGCGCCGCGAGGCAGGGGTAATCGAAGAACGTCACCACAAGTGTTTCGGTTGGGTACATGGGGCCTCGTATATGTTCAATATGGACACGCAAACTATAGCACAAGTGCGCGAGTGCGTCAACACACGGCGTAACAGGCCGTGTTCATTTTGGGCACAGGGAGATCATATATGTGTTTTGTGTTTGTCGAGAGATGAATCGCTCCATCGAGATTATCGAGGCGATAATCTCGGCGTCCATGTTCAACTTGAACACAAGGAGATCGTATATGTGACTCGCCTCCACCCCATCATCTCCTGTTACTTTGCCGCGCACCATTAGGATTGCGCCGACAGCACATGCGACAGCCAGGCTGCAAGCTCGTCGAGCATCCCCGCCGGCGGCTCGTCGATAACCGGCTTCTTCACGCCACCCCTGTTGGCGAACCAGGGTTCGGCGTGCCAGCGGCGCAGCTCGGCGCGTAGCTCGTCGGAGATCGGCAGCTCCAGCAGCCGGGCGATCACAGCGCGCACATCGAGGGCGGCCAGGCCGCGCCGGCGGGTGATGCCCCGGCTGATGGTCAGCAGGTGGCCGGCGGCATCCTCGTGGATCGTCTGGTAGCAGAGGAGCGCCGCGCTGGGGTGCTGCGCCCAGGCCACATCACGCATCAAATCCAGCTCGCCCTCGCGGTGGCGATAAGTGAGTATCAGGATCTCCGGCGTGCGGAGCTGTGCTACCAGGGGCAGCGCGGCCAGGGCGCGGGCCTCGGCAGCATCGCGCTCCAGGGCGGTATCAAAGACGAGATCAAGCCACGGCTTGACGGCTTTGGCTACGGCCAGGTCGTCGCCCAATCGGCGGTGCAGGGCGTCGATCAGGCGGGGCAGGCCCAGCAGATCGGCCACAGGATCGGGCGGGCTGGCAAGACTCGCCGTGGAGTCCTGGCGCAGCACCGACGGCGCAACGAGGCGCAGCAGCACATCGGCCCGGTAGCGCACATCGGGGTCAGGGTGGGCCTGGCACCAGCGGCACACCAGCTCGAAGGCACAGGTGGAACGATCGGCCTCGCTGCCGCCGTCGGGCTTCGTGTGGTGATGATCAAGCGGGCCGCCGCCGACATCGACGACGAAGCGCCCTGCCGCCGGATCGTGATCCTCCGGGGCCGGCTGCGCCTTGAAAAAAAGCCATGCCTGCATCTGAAGCAGGTACGCTAGTCCCCAGGAGGCCGCCAGAGCATCCAGATCGGGCTTCGGATGGGTGACGACGCGAAGCAGGCTCCCAGGCTGTGTGTGCGGGCCGCTGAGAGGCGCGGGCGTCGAAAATAGTGTCACAGTACCCCCTCTCTGGCTGGCTCGTATTGCCAGAGGCTTCAACGGCAGCCAGCACTCAGCGCAGATCGCTGGCGTGCTGCTTGATTTGCGCCCAGAGTGCCGCCCGCCAGGCGTCGCCGGCAGCAGCGTGGCGCTCGCAGGCTTCCATAGCTGTCAGTAGTGACACAGACGAAGAGCCGGCAGCGCGATACCCGCGCCGCCAAGCCATCCATGCCTCATGTGCAGGGTCAGTGTGCTGTCTCCGAATCATTGCCTTGTCGTCCCTTGTTGACGTGCCGTTCGAGCCGCAATTGGTAGTAATCAAACCGGGTTGGTCGCGCTGCCTCGCCTTCCCGATGCGGCATGGGAATAGGGATCTTGTGGATGCGGTACAACCCGCAGGGTATTTCAGGAGCTTCCAGACCGAGTATTCTTTGGCGAACATCAATGTAATACGAAGCAAACGGAAACTTCATTGCTGATTGTTCGAGGATGTCAAGGATTACAAGGCGTCTATTCCCTATTATTGAGATAACATTTGGTCTTGCTCTTGCAAAAAACGACTTGAACATGTCGTCGCTTAATATCCAGTTAATACGTAATCCCTGCTCTCCGCAGTAGCGACTTTTTTCCAATATGTAATCATAGAGTGGCTTGTTCTGAAACTCTAATACAAGCTGCTTTTCAGGATGGAAACAATCAAACCGATACGGCCCGTGGCGATGCTCAATCAGCCAGCCACTAGTGTTGTGATGCCGCAATATCCACCGATAGTGCCATTCGGTCATCCCTGTGCCATAGTGGCAGTTTGCCTCTGGCCGATGCGCCCAATGCGTCACTCGCACTCTACCCAACCGAGCGACCAGCGGGCCGTTACACTCCGGGCAGAAACCCGGCTCATCTCGCGTGGCTAGGATACGCCGCCCATCCTGTGTCAGAGCCAACAGCATGGCACTTCCCTGCAACGCAGCGGTTCGTTATTCGTCGCCCTCATCGCCCTTTTCGCGGTAGACGAAGCGGGCATGGGACGATTGGCCGGGATAGACCGTCTGCTGCGCGGCCAGGGCCAGATAGGCGATGTGCTGAACCTGGCGCTGCTGCTCGCGTAGCAGCTCGTCGAGGCTCAAAGGAAGGCGCCTACCGTTGGCGGCACCCTCGGCCCAAAGCTGGCGGTAGCCGTAGAACACGGCCAACTCGGTTTGCAGCAGCTCTAAGTAGCGCAGCGTGTCCTTCGAGATTAGTTCGGGCGTGCCAGCCATCCCTGTATTTCCGCTAGTCATCAAGGCGCAGGGCAGCCAGCGCCGCCTCACGCGCAGCACGAAGATCGGCCTGGTGCCGGGCCTGCACCAGCAGCTCGCTCCAGATCGCCGGAAGCTGCTGGTGCCAGAGGTCATCAGGTGTGAGCGCGTGCGACTCGTCGTCGGCCTCGCTCACCGCGCCCAGGAAGTGAACGCCGGCCTGCTGCATCTCGGCAAGTGCCGCAGCAACGTGGGGCCGCTCCATGTCATCCTCACGCACCCGGTTCAGCAGCAGGAAGGCTCGCCCGCTGACCCACCCGCGCCGGTAGGCGTCCTCTCAGATGCGGCGGGCCACATCGAGGGAGAGCCGGGCTGGCGTCGCCACGATCACGAGGGCATCGAGCGGGATCGCTGTGTAGCGCCCCAAATGCTCCACGCCAGCTTCATGATCGAGCAGCGCCAGATCGTATCGCCCCAGTATGGAGGCCAGTGCCCGCTCCATCACTCGGTTCGGGGTGTATTGCGAGCCGGCCAGCCCCCACTGGCCCAGAGCCAGGAAATCGTAGCTGGGTGTGGATAGTAGAGCCTCCTGGCCCATGCGAGCCTCCAGAAACGCCTCGCGTGTCTCATCCTCGCGTAGCGCCGCGCCAGTGAGTAACTGGCGCTCGTAGGCTGAACGAAGCTGCCCCAGAGTCGTGCAGCCATCGTGCCCCAGGATGCTTGTCAAGCTCTGATGTGGGTCAACGTCTACCACTAGGCACCGCTCGGCAGGGCGCTCGGCTCTGTCAGCCATTAGCAACGACGGCAACAGCGTGGTCTTGCCACTGCTACCCTTGCCGGCAAAGCCTATCGTGACGAGGGGCATGGTTTACTCTCCGTTGTCAGCGGTGACGCCATTGGCGGGACGCTCGTGCAGCGGGGCGGCTTGAAGGTTGGGGGCCGGACGGGCTTCAGGAAGCCCAATCACCACTATCGAGGCTGGCATCGGAACAAGCCCGCCACCCATCGTTGTGTTGTCAAGCAGGCCAGAAATGCCAATTTGGGCTTTGGGAAGCCCAAACACGCCTATAGAGCCCGGCGTACTGCCGACAAGGCCAAAAGTGTCAGATTGAGCTTCCCGAAGCCCAATCATCTCGCTGTGGGTATGGTCGTTGGATGTAGGCATGGGTTGCTCGCTACGCAGCACGCCGGCTCCGGCTCTTGCTCTTCTTCGGCGTTCCTGCCAGCACCGCCGCCTTGGTAGGCTGGGCGTAGCCGTCCAGGGCTTGCAGCATTGGCTCCCGCTGACAATCGTAGAGGATGCGCCACGGGCATTGCAGCACATAAGCCGCAAGGTAAGCGTGGATAGTACCCTCGCGGATCTCCGAGGGCAGTATCGGGAAGAGCCGCGCAGCGGCGGCCAGGAGGGCGTTGATATGCTCTGGGGTAAGGATGAGGCCGCCGCCAGTGCCGCAGGTGTCGAGGGCCGGCAGGCGCTCACAGGTGTCGAGGCAGGTAAACAGCTCGGAAGCGGAATCGTTGTTGTCGTTCATTGGTGTCACCGCTGACGGCCACGATTGGCTGCTGCTACTACTGTCTACCCAGACAGCTACGGTATTATTATCACAGCCAAAATTGCTGTACGCTCTGCGCTTTAATATAGCGCAGAGCGTACAGAACTATCAAGAGACGTTACGCGGGTGCCCCTGGTTCTAGTGTCTCGTCGCGTAGCTTCAGCTCTACCGGCCCCTCGCCTTCCATGAGCACCACCAGCACCAGGCCGCGATCAGCCTGTACCGGCACCGTTAGCTCCAACGGAGTATACTCGCCAGGCTTCAGGACGGCCTGGGCAGCCGTGTCTACGGTGAACGTGGCGCCGGCGGAGTCGCGCAGCGAGAAGGCGCTGATCGGCACCGTGATCTCGTCCTGGCTCGTATTTGTGACGGTGCCCCGAACGATCACACCCTGGCTGCCGTCGGGCATAGGGGCCAGCTCCAGCACATCGATCCGGGTGCGCGCTGTCGCGCCGCTCGCAATCGGCTCCGGCGTTGGGGTGCCACCGACAAGGTTGGGCAGCGACGATACTGCCGTCGGTAGCAGTCGCTTCAAGTCGTCGAGACTGATCTGGGGCACCTCTGGGCGCGGCGTGAGCGCCGTCACAGTCTTGTTCAGGGCGATCTCCGTGTCCCTCAGCGCGGCCTGCTGGGCAAACGCGGTTTGCAGCGCCGTATCGGCCCGGTACGTCTGCTGATGTACCAACCAGATCACGGCTAGGGCAAGCAGGATGCCGGTCACAGGCAGCCAGGGAAAGGGACGGGTAGGGCGCATAGTGCTGGCTCCTGCTAGGCCGCGTCGGTGCGCGGCATGATCTTCCTGGCCCGTGACGGGTGGCGCAGCTTGCGGAGTGCAGACGCTTCGAGCTGCCGGATGCGCTCACGGCACACACCAAACGCCTGGCCCACCTCCTCCAGCGTGCGGTATCTCCCGTCGTTTAGCCCATAGCGAAGCTCAATCAGGCGCTTTTCACGCGGCGACAGCGTCGCCACAGCCTCGCGCAGCGTCGCGGTGAGTAGCGATGCCTCGGCCTCGCTGGCGGTATCTACCGGCGCCGGCACAAACGCCCCCAGCCGGCTCTCCGCGCCATCGTCGTCGCCCACAGGTCGGTCGAGCGAGTCGACACACGCCACGGCGATTGCCTCGCGCACCGCGGCCAGCTTCTTCGCGTCCCAACGCGCCGTAGCGCCCTTCTTCGCCGCTTCCTCACCCGCCTCGCGCTTTCGCGCTGCCGGCTGGTTTAGCCGCTCCAGCAGCTCCGGGTCGCTTGGCTCGCGCCCCAGGGTGCCGACGAGCGCATTAAGCGCCGCAAAGTAGGCGCGGGCATCGTCGCCACGATGCACTGGCAGCCGCACCAGGCGGCTCGTCTCGGCCAGGGAGCGCGTCACCGCCTGCCTGATCCACCACGTTGCATACGTGCTGAACTTCAGGCCGCGGGCGATGTCAAACTTCTCCAGCGCCCGCATCAGGCCGATATTGCCTTCTTGAATGAGGTCGAGGAGGGGTAGCCCGCGCTCGCGGTACTTCTTGACGATGCTCACTACCAGGCGCAGGTTCGCACTGATCATCCTGGCCCGCGCTGCCTCGCCGGCCTCGCGAGCGGCGACGAGCTTGCAGCGCACGGAGGGCGCGATCCTGCCGCCGGCGGCCAGCATCTCAGCCGCAGCCCTGCCGGCGTTGATGGCTCGCATCAGCTCGGCCTCGTCAGCCGCCGATAGCAGCGGCTCATGGCCGATCTCGCGCAGGTACAGGTTCAGGGCTTCGGGCAGATCATCCGGCTCGTAGGAAGCGACCAGCAACTCCGCCTCCAGCAGCAGCGCGTCGGCCAGTTCGTCGGGGGGCGGCTCTGCCGTTTCCAGGCCAGCGAGAGCCAGGGAGGGCGGCGCCGCGGCTTCCAGGCCCGCGGCGCCTTGCAGCGCGTTCATTGGTTATACCTCTCTCCAGTTGAGCGCGTTGAGCTGGTCAGGCTCGACGCGAGTCGGAGCGTCCCGGTGGTCAGGCGGGGCGCGGATCAATCACACCCGGCTGGTCAGGCCGTGTGTGCTGTGAGCGGGCGGGGCCGGATCGGCGTCAGATCGTTACCGTCCCAATGGAACATCGTGGTGGTGAGGCCGTAGGGCTGGCTCTCCGCCAGGATCTTGCCCACGAAGGGCACCGCCAGATCGTCGCGGTAGCTGGGGATCGCCAGCAGCAGATCGCGGCGGGGGATTGCCACGATCAGCCCGGAGGCCCGTAGGTAGCTCGGCAGTTGGGCACGCAGCTCGGCGGGGGCCAGCAGCCGCGCCGCGGCATAGCCGTCGCGGGTGGCAAGGACATAGAACAGCTCACGCTTCTGGATCGCTGGCCCTTGCCGCGCCAGCTCGCGCAGCCGCCGCGCCGCCACGTCAAACACCGTGGCCTCGTCAACGCCCCACAGCTCCAGTTCACGGTTCGTAACGTGCCGCATCGTCGTCGGGCCGTCGAACACCACAGCCTGATACAGCTCGCGCACCAGCCAGGGGCGCGAGATGGGTATGAGCAGGCCGCCCGTCGCGGCGCGGATCTCGTCGAGGCGATCCTGCCGGTCGAGCCGGAGGTACAGCCCTTTGCGTGCCTGCTCCCAGGTCGGCGGCATGGTGTACACCTGGCCGCCGGCCACACTCGCGGCCATCTGGCCGATAGGGGCCACCAGCCGGTCGATCAGGGCATCGAGAATGCCGGGCCGGCGCAGGTACTCGTCATACAGATTGGCAATGTTCACCATCACGGCACCCTGCGCCTCCGGCGTGCCTGCCGCCCAGGCGATGAGCCCCCATTCGTTTCCAGCCTCCAGCTCCACCTGCGCCACGCCAGGCACGGCGGCCACCTTCGCCTGCACCAGCACCCGTACTTCCTCAACAGACAGCAATTCGCCGTTCATCGTCGCGCACCTTCGATTGTCGCCGGCCAGGAGTTCCACGCGGCCAGCATTGCGGTATCGTCGAGTGAGATGCCGGTAAGCTGCTCGGCAGCGTCGCGGCTGAAATAAGACCAACGGGGGTTAGACATCTGAACAGCCAAGCCGGCAGGAGCGGCGTCGAGCACCAACGGCCCCTCTTTCCAGTCACCTGTGACACGGGAGAAATCGGCAGTGACATCCCAGCCTCCGGGGCTCCGGACACCACGGGCCGGCAGATGCTCCACGTAGATCTGGCGCTCCGGGGCCACATCCAGCTCGGCGCGCAGCACCGTTGCCAGCCAGGTCGCCCGGTTCGTGATCGTCGTCGACTCGTTTGTGAGGCCCACAGCAGCGGCCAGTTCGCCGGTTAGCTCAGAGACAACGACGGCGGCCACTGGCCCGTCAGAGCCGTGCCAGCGGCGCCAGCGCACGAGGCAGCACCCGTCATAGTTGGCGGGCAGGGCTGCCGCGTGGCCCAGGCTGGGGTAGCGCAGCAGGCGCAACTCACAGCCGTCCACCAGGGGCGGCACCAGCTCGCGCAGCCGGTCAATGGGTACTACCTCGCTCCAGACAACGCCGCCGGCGGCCACCAGGCGGGCCAGCTTGCCGTGGCGTTCACACATCCTGATGGCTTCGCCGTCAAAGGCCATTTCGCCTGTACTGAGCACGGTCAAGGCATCGGCCCAGGACGCATCGACGCTGCTGCCCTCGGCCCAGGGGTAGACCCGCGCCACGAGGAGCGGGGCCGGCTCACCGCTCATCTGTGCCAGCAGCCGCCGCGTCGTGATGCTACTGGCAAGCCACTGGCGCAGCTCGAATGAGTGCAAGCGCCAGGGCTGCTCAGGATTCCAGCTACTCACAACCTCGGCGCGGAACTGGCCGTAGAGCATTTCTGCGATGGCCTCGCCAAACTCGGCGGCCAGGAGCGCGAAGGCCAGGGCCGACGCGCCAGCAGCCGCATTGCCCCAGCTCAGGCCGCCCATACGCGCAGCCATGCCTGTGAGCGGTAGCGCACGCGCATTGCCGCTGACCATCCAGCGACCCCCGTTGTCTCGCCAGCCGTTATACGTGGCTCCCATCGTTCCGCCCCGCCCTCGCTATGGGGCGGTGGGCTTGCCGCCGCCCCGTTGAGTGCCCCTTAGATGTCCCGCCGGCTTCGCATCGCCCCGCCGTCGCCGGTGGGCGGCTCGTCGCCCAGGAGATCGACCCGGCGCCCGCGGCGCCCTGTTGGGGCCGCCAGTAGATCGTGATCCAGCTCCAGGGCGCGCCCAGCCCGCATCTCTCCGCCCTCCACTACTACAAGGCCCAGGTCAGCGCGGGCAGCGCGGATCTCGCTGGTGCTGGGGGCGTCAGCAATGCCCACGTCGCGGGCACTACGCGGCTCCTCACCGATGGCGATCAGGCTGCTTCGGGCAACGGTGCCGATGGCCCGCAGCACGCGCTGGATCTCCGCCGGGGTGCGATCCTTCGGCTCCCTGTCCAGAAGCCCCTGAATCTGCGCCATCATCGCCGTAGCCTCTGTGTCGCCAAAGAAATTGAGGCGTTGTACCTTCCCGATCAGCTCTTTCAGGGCGCCCAGGCTCCGGTTATGCGGCGCGGCCTTGCCCTCCAGGCCGGTCAGGGTATCGACGCTCACCTGATAGATCAGGCCGCGGAGCTGTACGACGAGACCCGCCAGGAAGCTGTCAATCAGCTCCTCTTTCTTAGCGCGGGCCTGCGCCAGCACTTCGCGGTTCATGTCGTCGATGAGCTTGCGGCGCCGAGCCTCGGCCTCCTCGGCGGCGCTCACACGGGAGCGTAGCGCCTCCACCGTCGTCTCACTGGCGTCGGCGCTGCCCGACGCCAGCAGGGAGGGCAGGGGCACCAGGCTATAGCTCACGTCGAGCCGGAAGCTGGCGCCGATCTCGGCTGCCGTAGGGATGGCCGCCTTGATGCGCGCCCACGTCGCCCGCACGAATGTCTCTTGATCGCCCAGCCGCTCTGCATCCAGCACGCCCTCCATCTTGTTCAGTACGCGATAGGCCCGCCGGGACGCGACGGCGTACTGCTCGCGCAGCAGAGCCATGATCTGCGGGTAGTCGCGCACGATTTCGTCGCGGAGTGCGAACCAATCAGCGGCGGCCTGCGCGTGAGCCTCTTTCCAGGCCGGGAACGCTGTCGCCGGCACGAAGCTCCCCCAGGGCGACTTAAAGGCGAACTTTTCCAGCGTGCGATAGATCACCCGCTCCAGTGCCACGAGGCGGTTGAAGTAGGTATCGGGCAGCAGCCGCTTCTCGCCCAACTTGAAGATGCTGCTAACAGCCTTGGCCTCATCGGCAGTGAGCGGAGGCAACCCCAGGTCGTCAAGGTCGAGGCTCTGCCGCGCACGCCAGCGGGAGAGGGAGAGATCGACGATCACGCCCTCCTGCATGAGATTCTGGCCGATGTCCTGCACAGAAATCTTGTCAGCATCGAGGCCCAGGATGGCCGCAATCGTGGCGCGGCGTCGGGCGTTCTCCAGGCTCGTCGGGTCGCTCATCTCACTCTCCCAGGGGTTTCAATGCTGTCAGTGTTGTCAGGGTAGGAGTGGGCGGGGGAGCGCGTTCACCCCCGCCCGGATGGCCTAAAACTCGCGGCTCCGGCGCGGCCCTTCTGCCTTCGGCGCCGTCTGCGGCTCCGCTGCCGCAATCTGCTCTTGAAGCGCAGCCCGGTCTGCCAGCAACCCGGCGTACTCAGGAGGCAATAGCTCGGCGTCGTTGCAAGCGTTGACGGCCAGGAGCGTGTAGTAATCCGCTGTCGCAGGGCTGTTGGGCCGGATCAGGCTCATTGCCCGCGCCGCCAGCTCCGGAGTAATAGCCGCGCTGCCCTCGCGGCGGGCCAGAGTACGCGCCTTGCGAATGATGCCACCCAGGTCTGCCGCGCTGTACTTGTTCGTGGCTGCGGCCAAGGTGGCGACAGCGCGATCTGTGATGGCAGCACCCTGGCTGCGAGCCTGCGCCGCGATGATCGCCGCCCGCTCCGCCTCGTCAGGCAGCAGCACGGGAATGATCGCGTCCATGCGCCCGAAGCGCATCAGGGCGGTGTCGATCAGGTCGGGGCGGTTGGTGGCGAAGAGCATGATCACCTTGCCGCGCAGCGTCTCGTCGCTCATAAACTGGAGCATCTGATTGAACAAATTGCTTGCGACAGGGTTGCCGCTGCCGTTGCCGCGGCGGCTCATGTCGCTCTGATCCAGCTCGTCCATGAACACGAGGCAGGGGGCCAGGCTCCGCACGAAGTTGAAGAAGGTCTTTAGCTTGCGCTCGGACTCACCGACGATGCCCCCCAAGATGTTCTCGGAGCGCAGCGCCACGGCGTTGAAGCCCACCGCACCCGCCAACCACTTGACGAAAAACGTCTTTCCGCTCCCCGGAGGGCCAACCAGCAGGACACCCTTCGGGGCATCGTTGACGCGGCCCTGGCGCAGCGGGTCAATAACCTCATCCTGCGCCCATTGGCGAAGCCGCTGCTGGCCGCCGAACATCTCGTCAGGGATGGGCTCGATCATCTCAGCAACCTCGGTGTAGTCGCTGGCAATGATCGCATCCTTGCGGGCCTTGACCAGCTCCCGGCTGACACCGCTCTGCGCGCCCAGCAGCAGAATATCCTCGATGTGGCGGAGGCTCAGACCAGCGGTAAGAGTGCCAATCTCGTCGGTGGTAATACCGTCGAGGGCGATAGGCTGGCCCTCCTCGGCTCGGTTTGCCAGATACCACTCGACGAAGGCCACGCGCTGCTCACGCTTCGGCATAGCGATCTCGATGGCCTTGTAGCCGCTGGTGGCCTCGCGTAGATCGGCGTGAACGTCGGCCAGCTCCCGCGAGAAGAGAAAGATCGGGTTGTCGGTGCTGGCAATATCCCGATCCGTCGCCCAATACCTGAGCGTGGAGAGGACGGTGCGATCATCGGGCGACATCGCCCCCTTGCCGACGCTCAGGTGCGCGCTGATGAGATCAGCGCCATCTAGAATGACGGCCACCTTGCCTTTCGCGCCGGGAGCCAGCAGTAGCCGCTCCAGCAGCTCTAGCGCCGCCGTCGGGCGCCGCGCTCCGGCGAAGGGGTCGTCGTCGCTCTCGCCGCCAGTAATACCGGCCAGGGCCGCCGTCAAGGGGTTAACCGCCTGCCCGCCGCTGGCCTCCATGCCCAGGAGCCGCTGTGCTGCGTCGCGCATTGACGGCACCGGGAAGGTGATACCCCGGCCCAGGCTAAACACAGCCACCACATCGCGCTTGCTCGACAGGGAGGTTAGCAGCAGCCCGCGCTGCGTCACGCCCTCGTGGGCATAGCCGTTGATGTCGCCGTGCAGAATGAAGGCGTGGGCCTCGCCGGCCATGAAGCTCGTCTGGAACTGCCGGAACCAGGCTGGCGCGGGCTTGCTAGTGCTGGACATGGACGCCCCCAGTGATGTGTACGTGGCTCGCGCCATCCTTGTGCTGCTCGACTGTCCCGATCTCGGAGAACTCGACGCCGCCAGCCTGGAGCTGCGCGATCACGGCCTTGGTGATCTGCTGCGCCTGCTCAAAGCTCACCTGGCCGTCCACGAAAATCTGCACCTTGCCGCCAGGCAGCACAAACACCTTGATTTCCACCGCTGTCTCTCCTGTCACTCGTGACCGCTTCGGCAGCGGCTAGATTTTCAGCGTGAACACCGTTGCGGCCTGGGTGACGCCGCCGTTATCGACTGTCACCTGCTGCTGCGCCACCTTGCCGAACGGAGCCAGCGCCGCCTTCACTTTCTGTGCAAAGAGCGCATCGGCAGCCAGAGCCAGCAGGTTGCTCAGAGCGTCCACAAGCTCCCGGCCTCGCCCGTCGTTGTAGCCCTGTGTGGCATAGGTGGACACGCGCCCGCCGTCGATGAAGAGCCGCAGTGAGCCAACCGTGACTATCAGGCGGTTGCCCTGGCGACTGACGTTGAACGTCTCGCCGGCCTTCAACACGCCGGGCTGGCGCAGGTAGGACTCAACGACGGGCTGTACCGCTTCCGGCGTCAGGAGCTTTAGCAATTGCTCCTCGTTTACCGCAGCCTTCGTGATCGACACGGCCAGATTGCAGGCCATAGGGGTTGCTCCTCGTTATCGTTAATCATAGCTGTCAAAGGTGACAGGGTTTAATCGTTGGTGCCCTTGCCGGCCTGATAGTCGCCGGCCCAGGTCTGAATGGCCTCCCACTCGCGGTAGGCCAGGGCGTTCACCGCGTCCGGGCGCCACAGCCCGCGCAGATACTCGGCATCGATCTTGGCGGGGTGGAGACTCTTGAAGGGCACAACCTCCGCCGTGTCTACCTTGCCCCAAGTCTGTTCGTCGGCTTCGCCCAGGGGCAGGGCAATCTCGTGCAGACAGATGATCTCCGGGTGCCTCTCCCGATCCACGAGATCATCAGCAGCCTCGGCCACACGAGCGTGATCGGCCAGCACCGCCAGCAGCACATCGCCCATGCGGGAACGCACTGCAAGCTGCACCAGGCGAAGGCATCCCACGCGCACCAGCACGTCGAGCAGGCCGCGCACAGCGGTCTTGCTCCTGCCATCAGAGGGCCAGTAGACCCCGATTCCTGCGTCACGGGTCTTGCGAGCATTGGCGCCGGCGAGGCTGCTGGCGACGGTCGTAGCGACCGGCCCGCTCGTGATGGGGTAGAACTTGACGGACGCTCCCAGATCCCAGTGGCGGGCGATCTCGCTGCCGCCCTCCCGCTGGTGGCGGATCTCAATCTGCTTGATACCCGCCCGGCCCAGCGCCTCATCGATCTCGCCATCCTTGCCGATTTCGATGTAGAAGCCGACATGGGGGGCGAAGCGACCGACGCCGGCGCCCTTCTCGAAGGGGCGGGCGTAGCTCTTCCCGTTGGCCCATTGCAGAGCGACGGCGCTGACGGGGGTAGGAGCAGGCTTATTGCGACCGATCATCGTTGTGTGTCCTTGTGAAGCGTTGTAAGTCGTTGCGTTCGGTCGGTGGCGGCTAGTAGCCAGCCCGGACTCCCAACAGCAGCAGGAAGAACACGATGTTGAGTGTGATGCTCACCGTGAAGATTACGGTCTTCACGAGCCACCAGCACCAGGCCAGGAATGCCCGAAGGTCAAACTCGTCAGCCTGGGTGTCGTTGATTTGCTGCATTGGGCTGCCTCATCCTGCAACATAATGCTTCGATATGACGTGTCGTTATGACGCTATTATATCACAGTGTTACAATCTGTCAACATGCCATTTCACTAGTTCGCTCGGTTAGGGCGTATTGACATACCGTATAGGCATGTGCTACTGTTATGGGGCCGTTCAGGCATGAGGAGGAAGTTTATGAGCCGCCGCTTTCGCATCGCAGAATTGGTAGAAGCCCAAGGCATCACGCTGTCGGAGCTTCACCGCCGTATCTTGGAGCGAGCGCCGCCAGATCGCACGGATCTCCGCAACATCGCGTACCCGACCGTGCTGCGCGTCGCTAACAACCAAACCAAAAGGCCGGGGTATAGTACGCTGGAGGGGATTGCCCTGGGCCTGGGTGTTGAGGTTCGGGATCTCTACGAGGTGTCTAGCACAAGCGGAGACGGCCAAAAAAACTTAGAGCCGCTGTGCGCGTAACGCACAGCGGCTCGTAATGGCTCGCAGCGATCTCAGTCCTTGCCAGGCACAATCGCTGCGGCTGCCCGGCTCTCCAGTGAGAGAGCGCCGAGCTATGTCAACGCCGGCTGCGCCAACAACCGACGAGGACAAACCTCCGGTGTTACCTCACTTCGCTCCTTCGGTAATAAGCTCGATCTAGACTCTCCAGGCACCGGCGAGTCTCACTCTCTTAGGCGCCCGACTTCGTGCGGTGCGCCTGGATTTAGTGTTGCCTTTGCCGGCTTCCTGTTTTGCGCTCCATATAAGAGCATATCACAGGAAGAACGCTCTGGTAATAGTCTTTTCTCGTGTTTAAGGCCAAATATTGAGCCGAGGGGCCGCAAATGACCGCTGTACCAGCAAACAGATCACAGAATAGATCGCAAGGTAGAGAGCCGGATTTCACTACCCGTTTTTGGGAGATTCCGGTGCCCTTGTTGGTCGTTCATCGCTGCGCCAGCCAGCCCATGCTGCTCGCCGCCTGGCTCAACATTGCCGCCGCCGAGCGCGAGGATCTTGCCCTGGGGCAGCCACCACGCCAGCGGAGCGCCCTTGCTGCCAGTATGGGGATGGACGAGGCCAGCTTCAGCCGCCTCGTCGACTCGCTTCTGGCGGGTGAGCTGGTAGCGAGTGCAGCCGACGGGACGTTGCGAATCCCGTGGACTCCGCTCTACTTCGCCAGCCTAGCCTATGCGCGCCAACAGCAGCAGAAGATCGCCACCAGCACCGCCACATCCCCGGCAGCGGTGCAACAGGAGCCGCTTGCGCTTGATTAGGGATCGCGTATGGACGGCTTAACCATGTCACACGGCGTTTCACCGTCTCCCCTGCATGAAGTCTGGAGGAAACGATGAGCGCCTACGGTGTATCACTTGAAAACCTGGATCTCCCCCCCGAAATCCTCTCTGATCCGACTATCGGGTGGCTTATCCAGAACGCCGATCCAGAGCTGTGGGCGCCGAGACACTATCTCATCGTCGATGAGAAGTGCAAAGGCGATCATCACCTCATCGCCACATGGTTCGCAATCTACCGGCTGCTGATTTTTTACAAGCCAATAGGTAAACGAGCCTTCGGCCAGCGCGAGATCGCCGCGGTTGGTCGTGTTGGGCGTGGGCACCTCAGCGGGAAGCATGGCACGATCCGCAAACTCGCTGCCTTGGGGCTGATCATCATTGATGGCTACGAGGACGGCGACGAGGGCAAGCCTATTTTCCGCATTGATACGGCGCGGCTCGAAGCTGAGAGCATCCTGCTGACCCGTAAACGCCTGGCCGCCGGCCAGCTCGTGCCCAGGCGCAAGCCGGCCAGCCTTCAGCAACTCGACATGTTCAGGATGCTGGGTCTCACACCCGACGAGGAACTGCTGACTCTGGCGCGGCAGGAGCACCAAGCCGACGAGTACCTTCAAGTACCTGACATGGCATCTATTGGTGCCACTGCTGGCTCTTATGAACGCGAATTGGCACCCATCGGTGCCACCTTTGAGGGGGACAAGCGCCAATTGGGACTAGACGTGGCATCGATAGGTGCCAGGTCTGGAGCTACTTGGCACCAATCAGAGCCAGCAGCGGCACCAATGGGTGCCGCTGCTACGGTAAACAAGCACCAGCTAGAGCCAGGTGTGGCACCCATTGGTGCCACAGCAAGCCCTTCAGAAGCTATTTGGCACCCATCGGTGCCGCCTCTACATCCTAACGAGGCAGCCTGGCTCTCACCGGGGCCGCATGATGCCCTGGAAGCGGCACCAGCGGAGTCCACTCCGGCTCCCACAGGTGCCTTTGGGTGGATGGATCATGGGCATGAAGGAAGGAGAGAGGGAGCCGCGCCAAGCGCGGCCACACTCTCGCCTGATTCGCTTAGGCTCATGGTTCAGCAGGCCATGAACCATCACCTTCCTGTGTTGATAGCCGCAACGATCCAACAGATAACCAGCGGCGCGGGCGTAGGGACAGGGACGGCTCTGGCCGGCGCGGCCAAGACAACGCTTACTGATGACATCCCCCCACGCCCTAATCGTGACGAGCCGGAACTACACCGCGGCCTTCTCACAACCTGGCAGCTTGTCAGCCGACAGAAGGAAATACCCGCCCGCGACCTGGCCCAGCTCGAAGTGTTGGTCAGCCGCTACGATGGCCCGACGGGAGGGCACGCCGCATACTGGCTCTGCCGGGTGATGTGGGAAGCGGATCGCTCCAACGACGGTAACGAGCCGATCCGGCTGCGTCTCATCGGCGGTTATATGCGTCGGATGGAGCAGGATTGCGAGTTCAGCACCGCCTCGCTGGAAAAAAAGGAAACCAAGAAGGAAGCGGGTGTTCCGAAGCGCGAAGCGGCGCCCAGCCCCGCGGCTTCGAGTGCTTCGTCGAACGGGCTGCCAGCAGCACTAGCCGACCATTGGGTGATCACAGCCTGGCGCAGCTACGCCGGCGTTGATGCGGTGATCCTCGTCGAGCGGGCGCAGCATCTCGTTGCCACCGTGAGCCGGCGCGATGTCTGGGAGGCTGTGCTGGCGAACTGGAGCGACAAGTACAAGCGCAAGGCCAACTGGACAAACTTTGACGGCCTCTTGGATTGGTATAGCCGCGAAGCCGCGAAGCCCGTAGCTGTCACCGCTGACGAGTTTGACCCTGATGGCCCACCGCCGTCAGCGTCGGTGATCGACAACCATCCTGGGCTTGATAGCACGGAGCGGGCCGATTGGTACAGGCGGTTTCATGCCGCCGGCGATAACAAAGCGGCAAAGCAGGCGGTGATCAAGCGGCTCCTAGCGGAGCGCCCTATCAAGCTAACCGACTAGCGTTTTCTTGTGTCTTGAAGCAAAGGAAGGTGCAGCGTGACTGGCGACCGCACCGCAGCCCTTGACCGCTCTGTGCCCTTTGACCTGCAATCCGAGCGGGCGACCCTGGGATCTATCCTGCTGGAACGTGACGCGATTATCGTCGTCGCGCCCTGGCTGCCCAGCCGGTATTTCTATCTCGAAAAGCACGCCATTATCTACGAGGCGATGCTGGGTTGCTATAACCGACGCGAGCCGCCGGATCTTGCTACAGTGGCCGCAGAGTTGCGCCGGCGCGAGAAGCTGGATCTTGTGGGTGGCCTGGCGTTCCTGGGGGAACTGGCCGTCGAGGTGCCGACGGCGGTTCACATCGAGTATTACGCCAGGAACGTCGAGCGCACGGCGATTCTGCGTCGGCTGATTGAGGCTGGCGGCAAGATCGCCGCTATCGGTTACAACGAGGCCGAAGCTGAGTCGCTGGAAGAAATCATCGGGCTGGCCGAGGCCGAGCTACAGCAGGTGAGCGGTCAGCGCCGCGATCAGGGGTATGTGACCATCGGCCAGGTTGTCAACGAGGTGTTCGCCCGGATCGAGGCCATTCAGGAGCGGCGCGGCGAGGTATTAGGCGTGCCGACAGGCTATAGCGATCTGGATGCGCTGACCGGCGGCTTGCAACCGAGCGACCTGATCATCATCGGCGCCCGGCCTAGCCAGGGGAAATGTCTCGCCCACTGGACACTCGTTGATGACCCGATTACGGGCGAACGCCTCACTATTGCGGAGGCTGTACGCAGGCGGCTTCCATCCGTTTCGGGGTTGTCAGAGCAGGGCCAGGTACGTCCCGCGCTGATTTCGGAGTGGGTGGATAGCGGGATACAGCCCTGTGTGCGCGTGAGGACGCGCAGCGGGCGCCAAGTGGACGTAACCCCGCATCACCCCTTCTTGACGGTGAAGGGCTGGATACCGCTGCATGATCTCGCTGTTGGCGACAGTATCGCCGTGCCGCGAGCCGTGCCGGTCTTCGGCAGCGATGAAAGTTGGCCGCTTGATCTCGTGCGGCTGCTGGCCTACTTCATTGCCGAGGGCGGGCTAACCAGCACATCGCCGGCGTTCACCAACACCGACCCGGTGATCATCGACGACTTCAAGGCTATTATCAACAAGCACTTCCCTGAGTGTGCCTTGCGTCAGGCTCGCATCACCTATATCGTCGCCCAGCCGCGGAAGCTTTGGACGGGAAAAGGTGGTGTGATGCCGCCTAATCCTGTCACTCAATGGCTTCAGTCGCTAGGGTTGATGGGGAAATATGCGCGAGAAAAGGCGTTTCCATCGTGCATATGGCAATGGAGCCGACGCTACCTCGCTGAGTTTATTCGCACACTGATGAGCTGCGATGGTTCCATCTACCTCGTACACGAGCGTGCAACGATAGAGTTTAGCGTTGCGTCGCAGCAATTAGCCTCAGACCTTCATCACGCCTTTGTTCGCTTTGGTATTATCACCAAACTCTATCAGACGAAGCAAGGGGCATGGCGGGTAATTATTACTGATCCTGCCTCTATCCGTGCCTATCAGCAGGAAATTGGCTGGATTGGGGAGAAGGCAACTCGCCTTCCTAACTACAACTACACCGTTCCGCCTCGTGGTAGCAATGTAGGCCATCCTCCGAAGGAGACGTGGCTGCTCATCCGGGCTTCGCTACAGCAGCAAGGTCTCTCCTTGATCGAGCTGGGCCGCCGCAGCGGGGAGGCAACACGAACAGGTAAGTACGCTGGGTTTAACCCTCATCTGAATCGCAGTATTCCGCGCAATCGGCTCGCTGGTTACGCAACGGCACTTGGAGATCCGTGGCTGGCGATGGTTGCCGGCCGGGATGTGTATTGGGATGAGATTATCGCTATCGAGCCTATCGGGTCGCATCAGGTGTACGATCTCTGCGTCCCTGACGGCGCCAACTTCATCGCGCAAGATGTGTGCGTTCATAATACGTCGCTCGCCCTCTCGCTGGCCTACAACGTGGCCTTTCTGGCTTCTCTGGGCGTCGGCATCTTCAGCCTGGAGATGAGCCGCGATCAGCTTGTCCAGCGCATCCTGTCGATGCACACAGGCATTGACCTTCAGCGGCTCCGTATGGGAAACCTGCGCGGCGACGAGTTGAACCTGGCCTTTGAGGGCATGGGTGTGCTCTCCGAGCAGCCAATCTATATCGACGATACGCCGGGCCTCAGCATTGGCGAACTGCGCGCCAAGGCTCGGCGTATGTGCGCCGAGCAGGACATCCGGCTGCTGATAATCGACTACCTTCAGCTTATGGCTGGAGGGAAGCGGGCGGAAAACCGTGTGCAGGAGGTGAGCGAGATCAGCCGTGGTCTGAAAGGGCTTGCGCGTGAGCTGAACATTCCCGTTATTGCTCTTTCACAGCTATCTCGCAATGTTGATCAACGTCCAAGCCATATTCCACTGCTATCAGACTTTAGAGAGTCGGGGAGTATCGAGCAGGACTGTGACATCGCAATGGGAATTTATCGTGAGGAAACGTATGATAAGGATACTGACCGCAAGGGTATTGCTGAAATATATATACTGAAGCATCGAAACGGCCCGCTGGGTGTTATTCCGATGCGGTTTGAGGCACGAACGACGATGTTCCAGAGCCTAGAGCGGTATCGCCGCCCCGAAGGCTACTAGAAAAGCCTCGCCCTGGTCGTGCCGGCGGTCAGGACGAGTAGAGACGTGAAGGGGGGATGTCGAAACCAAAGAACGGGAGACTGTGACCTGCGTGGATGGGGCGCCGTGACCGGCGGCACCCCATCCGTTACCGCGTTCACGCCTGGAACGGGGACGCGGCGGGCGCATGATAGCACGGCCCGCCGCCGAACGATGGTTCGCACTGCCGTTTCGCGGCGGGGGCTGCTGCCCCTGACGTGGAGCTGTGTGCGAGGCTTCGCGTAGGGGGTTCAATGGAAGGCCGTAGTAGGTATCTGGATATGGTTCGCGGCCAGTACCGGCGCTCGTCGGGCTGGCAGCCCAACGCCAAAGATGGCATGACCATCCTGGCGCTGCTGGGAATGGGAGGCGCAGCCGCCTATTGGTGGGGCGTGCAATCGGCGCTTACTGATCACCGCCTCGTCGCTGCTGCGTTTACGGTGCTGCTGACGCTGGCGCCGCCCTCCCTCACGTCGTTTCTGATCCCCTGGTCGCCGGCAGGCATGTTGCTCCAGAAAGTGAACCTGCGAACGTGGGGCTATGCCATCGTCATCGCCTGCTCGCTGTTCTTCTTGTACTACTCCGGGCACATCCAATACAGTTGGTGGGCGGCGCAGCAGGTAGTGGCCGATACCCAGCTTATCCTCCAGCAAGTGATCATCGGCATCCTGGGCTTCATCATCATTCCGGCCCTGCTCTGGACGCCCGTCACCAGTGAGGAACTGGTGGAACAGGTGCGCCAGGCACACCTTGTCAAACGGTACGAGCTGCAAACCGAAGCTGACATCGCTATTCTGCGCTCGACGCTGCTTCGCGCCCAGCAGAAGGCGCTGATCGGCTTCTGCAACCTGACGGTTCAAGAAAAGGAAGAGCTGGCCGGCGTCATGCGCGGCCTGGTCAAGAACATTGACTATGAGCTGCGCCGGGTGGGTGAGAGCGTGGATGCGCTGGCCCACTCTACTCGCCCGTTTGCGACACTCGACGACAACGACGACATTGCCAGCTATCTGGGCTACGTGGCCGACGAGCTGAAAGAGAACGCGCTGCTGCCTCGTCGAACGCGCCGGCCCGACATTGTGCCGTCGGAAGATGATGCCGTAGGGACACCGAAACGCCCTCGTGTCAGTCGTGACGGATAAGAACTAGCCTGGTACGAGGTGGTATGGAGGGGCGCGCTTCGCAGTAGGACGCGCCCCTTTGTACCATTTCATGAAGGAATTACAAAAAGTTACAGTTAGTTACAGGTCTCCTTGACAGTACAGTTACAAAAGATTACAATTGGTTACACTTGGTTACATCACGCCTGGAAGCGTAGGGAGGCACGGATGACTAGCACGGGGAAACGGACAATCTTGCAGGAACTCGTCGCCGCCGGCGACGCCGGGGTACGCCCCCGGTTCGGGGTGCGCTCCACGGTTCGGATCGGCAGGCAGTTGGGGATCGTCGTCGCCCTTGACCACGGCAACGACGCCTTGAAGCTCGCCGTGTTGATGTCTGACGGTAGCCTGATGACGCTCCGCATCCCGACGGCCTACAAAGAGGCCGAGCTGATCCGGGGCGGCGACAACGAGATCAGCTATAGCGTAGACAGCGGCCCGGCCTTCTGGATGGGGGAGACGGCCCTGAGCCACGATGGCGAGGATCTTCCTATTGGGCCGACGAGCCAGCGGATCATCGACGGGCGGCTGCGCTCGATGGTGGCTGCGGCGCTCGTCGAAATCCTCCACACCGCTGGCTATAAGCCCGGCGCTCACAATGTCATTCTTGGCTTTGCTATCCCTAATACCGAGATCGTGCCGATCCGCGGCGCTGGTGAGGGCGAGCCGGAGCGGCTGGGGGTTGAGCCATCAACTCGTGAGGCGCTGGAGGCCCACCTGAAAGGTGCTCGGTGGAATGTGGAGCGCACGAACACCGACGGCGTGGTGGACACCTGGCAGATCAATGTGTTGACGGTAGTGCCCCAGGCCCAGACAACCGGCACCCTGGTAGCCGTCACGAAGGCTGCGAACGGCTCTACCGTGACGGATCTCGACGCCCTCGACATCATCGACGTGGGCGGCGGCGATTTGCAGGTGACGACAGTTCGGGTGAGGCCGAGCTATCAGATGACCACAAACCGCGTTGGAGACGGCACAATCCGTGTTGCCCGCGCTCTGAAGAGCAAGTTTCCGAAGTTTGACCTGAATAACGTCGCCGCACAGCAGGCGCTCATCACGCGCCGGTTGCTGGTGGCTGGCCGGCAGCGGGACATTAGCGCCGAGGTTGACGATGTGCTGAACAGCCAAGGCCAGGGACTCATCGGCGCCGTGCTGCCGGTGCTACGCCAGAGCCGGCGCTATGTGGTGATCACAGGCGGCGGAGTTATTCTGCTGCACGATCTCATCGTGCCGCGCCTCGATGCGGAAACGAAGGTGAGGGGCGAGGACTACGAGCTGATCAATCACGGCCTGGCGTCGGTAATCAACGCTATCGGCATCCTGTTCGCCACTATCCTGAAGGCCGCGCAGCTCGCCCAGGCTACCGCCGCTGCTGAGAAGCGAGGCTAGTTGATGGCTGCAACATCCCCCAAAAATGTTCGCTACTCTGCTGCTGACCTGGCGCGGCTTGACCGTCTGCGCCAGTTCTACCCAGAGGCCGCGAACGAAGCGGATATGATCCGCCTAGCAACCCAGCGTGGCATGGTGCTAATGGAGGCGGAAGTGGCCGCTGCTGGGGGTGGCCTGCCGAAAGGGATGACGGAGGATATGCTGGCCTCCGTCATCCTGCCCCGTATTTTGTCGGCACTTACCTGGCTTGCACAGCAAGGACGCTTACCACACGTGTTTGTGGCACCAATAACTAGTCCCAATACTGTCACAAGTGACAGATTAGAACACTCGGAAGATGAGCATGAGTCTCTTGACAAGCTAGATTTGGGCGCTATCAACGATATAGACCAACTTGGAGGTGATTTCTTGTAGAAAAACCGGGATTGTGCGCTACAATGCGCTCGTACCAGAGTGGTTCGACGGCAACTAGGCTCGCTTAGGGGGTTTTGTTCGGCGGCAGGCTGACCATCGTAGCCTGGAACTGCGAGGGGTCTAGGAGCGGGCAACGCTCACCTGCCAGTTGGGTTTGTCTTGCATCAGGTGTCGCAAAGGAGACTCAACCAATGGCGACAGTGACCGGCCTGGATGCGGCGACCCGTGCGCGGCTGATCCGCGACTATGGTGCGCCAGAGGATCTGCTGGACTTTCTGGAGAGCGAGGGGTACGAGCCGGAGCAGATTGTTGCGGCGTTCAAGCAGATGACGGTGGAGGCCATTGCTAGGCGTGTTGGCTATGAGCTTGCCGATGCTGCCGCTGCACCGCAGCCTGCTCGTGCTGCTACACCCGCTCGTGCTGCTGCACCCGCTCGTACCCCTGCCCGCCGGCGCTCGCGCTCTGGGCGCAGTGGCTACCGTGCCTTTACCTATGGCGTGGCGCTGGCCTTCGGCCTCTTTATCGCCCTGATGATGTGGCGAATAGACGGCTACTTCGGTGTCAACTTCCTGAAGCGCATCCCCGGCCTGACCGAGCTGCCCAACACGGTCTTTCACCCCTTCGTGTGGACGTGGCTGATCGGTCTGGGCGTCTCCGCGCTGCAAGGCGCTTTCTGGCCGCACCGGGCGGTGTATGCTGAGGACGGCGCCCTGCTCGAAGAGGGTAGTACCCCCCAGGAGATCATCACCTGGCTGGTGGTGCTGCTGGGCAATGTGGCAAGCTCCGCTCTGGGCATGATGCCGATTATTATGGGCATGGATCTGATGGGCGTCGTGGTGCCCGAAACAGGCTGGGGTCTATGGGCTACAGCGTGGGTGCTGGCCGCCGTATTCGCGCTCTACCCGGAGTGGGCCGCCCGTGTGTTCGGCGGGAAGCTCTGGGAGTTGTTGGTGCCTGACTCCATTCGGCAGCGCATCAAGGCGGTGAAGAACGGCCTGATCGTGGTCTGGCGCACAATCATGAGCTTGCTACCCGCCGATCCGCGTGGCAAGATGGTAGGTGGCAAGATGGTAGTGGGCGGCGTCCTGGTGGCACTGGCGCTGGTCATCGTGGTGTGGCTGCTTATGGCGTCGCAGGGTACGCCGAAGGCCATGCCGGTGCAGGGCCAAGCCATATGGGCTCTGCTGGCCTAGTCAGCATAGTTAAGCAAGGAAGGGGTTGCCAATGGGCGAAGCGCAAGGCATCCAGCTCCTCGTGCTGCTCTTCGTTCTGAGCATCGTCGCGGGAGCCATTGCCCTTGCCGTTTCACCTGAGTTGCGCGCCGAACTGCGCGATCAGGTGATGCGGCGGCTGGCCGGGCTTGCCGGCGGCGCCCGTTGGCTTCAGCGTTGGATGCAGACTCAGCTTTGGCGCCGGCTGTCCATGCAGCCGGCGCCAGGATTGGGCGCTGCTCCGCCTGCTCAGAGGACGAAGGCCATGCCGCTCAACCCTGACGATCCGCTGGGGCGTCCGAAAGCCGAACCGCTGCCCTGGATGCGCGCCGGGGCACATCCAGCGCCTACGTATGGCGTCGCCGCAGACCAGCCTCCGACGGGGTTGGCTTCGCTGCTTCGTCAGCACGAATGGTTTGATCAGCGCGGCGGGTTTGATCCGCTGCGCTTCTCGATTGGCTGGCGGGTGCGCCAGAACGGCGGCCTGCTGCTGGAGTGTGGCACGTTCAGCCGTGGCCGCCAAAACTCCGTGGTGAACGTGCTGAACAGCGGCCAGATCGGCAGCGGCAAGGATGTCCTGCTGCGCTCCATGCTGCTGGTGCTGCTGCTCAGGAACAGCCCCGACGATCTCAACCTCGTCATCATCGACGGCAAAGGGCTGGACTATGTAGGCTATGCTGGCCTGCCGCATCTTGTCGCGCTGGCAAATGACATCCCTGACATCCCGCCGGCGCTGGAATGGCTCGATGGTGAGCGCGAGCGGCGCAAGACCCTGCTGCGCGAGGCGGGTGCAAAGAATTGGCACGAGGCGGCAGACCCCAAGCCCTTCCCGTTCCTGCTGGTATACATTTCCGAGCTAACGACCCTGGAGCGGTTCGTGGAACGCTTCTGGGAGTGGGCGAACGATCACCTGAGCTTGGATCGCGCTCTGGGCATCTGTTACATCATCGGCACGCAGACCGCATCGAACACGCCGACGCGCTGGCGCCGGCAAATGCAACTCTTCGTGGCAGGCTACCAGCCCTCCACCGACGACGACCGGCCCAATACCAACATTGGGGTCGGGGGCTGGCCGGAAGGTGTGGTGCCGCCGAGTGGCTTACCCCTGGGCGGCGGCTACTTCACCGCTGTCCTGGGCCGCGCCGCGTTCAACGTGCGTTCTGCCTTCATCTCTGATGAGGAGGAGCGCCAGGCGCTCGACGTGATCCGCCGGCGTTGGGGTGTAGCCCCGGCGCGTGAGTCCGTATCGGTTCGGCGGGGTGTGCCCACTGAGGCAAGACGAGGCGAAACCGGGGCAAATGACAGGATTGGCGTCGGATCACCGTACCAGTACGATGCTGGTTCGCCTGATACTGGCGCGACAAATGGCGGTTCGGTTATTCCTGTCACCGCTGCCCCGGTTCGACAGGACATGAGCCGCGCCGAACTGCTTGCCCTGGTGGCCTCTGAACCACTCAGCCGCGCCGAGACAGTGCGCCTGCTGGCCCTTCAGCGGAAGCCCGATAACTCCGATTGGGCCTACTCTGCGAACAAGATTGCCGATCTCGTCGGTGGGACACGGGCCACGATCCTCGAAATGGTCAAAGAGGCCCGCGAGGCCCGCGGCGAGGTTACGAGCGAGGTACGTTGATGATCCGCCTCTTTGTCTGCTGCCTCTGCATTGGCCTGGCAATCTCGCTGGCCCGTCACCGACGCGGTGGCCTGGCGGCAATCAGCGCGGCCTCTGCTGCGCTGCTCGCGTTGCTGCCAGCGTCGTTGTAGTTCACACCATGGTTCGACCTTCGACACCGGGGCGGGATGAGATCCCGCCCCGGTGTCGATTTTCGATCTGGTCACACCTGCTTAGTACACTATGCTCGATGGCTCGCGTGGGGGAAGTATTTCCTCTACAGTGAAGAGGGTCAACTGATGACAACGATGCGGAATGGCAGCGGGACACCGGCTGTGGTGCCGGAGTTGGGGCCAGTAGGCCGCGACGTGATGCTGCGGCTGCTCCAGCAGCGCGAGGATGAGCCGGTACACGCGCTCGCGGGGATGCTGGCGAACGCTTACGGCGCCCTGGTGGGCGGCGATTTTGATACGGCGCGCAAGGTGCTGGGTGATGTGATGGCTCCGGCCCTCGATATGGAGCGGGCTCTGACGACGCTTCAGCGAGCGAATGCCGAGGCACAGGATGCCGCTGCGGCCCTGGCGGAGATTGCCCCCGCGGAGATCGATGCTGATGTGGCCTTCAGCGGCCCTCAGCTCGAAACCTGGCGCGAGGCGCTGGAAGCCAGCATCGCGGCGCAAATGGAGCTGATCGAGCGACTCAAGATCCTTCAGCAGCTCGCGCAAGCTGCCGCCCCGGAGCCTGTGGGCGCCTAACCCTAAGTCCTGACGTGTCATGGGGTATCGTCTGCTTGCCAATGTGGCCCTGTTCGCCCTGGCGCTGGCCTTCGTTAGCCCCACCACCTCCGCCGATGCTGCTCCGGTGGTGCCGGTCGTGTGGAACGAGCTGGCCGCAGCTCCGAACGCCCTCACCGTCACCACTGCACAGTCGGCGGTGATCAGCCTGGAGGGGCCGGCGCTGGCCGCCGCAGGATGGCCGGTCGCCCAGATCGCCCCCCAGACGGTGCAGGTGTGGCGCAACGGTGTTGAGATCCCCGCCTATGTCACCGCTGACAGTAACGGCGGTCTGGCTGCGGTGCGCTTTCAAGCCGACGGTAACGAGTCGATCTTTAGCCGCGAGGCCGTCTACTGGCTGACCTATGGCCGTGGGCAAGGCCAGCGGCTTCTGGCGTCGCCCACCGGCAGTACGGCGCTACGCTGGGAGGAAGATCAGACCTACGACTCGATGGTTGCCTCGCTCCGCGGAGACGGCTGGTTCGCCTTCGAGCTGCGCCCTGGCGACGATCCGCGTTCTATCCCGGTGACACTGCCGGCGCCCTTGCCTGCCGGTGCCAGCCTTCAGGTGAGTGTAGCCCCGGCTCTCCGCCGGAGTGGTCACGAGCTGGAGCTGCGCTATAACGGTCAGCGCATCGGCCTGGCCCGCTGGGACGATGGAGCGGTTGCTGTCCCCCGGCTGCTCGATGTAACCCTGGAGCGACCCCTGCCCGCCGGTGCTGTAACGCTGGAGGCCGCCCTGATAAGTGCGGGCACCGACCGGGTGCTGCTCGACGACCTGATCTTCCCTAGCCTTCAGCAGCCGCTTCCGACTCTTTCCCCGGCCCCGTCGCCGGTTTCTCCCCGTGACCTGCGCGCCGGCCCTGCCGCCGGCCAGGCAGGGGCCAGCTATCTCATCATTACGCACGCCAGCCTTCAGCCGGCCCTGGCGCCCCTGGTTGCCTTGAAGCAGGCGCAGGGGGATACCGTCGGCGTCGTCGATGTGCAATGGGCTTACGACGCCTTCAGCTATGGCGAGCGCGACCCGTCAGCAATCCGCGCCCTGATCGCTACGGCGGTGGCTCAGTGGATGCCCCCGCCGCGGGCGGTGCTGCTCGTTGGGGCTGGTACGGTTCGGATGCGCGGCGGTGAGGTCCGGCCCCCAACGCCCGGCCTGGTGTTGAGCGACTCCCCCGTGTCCGACCCTCTCATCCCGCCCTACTTGGTGCGAGGGATCGACCCGTCGGGTGAAATCGCCTGTGACACCTGCTACACCCGCCTCGATGCCGCAGACGTGCGTGACGATACGCTGCCGAACTTGCCGATTGGTCGTATTCCGGCGCGCACACTCGACGAGGCCCGCACGGTCGTAAGCAAGACCGTGGGCCACGCTACGCCCCCGCCGGGGAGTTGGCGGAGCCGGGCGCTGATGGTGGCCGATAACGACGTGCAGCCCACGGGCGTTACAGACCCGGCTGGCCCGTTCTCCCCAGTCATCCGTGACGCGACTGCGCTGCTGCCACGGGGGATGCAGGTGCGCCAGTTTATCTATGCCCCACAGCCGTCAGCACCCGCTGGCACCTATGCGAACACCGGCGAGCTTAGGTGCCGGCTCTTCCGGGCCTGGGATGGTGGCTCCCAGCGGGACACAGCCTGCCCGCCTCTAGCCGCCGGTGAGGAGCCGGGCGCGTCATTGCTGGTCTACGTGGGCCACGGCTCGCCCTGGCAATGGGCGCATACCAGCTCGGACGCGGCCACGCCCTATCTGTTCTATCTGTACGACGCCGATGGCCGAAAGAACGCGCAGCGGCTTCCCATCGTGCTGTCGATGACATGCTTCAGCGGCAATTGGGCCAACCCGATCATGCAATCGCTTGACGAGCGGCTGCTGGTAATGCCGACGGGTGGAAGCGTTGCGGCATTTACCGCTGTCGGCTCCGGCGTCAACACTGCACACGGACGGCTACTGGCGGCTCTGCTGCCGGTGCTGACTGCGGCAGAGGGGCCGCGCAGCCTCGGTGCCGCTCACCTGGCTGCCCTGGGCCAACTCGGCGCGGCATCCCGCGACCTGGCTTATAGCTTCCATGTCCTGGGCGATCCCGATGTAACCCTGCCACCGCTGGCGCGTCATGCGACCTTTCTTCCGAGTCTGATGCGGTGATGACATGGGGTAGCAGGTAATGGCGCGCACGTTGGCGCTGAAGCAGCTTATAGCGCAGCAGCTCCAGCCCGGAGCGGTATCGTTTTGGTTAGTTTTCGGCATAATCTTGACTTCGGAAACGGCAGCAGAGATACCGGAGATGGGACACGAGTGGGCGCAGCTCATTCCAGGCCCGCAGCGAGAGCGTAGTTCAGACGATGGCACAGGGCAGCGTAACGTGACACTCTTTCAGGTTACAGATAACAAAAACGGGCAGGGATTGTTCCCTGCCTGTCAGTGCCTCGCTCTCAGGCGGTGCCTGAGCTACCGTCTCAGCGACGGTAGGTACACCGTATTGGCGGGGTCGAAGGTCGGGGTACACAGGCCCAGGTCGATCCCCGTGACCATCGCGCCGTCGGCGGGCATGGTGAACACCGGGGTTGCCCAGAGGCTCGTGCCCGTCAGCGGCATCGTCAGGTCGTTATCGCGGGCCGGGTCGCTGCCCTGGCGGAAGGGCGCGGGCACCATCCCGGCGGGCTTGTCCTCATTGCGGAAGCTAATGAAGTACGGCTCGCCGGCGGCGGCCAGGGTGAAGGCGTACTGGCCCACGAGTGAGCCGGCCTGCTCGATGTCCCGGTCGGTGGCGTCGATGGTGCCGTTCGCACCCGCCCAACGGAGCGTCAGCGTCAGGTTGGGGATCAGCGCCTCGCTGTCCTGCCTCACACCGTCACAGTTGGCATCGTTCCATACCACGGTACGGATGCGGTCGCTGCTCTGCGCGGCGGTGGGCTGGATGAAGGAGACGGCAGCACCCAGAATCAGGGCGGTGAGGATGGCGAGGGTGATACGAGCAAACACTGGAGTTTCTCCTTCAGGTTTCGGGGTTAGCTGTGTCGATAAGGAGCGTGCGATCCGCCTGAGCTGTGGCAGCCATGTAATCTTCAAGAAGCTCGCTGGCGACGATGCCGTTTCGAGCGCACCAGGCTTTGAAATCGAGCCAGGTTTGTTCGTGAACTTCCATCAGCAGCTTGTGGCGCTTACCAGGACGCTTGTGCTGTTTGGTGGGCCTGCCTCCGGCTGCCATTGTTGTCTCGCTTCTTGGTTTCTTATAATATATATCATATAAAACACCAGGCATTTGTCAAGCCCCTTTGAGGGGCAATCTTGAACACTCGTAGCTCACTCTCGGCCCACCATTGTTGTCTCGTTTCAGGAGAGGAGTTCGGTTCGTGAGAGTCTACCCGTTGCATCGTGTGCCCCGCTGGCTATCTGGGGCCATCGCGCTGCTACTTCTCAGCAGCGTGCTCCTTACTCTGGGCGGGGCGTTCCCTGTCGCCGCACAGATCGACAACAACCAGCCGACAAGTCCGGTTGCCAGCGCCGTTGACTGTATCCGTTCGGGAGCGGATCTGAGCCGCCCCAGCCAGGATAGCCCGCGCTTCGCTATCTCCTGCTTCGGTGCTGCCTGGGATCGCACGAGCTACAACTTCAGCTCTGCCGGTGCTAACGGCGACGCCCCGCGCACCGATCCTGCCGTCATGTCGTTTGGCGACGCGAAGCCGGATGCTCTGGGCGAGGCGGGCCACATCACTATCGCCAGCCTTGGCAACGACGGCACGGAGGCCGGCGACATCGGCGTTGGCGCTGTGAATGGCCTCGCCTTTAGCAGCGGCACGAACCCGGCTATTCCCGGCACCGCCCCGGCTGATACCCGACGCGCCCGTATTTTTGTTGCTGCCTTCCACAAGCGGGCCACGCGCTACGGTGTGGGCGGCCCCGGCGCCATCTACGTCCTTGACCGCGCCACAAACACCGAGCGGCTGTATGCACAGATCCCCGCTGTGGTGCCCGGCCCAGCCACACCTCTAAGCGGCCTGGCGGGATGGCCCAATACGCCCGGCGACGGTTCCGCATCGACCTACCCCAACAATGGCTGGCCTGGAGCTGGCACGCTGGAGATGGGCGGCGTGCATAGCATCGAGCATGACGACATTGGCTTTAACCTCGCCGGGCGCGTGAGCCTGGGCGACATCGAGATGGACGCCACTGAGCAATATCTCGTGGCGCTCAACCTCAATAACAAGCGGCTGTATGTGATCAACACCTGGGCCGCTAACCCCCAGGCCAGCATCTCATCGGTAGGCATCGACGCCAATGCCGCGGCCTGCCCCGGCGGGGCGGGGAACTTCCGGCCCTTTGGGCTGCACTATGACGCCAGCAATAACTTGTACGTCGGCTATACCTGCTCTGCGGAAACGTCGCAGAACCGGGCCGATCTGCGAGCTGGCGTGCTGCGCTACGGCCCTGTCAATGGCTACACTTGGACGCGAGTGCTCGATTTTGGCCTAGCTGCCTTCGACGCGCAGCGCGTGGATGGCGATAGAGTGCGCTGGCAGCCTTGGGGCGCCCGGCTCTACAACAACAACGATGAGCGCCTGACCTGGAATCAGCCCATTCTGGCTGACATCGAGATCGCTGAGAACGGCGATATGATCCTGGGCCTGCGCTCGCGGGTGGGCGATATGTCCACCACGCTTGCCTTCTCTGAGCAGTACACCATTCCCCAGGGTGACATCCTGCGCGCCCCATCGAACGGTGCGGGCGGGTGGAACGCCCCCACAGCCGCCGGGACAGAGTATTTCCGCGACGACGATTTTGGCCTGTTTGGCCCTGGCGCTCCAGCGCACTACGAGTCGGCGTGGGGCGGCATGGCCTACGTGCCCGGCAGCCATAGTGGCGCCTACGGCGGCGAGGTGATCACATCGGGCCTGGCCCAATACCGCGCTGCCACAAGTGGCGCTTATTGGTTTGATCTCTCCGGCGGCCAGTGGACAGCCCGCGAGGAGTTGATTGACGACAGGCCCACGGCCTTTTCTAAAGCGGCGGGCCTGGGCGATGTGGAACTGCTGTGTATCTGGCGGGCTATTGGAAACCGGGTGTGGAGGGACTCGAACGGCAATGGCGTACAGGACGCCGGCGAGCCTGATATTACTGGCGTGCGCCTCCAGCTCCTCAACGGCAGCGGCACCGTCTTGGCAACCGTCACCACGGGGAATGTGACGGGTGCGGGCGACCTGTGGCGCTTCTACGTGGCCCCCTATCAGGGCTATCAGGTGCGGATTGACCCGGCGATGTTCAACGCCGGCCAACCTCTCTACGGCCTCTCCGTGACAGCGGCCAATCAGGGCGGCAACGATGCCGTAGATAGTGATGCTGACGGCAGCGGCGTAATCGCTGTGGGGGCTGGGCCACGCAGCGAGATCAACCTGACCTATGACATTGGCCTGACCGACGGCGCCAATATCCGGGTGAGCAAAACTGGCACGGTGACGGTGCTGCCTAACGGCACCATCAGCTACAGCATCGTCGTGACCAACGACGGCCCCGGCATCGCCCGCAACGTCTCTGCCGTCGATACCCTGCCGGCAGGGGTGAGCTACGCGAGCGCGGCCCCCGTCCCAGCGAGCCTAAGCGGCAACATCGTGAGCTGGAACCTGGGTGATTTCGCCGTTGGCGCCAGCGCGACGATCACCCTCAATGCAACCGTCGGCAGCGCCACGCGGGGCAGCGTGACAAACAGCGTCAGCGTCAGCACCAGCAGCAGCGGTGATAACCCTGGCGACAATACCGACACGCACTCCACCACCATCATCGTGCCAAACGTCTTTGTGGCAAAAACCGGCACGGCGACAGTGCTGCCCAACGGCGACATCAGCTACACCCTCTCCTACGGCAACAACGGCACGGCGGCTGCGGCGGGGGTAAGCGTCGTCGATACCCTGCCGGCGGGCACTTCGTTTATCAGCTCGAACCCCGCGCCCTCGTCACAGAGCGGCAACACCGTAACGTGGAACGTGGGCATGGTGAACGTGGGCGCCAGCGGGAGCATCACCCTTGTGGCGCGAGCCGCCAGCAACGCCCCGCCTGGCTCGACGCTGACAAACAATGTCAGCATCAGCACCTCAACGCCCGGCGACAACCCCGGCGATAACACCAGCACCAGCAGCACGACGGTGATCGCCCCCAACGTGCGCGTGTCGAAGAGCGGCCCGGCTACCTCATTGCCTGGCGGCCTGGTGGACTACACCATCAGCTACGACAACACCGGCTCGGCGGCGGCAGGAGCGGTGAGTGTCGTCGATACCCTGCCAACGGGTGCCACCTTCGTGAGCGCCAGTCCGGCGCCGACGAGCCAGAGCGGCAGCACACTTACGTGGAACGTTGGCACCGTGAATGTGGGTGGTAGCGGCAGCATCACGGTGCGCGTGCAGTTCAGCACGGGCCTACCACGAGGCGCAGTGCTGACAAACAATGTCACCATCAGCACGACGACGCCCGGCGATAACCCCGGCGATAACACCAGCACCAGCAGCACGACGATCATCACCCCCAACGTGCGGGTGTCGAAGAGCGGCCCGGCCCGCGTGACGGCAGGCGACCAGCTCACCTATACCGTCAGCTATGACAACAACGGCAACGCGGCGGCGGCGGGTGTGAGCATCGTCGATACATTCCCCGCTGGCGTGACCTTCGTGAGCGCCAGCCCGGCGCCGACGAGCCAGAGCGGCAACACCCTTACCTGGGCGATTGGCACGGTGAACGCGGGGGCCAGTGGCTCCATCGCTGTGGTGGTGGAGGCAAACGCGGCGCTGATGAATGGCGACATGCTGACGAATAACGTCAGCATCAGCACCTCCACTCCTGGCGATACCCCAAGCGATAACGCCTCCTCCTGGGATACGCTGGTGGAGCGGGCCGATGTGGCGATTGTGAAGTCGTCGCCTACGACCTTCCCGGCAGCTTCCGGCACGACCGTTACGTACTACCTCGACTACTCCAACAACGGCCCAGCGGCGGCCCGCAACGTGGTCATCACCGACGCGGTGCCCGTGCAGATCAGCGACGTGAGCTGGAACTGCTCTGCGGGTTGCTCGGTCTCTGGTATGAGCAGCAACATCAGCGTGAATGTGGGTACGCTGGCGGCAGGAGCCAGCGGGCGCATCGTCGTGACCGGCATAGCTACGACGAGTGTGGCCCGCGAGGATTTCTTCAACACCGCCCGGATCAGCACTTCGACGCCGGAAACCAGCATCGCCAACAATGAGTCATCGGTGCCTAGCGCGGTCTGGACGAGCGATCTGCTGATTATCAAGGACGCCTCGCCACTCGCTGTGGCTGGCAGTACCTTCACCGCGACCCTGACGATCCGCAATCAGGGGCCGGCGCCCGCAACGAACGTGCAGGTTGAGGACATGATGCCCGCAGGCGTGACGTTCGTTTCCGCCAGTCCAGCGCCGGCGAGCAACACCGGCGCTACCTACCGCTGGAATCTCGGCACGCTGGGCGACCTTGAAGAGCGCACCATCACCCTGACGCTGCGCGCCGATGCCGGCCTCGACGGCGGCTCCACCGTCGTGAACGTCGCCATCACCAGCGGCACCTCGGATCGTGACTCCAGCAACAACACCGATGATAGCACGACGATCATCCGGCGCCAGGCCGACCTTCGCATCCAGAAAGCCGGCCCGGCCCGCGTGACGGCGGGCAATCAAATCGCCTACACCCTGGCCTACGCCAACGACGGCCCCAGCGCGGCCCGCGCCGTCATTGTGACTGACGAGCTGCCGTCGGATGTGACATTTGTGAGCGCCAGTCCGGCACCGGCCTCCCAGAGCGGCAGCACACTCACCTGGAATGTGGGCAATCTAGCGGTAGGCCAGAGCGGTGTGATCAACATCACCGTCGCCACGGAGCCGATCCAGTTCAACCCTACGATCACTGTGGTCAACCAGGCCACCATCACCGACGGCGGCTCTGATCAGCCCGGCGGCGGCTCGAATGACGACCCCAACCCCGGCAACAACACTGACACCAGCACAACCGACATCGAGACAAGCGATGTGCTGGTGCTGAAGGATATGCCCGATTACATCGTCGCCGGGCTGCCCTTCGCCGCCACGGTGCGCGTTGAGAACCGCGGCCCTGCCGACGCCCAGGGTGTCACGCTGCGCGACTTCCTGCCGCCCGGCATGACCCTCGTGAGTGCCACGCCGCCCATCAGCGTGGCCCCGGCCCGCTGGAATCTCGGCACCATCCCCGCCGGCCAGGCGGTGACAGTGACGTTGCGGCTGCGCGTGCCGTCAACTACGCCCCGCGACGCCCTCTTCGTCAACCGCGTCAGCGTTGACACGACGACGCCGGATCGGGACGAAACGAACAATATCCACGAGGACAGCACGATTGTGCGGCCCAACGCGGATTTGAGCATCGTCAAGGACGGTCTCACCGGGCCAATCCTGAGTGGCAGCACCGTCACCTACACCCTCACCTGGGCCAACGCTGGCCCCTCGCTTGCGGAGGACGTGGAGATCCGCGACACCCTGCCGGCGGGCTTCACCTTCCGGCAAGCTACCCCGGCGCCCACGGGCACCAGTGGCAGCGTGCTGACCTGGGATCTGGGCGATCAGGATGTGGGCGCCTCCGGCACGATCACCGTTGTGGGCCAGCTCGTCACGAGCCAGGCCAGCGAGGACAAGGTGAACACCGCCACCATTGCCTCGACGACGGACGACCCTAACCGCGGCGACAACACCGACGACTCAACGACGACGGTTCAGACGGTGGATCTGTCGGTGGTGAAAACCGGCGACCCGGCCATCGCTCGCGCCGGCGAGGCGTATACCTACACTCTGACGATCCGCAACGACGGGCCAGCGGCAGCCTCCTTGGTGGTTGTGACCGATACGCTGCCGGTCAGCTTGTCCTTCCTCGACGCGGCCCCATTGCCGACGACCCGCGCCGGCCAGGTGCTTATCTGGGAGCTGGGGGCGCTGGCGTCGGGCGACGAGCGCACGGTGACGATCTCGGTGAACATCAGCACCGCGGCCCGTGGTCGGCTGGTAAACACGGCAACTGTAGACAGCCCTGAAGAGGATCGTGATCCTGACAACAACACCGATACGCACAACACCCCCATCACGGTGGAAGCTGACCTGAGCATCGTCAAGGACGGCACCCCTGGGCCGATTCGCAGCGGCTCGACTGTGACCTACACCCTGCGCTATCACAATGGCGGCCCGGCGCTCGCCAATGCTGTCGTTGTGACCGATACGCTGCCGGCAGGCTTCACGCTCATCCAGGCGTCGCCTGCGGCCACCAGCACGAGCGGAAACATCCTCACCTGGGAGCTGGGCGACGTAGACTCTGGCAACGGCGGCACGATTATGCTGGTGGGTCGCCTCTTTGGAGTTGGTGTTAGCACCAACCGGGTGAATGTGGCCCATGTCGACTCCAGCACGGACGACCCGACGCCGGGCAACAACGAGGATGATCATCCCCTGACCGTCCTGAAGCCCGATCTGAGCATCACGAAGAGCAACGGCGTGAGCAGCGCCCAGCCGGGCGATCTGCTGACCTATCGCCTGGTGGTCACGAACTCCGGCCTGATCACTGCGACCGGCGTGCTGGTCACAGAGGAGCCGCCCGCAGGCGAGGTGCTGACCGGCGACGGGTGGCTGGCCGGTGCCAACGGCACGTTCATCCAGACTATCCCCCAACTCGGAGCGGGCGAGGTGGTTACGCTCACGATGCGCGTGCAGCTCGACAACCCGCTGCCGGCGGGCGTGGAGCGGGCCATCAACGTCGCTACCGTCACAGATGATGGCAGCACCGGGCCTGACCCGACGCCGATAGACACCAGCACCACCGACGACGACCCCCTGATTTGGGGCGCCGTGGGCGATCTCATCTGGATCGACCGCAATCAAAACGGCAGCCCCGACCCCGGTGAGCCAGGTCTGGGCGATGTGCCGTTGGAGTTGCTTGACCCGGAGACAGAGGAGGTGCTGGCCCGCGTCACCACTGACGCCAACGGTGGCTATCGCTTCGGCGGGCTGCGCCTGGGGCGCTACGCCATTCGGATCGCCCCCTCGGCGCTGGCTGGCAGCCTGGCGGAGTACACCATCACGACGGCGCCGATCCCCGTGACGGCGCTGACTACCACGCAGCGCGAGGATATGAGCCTCGACATCGGCCTATACAGCCCCACATCGGCGGTTAACCTGAGCTACTTCAAGGCAGAGCGCCAGGCTGACGGCACGGTGCTAATCCGCTGGGGCACGCTCGAAGAGCGCAATACCAGCCGGTTCGTGGTGAAGCGCACGACGACGAACTGGCTTACCGCGAACGCAGTGATTGTGGGGCAGCGCAGCAGCGTCGGCAGCGCTGGCGGCGACTACACCGTGACGGACGCGAGCGCCCCTGGGCCTGGCGCTGGCACGCTGTACTACTGGCTGGTGGAAGTGGAGACAGGCGGAACGGAAAATGTGTATGGCCCGGCCTCGACGGCGGCCACCACAAGCGGGCAATACTCGCTCTACCTGCCCCTGCTTCGGAAATGAACGAAGGAGTCACTCGGATGCGCCTACCTATCTACAACGTACTCGGCGCGACCCTGGCTGCTCTGGTAGCGTTTACGCTGGTGATCGTGATAGGGGCAACCCTCCCCGCCCCGATCCCCGCCGGCGCGGCGCCCCTGGCGAATCTACCCACGGAGACGCCGCCCCCGCCCACCCCGGAGCCGCCCACCAGCACCACGGTGCCACCCACCAGCACTACGGTGCCACCCACCAGCACCCCCGTGCCGCCAACGGCGACGCCTACTGATGAGCCGCCGCCGGAAGATCGGCCCAGGCCGTCGGCCACCCCGACGGCCACCCCCACCCCGACGGCCACTCAGCCGCCGCCCACGGCTACACCAGGCCCGGCGACGGATCTGATGATTGAGAAGCTGGCCGATAAGCAGGAAGTGGCACCCGGCGGCATCGTGATCTTTACGCTCCGCATTTCGACAAGCCTGGGCAGCATCGGGGTTGCCGATGTGGTGGTGCGGGATTTTGTGCCGGAGCCGCTGGAGGTGATCGACCTTGCCTCTGACCGGGGCGACATCATTGTGCAGGGCCGCGAGGTGATAGCCTTCCCGGCAAACCTGGCTCCTGGCGAGGCGGTGACGATCCGCGTCACCGCCCGCGTGCCCTCCGACGCCTCCCCTGGCACCGTCTTGAATACGGCGACCGTCACCACCTCGACGCCTGGCGATCCCCCCGACAACAACACCAGCAGCGTGCCCGTGCGGATCGTGCCGGTGCCGCAGCGCCTTCCGGTCACTGCTGACCCCAACGAGCCGACGCTACTCATGAGCCTCCTGCCCTGGCTCCTTTTCTTCGGTCTGCTGGTTGTCGTTGGCGCCACGATGGTGATCCAGCAGGGGGGCTGGCCGCTGATCCAGGTGCCGGTGCGCGGTATTGAACCGGCTGATACGGCCCCATCGGAGGCACCCGCAGCCTCGCTCTCTGTCAAGCTGGCAGAGTCTCCGCCGGTGCTGTCAGCGCCCGCAGTGACGGGCCTCGCACCCCAGCTCGGCCCGGAACTACCCCCGGCCCGCGCCCCGGAGCCGCTGCCCCCAGCCCCTGGCATGTATAGCGACGAGGGGGAGGGCGATGCCGCGTAGCGTGGCCTCCCTGCTGCTCGCGCTGTTCGGCGCGGCGCTCCTGGCCGGCTGTGGGACTGTCCCACTGACGGTTGGGCAGAGCCGTGCCACGGCGGAGGCGGGCGGCTGCTGGCCCTATGGGGCACGGCAGCCGCTCCCGCCCACGCCTGCCCCGCCGACGGCTACGCCACGCATCCAGTCGCCCAGCCCGCCACCGACGGCGACGCCAGCCGCCAGCGCAACGGCCTGGGTGGTGTATCCAACCTGTACGCCGGCACCGCTTACACCGACAGTGACGCCCATGCCAACAGATACGCCGCGTCCTCGCGTTCCGCCTACACCCCAGCCCCCGGCGGCAATCAGCTCGCCCCAGGAGCTACAGGACGCTACAGGCGTTGTGCGCGAGCGTGGGCTGGCATGGGTCTACAACTCACGGGCGAACGGGCCGGTGATTGCCTGGATCGCCTTCGGTTGGCGTCCCGATGAAGCCTCCGACGGCCAGGTGTGGGTGACGAGCCGCGGGCCTGGTGGCGCCTGGCGCAACCCCCAGACCGTCAACACCGCCCCGGTGACACGGAACTATGGCGGCGTCGCAGTGGCCGCCGCGCCTGGCGGCGAGCTACGACTGCTCTATGCCTCCGGCGACCCTGACACCGTTTCGGTAGTGTACGAGGTGACAAGCAGCGACGACGGGAAAACCTGGAGCCTGCCCCGCGAGTTGACGGAGGGCAGCGTGCAGGCACTTCGCGCCGATAGCGAAGGTGGCTGGCACGCCCTCATCATTGGCCCGGAGCCGTTCAACAGCCAGCTTCGCTACGGCTATGCGGCGCCTGGCGGCGCCTGGACCTGGACAGCTATCGGCCCGGCCACGGATGAGTACCGGGCCGATCTCGGTCTGCTGGAGCTGGGAGGGCGGAAGAGCCGGATCGTGCTGACAACACGGGCCGGTACGACGGCAAACCCCCAGCCGCATCTGCATCTCTACCGTAGCGACGACGGGGTGGCCTGGGTGCGTGCCACGCAGGCACCGATGCCGGCGGAGGCAGTGAGCGACCCGACGATCCGCCCGCAGCTTCTAGCGGTGCCCCGTGGTGACGGCCTGGTGGTGGCAGCCTGGAGCAACTACGGCAGCGGCATGGTGCTGGCAAGCATTTCCACCGATGGGGGGCGCAGCTTTGGCCCGGTGGAGGTGATAGCGCAGCACAGTCCTGACGGCTCCTTCTCGCCAGAAATCGACTACGGCATCGAGCCGGGCCTGGGCTATGACCCGCAGACCGATGTGCTCGTGGCGAGCTGGAACGAAATTGAGACAGGCGCGGGCGAAACTTTCCCCTGGCCGACGCGGAGCTACCTGGCCCGACGGCCCCTTGACCGGCCCCTGGGCCAGCCCTGGCTCGATGGTGTTACCCCTGGCACTATCGATCAGCCGCGTCGCATCCTCGACCGTCAGCGGCGCACGTATCTGTTCGCTACGCCCGACGGCGCCCACGCCGGGCTGATCATCATTGACGAGCGGAACTATCAGTCACGAATGACCTACCGAGAGGTCCATCTACCCGCCCTTACTACCCAAGCGGAGTCCTGACAATGGCACGACATTTCACTCTCATCGCGCTTGCCCTCGTGCTGCTGGCCGCCTGTGGCGGCCAGGCCACGCCCGCTGCCCCTGCTGTCACGCCGGATGACGTCGCCCGCGAGTTTGTAACGGCCCTCGGCTCCTGGGAGGAGACAACGCTGCGGCGGATTGCCGTAGCGGGCACCGCCACCGATGTGCGTCTCACCTCGCAGCATGGCGAGTGGCGCGACTGGACTGAGAATCGCCTGGGGCCGCAGCAAAGTGTGGAGATTACTGAGTCGACCGTGGATGGGAATCGCGCCGAACTGGTCGTGCGCTCACTGCACGAGAAGGGCGAGTCCGGCGTGCGCCTCTCGATGGTGCTGATAGATGACGTCTGGAGGGTGGAGGCATGGCACAGCTATCGCCCGTAGCTCGGCTGGGGGCGGTGCTGCTGGGTCTGGGGCTGCTGGTGTTCGGTACAGGCTGTCAATGGCTGCTCACCGCTACGCAGCTTGCCAGCCAGCCGCCCCGAATGACGTGCCCGACGCCGACGCCGCTCCCGACAATTGAGGTAGACGACGGCGAAGAGACGGTGATCGTCAATGGCACGCCGACGACGCGCACGCGCACCCGGCTGACTGAGCCGTATGAGCGCGAGTATGGGTTGCCAGTCGTGACGCCAACTGCCTATATCCGCGAGTCGGCCAACTTTCCCATCGGCACCATTGTGAATCTGGGGGGCGGTGTCGATGCCATGCTCACCGTTGCGGGGCAGAGCGCCACACGGCACCAGGGCGAGGTGCTGGAACGGCTATATCGCATCAGTGTGGAATGGAACAACCCCGGCCAGCCGCTCACGTTTGACCCCTACCGCCAGCTCGCTATCTCGCAGGTGCAGGGGGCCGACGGGCGCATTCGTAGCAACGTGTGGCGCTGGTCGCCGGAGGCTGCGGCAGTCAGCGATCTGCCGGCGCCATCATCCGCGCTGGAGACAACGACACAGATTCCCACGGGTCGATCAACGATGCACGTTGACCTGTTCGCGCCCGATGGTCAGGTACAGGTTGCAGAGTTGCGCCTAGATGGGCCGCTGTCAGAGGGCAGCGGCGGTGTTCACGAGGATATGCGCGTGCAGTTCGTGGCCGGGCCGGACGATCCCAACTGCTCGACGAATGGGCTGTTTGGGGCCGCGCCTGATCCTGCGCGCCAAGCCGCGCAGCCAGTCACAGTTGGTGGCAGCGCAGACGCAATCGCTCAGGCCGCACTGTCGCAGTTGGGCCGTCAATACTGCTGGGGCGGAAAAGGCTTTTCGCCCTGTAGTGGGTGTGCCGATGGTCAGTGTGTAACTCCGGCGTGTGCCTCCTACCCATGTTTCGATTGCAGCGGCCTAACGTGGTACGCCTATCAGGTAAATGGCATCAGCATCGGCCATGGCACGAGCAACCAGAAGCTGTATCAGCGTGTTGAAGCGGCGGAAATCCAGCCGGGCGACCTGATGCTGTTCACGGGCGGCCCTGTCGGCTCGACCGGGTTCACAGGTATTCGTCACGTCGGAATCTATGTCGGTGATGCTGATGGGGATGGCACCGGCGACATGGTTCATGCAGCGAATTACCCTGACGGCGTAGTATTGACGAAGAATGTCTTTGCTAATCGCTATTATCAGCAGCGATTAGCAGTGATTACTCGCCCTCCTCGATAGGTGTCTACGATGAATGCGCTCCATCTTGTCTTGTCTGCCATACTCGCCTTTACGACTCTGTTGGAAAGCGGCAATCAAGCAGTACAACAGATGGCTACAACCGTTACGGTGATCATCCATGACATCGACGCGCACCCACAGCCCGGTCTAGTAGTGAGTGCAGAGGATGGCGTGGGGCAGAGCTACACCCTAACGACAGATGAGCGCGGAACTGCCGAGGTACACATCGAGGGGGCGAGCATCTGGATACGTGAGATTGCGACGGCTGAGGGTGCTGTGCTTCAGATGGATAGTAATACCGACGAAGGCGGTATGCGCTTCCCGCTCGATGGTACGCCACTAATCATCGCCTTTGCCCGCGACGGTGCCCTGCTCTTCCGAGTGCCGTTCGAGTTAGATGATCCTGCGTTTCCTGACGGCGTACCCGGTACGCTTTCCGCAGCGACCGCTGGAGTTGATAGCACCGCCGTTGCGGGTGGCAACCTGAGTGAGCCGATCTTGGTGAGTGGTGATGTAGAGCCGGAGGCTGGTGGCAACCGCGTGTTCTGGCTCATCGTCGGCGGCCTGATCCTGGCCGGCGTGGGCCTGGGGCTGTTTGTCTGGGCACAGGCCCGTGCGAGCCAGGGGCGGCAGCGACACGGCGCAGGTACGCGCCGCAGAGGGCGGTGATATGCGACGGCGAACGCAGCACGCTTTCCTCGCGCTGGGCCTCATCCTGGCGTTAACAGTAGCCCTCTGGCCCCGCCCGACCTATGCGGCCTGCGACCTCAATATCGGCTGCTATGTCGATGAGGGCATTGTGACGTTTCTGCGCTTCTTAGCGCAACTTGGATGGTTTTTCAACGGCAACTTGTTGCTTGTCTCGCGCTGGATTGAGGAGCAACGCAATTGGCTCGTCAACGACGTGATGGCCGCGGTGTTCGACGGGCTGCTGAAGGGCGCGAGCGTGGCCTGGGCGCAGGCGGTGGTGATCGCCGTCATTGTGTTTGTGATCGGCTTCTCGCTGCGTGCCATTGCGGAATTGAATTGGGTTGACCTGAAGCGCGGCATACGGAACGGCGTGTTTGCCCTCATCGTGTTCACGTATGGGGCGCAGCTCATGGCGGCCTCTGAGAACGGCAGGGTGATTTTGAGCCAGGCCGCGGCGGAGATGGCGAAGGACTCGCTGACAACCGCCGGCGCCGCGCAGATGCTTACGGGCGGCACCTCGCGCCCCGGCGATCTCATGCCCCCTACGGCCACTATCTACCCCGATGAGAAGTGCGGCGGTGCCGTGCCGCCGCGCACGACGCCGGGGATAATGATCAACGACATTGCCGCAAACTACTTGTTTGCGACGGCGGAAGATATACATTGCACCTCAGAGTCAGGGGCGTCAGAAAATGCGCCGGCGCTGCCTCGTGTGTTCTGGGAGGGCGGCGAATACCCCACTGCCTCAATGGGGGCGAGCAATGGCAGCGTGCAGTTTGTCGGCTTCTACAGCCGCAACCCTGGCAATGCCGCCGATGAAGAGGATCGCCGGAGAATCGTGGGGCTGGCGATGGATGGCGCGGTGCGCCAACTCTTCGGCCTCTTTCTGGTGATTGCTGCGGTGCTGGAGCAGGTTATTCAGCTTCTTTTTGCTCTGGGCCTAGTGAGTCTGTGGTTTGCTCTGTCGATTGGCCTGGTGTTTGCGCTCTTTGTACCGACAGAGGGAATGTTATCAAGCATCATTCGCACCGGCATCGAACTCCTGAAGCAGAGCGTTCTGACAACCATCGGTGTGACCCTCGTGGGCTTTGTGATCAGCACCACCGCAGGATCGTCTGGAGTCAATGCGGGCCTGGTGGCCTTCATCGGTCTTCTCGCCCTCGTCGTGCTGGTGATGCTGCTGGTGAATACCGGGCGCGTCATCTTTTCGACAGTCTCAGACTTGAGTAGCACAACCCTGGGGGCCGCCCCCGCCGCGGTGTTGGGCGCCGTTGGGGGCATGGGCCTCGCTGCCGGCATGGCGCTGAGGGGTCATACGGCAGCCCAGGAGGCTGCGGCGGGCGCCCGCGACCGAGCAGAGGCCGATGCGCGGGCGAGCGGAGCCAGCGACAAAGAGATACGGCAGGCTGGCAACCGGGCGGCGCGCGCGGCCTACTCGTCGGCGCTCAATGCCTCCGCAGTGCGAACCTTCAACGATGTGGGGCGCGCTGTAACCGATGCGGCTGGCTTTATCGACGATCCGCTGCGCCAGAGTATACGCTGGCAGGATCGGGCCGAGGCCGAGCGGCGGCAGAAAGAGATCATCGCCGCGATGGAGCTGCGCGACGAGGCTATCAGCAGCTCGCCGACCAGTTCTCCGGCCAATGCGCCGGTTGCTCTGGCCTTTGGAGCGGCTGGCAGCCAGAACAGCAGCGCTGCCCAACGACTGCGTGGCCTCGCACCAGCGTCGCCGGACAATCCATATGTGTCAGAGACGACACCACTGAATACTGTCTCAGCCCAGAGCAGTCAGGCCACAGGTGATTCGGCTGCCGACCTTGCGGCGGCAGAGCGCCAGGCCGACGCTGAGGTGGAGGTTGTGGGCAAAGCTCTTCAGCGCGCACAGGCGGAGCGGGCGTTAGTACAGCAGCAGCTTGCGACCGCACAAGGCCGCGCCGCGGTGCAGCAGTCTTCTGTCCTGAATGAGCGGGAGATCCGGCGCTTGTCGCAGCAGGCCGAGGGGGTGAGCGCGGAGGTGGCCCGGCTTCGGCAGCAGCTCGACGAGGCCGAGCGGCTACAGCGCCAGGTGCGCGGTGATGCTGATACGCGGCGCGAGCAGGAGACAGCGCAGCGGGCCTGGGGCACGGTGCAGGCCACGGAGGGCCAGCGTGACCCTGTGAGCGGCAGTACGCCTCAGCTTGTTATTCGCAGTAGCATTGGTCTGGCCCAGCAGCAACTCACCCGCGAGCAGCAGCAGCTTGATCGACGCCCTGCCGATGATCCGAGCGTGGCCGAGGATCGTGCCTGGCTCCAGCGTCAGGAAGCTGTCGTAAACAGCTTGCGACGGTGGAATGAGGCGCTGGCCCGCCCGAATGCGTCGCCGGCTGATCGGGTCGCTGGGGAGGTTGCCGTGCATCAGATCCGCGAGGAGGCAGAGCGCGAACAGCAGGCAGCCAAACTGGCGGGTAACAAGCAGCGCGAGCGGATCGCTGGCGGCATCGCCTCCCTGGCGAGATCCATGCTGCCGCCTACCGGCGCGCCGGTAGGGGCACCTGTGGCTGCTGCCCCGTCGGCAAGAAACGGCGCACAGGCGCCCGCTGGCGGAGCGACAAAGGGCGCTACATCCGTCAGTGTGGCCCCGGTAATTGGCCCTTCGTCGAGTGGTTCATTAGCCGTACCACCCGCAGCATCCGAACCGGCTGCGGCAGCAACTAGCGGCCCAGGCTCGCAGGTAGCTCCCGGCATGACGAGCACGGTAGCTCACAGCTCTTCAGCAGCGCAGCGCCTCCGACAGCCGGCAGGTGTACAGGCGCCCACTGGCGCGGCGGTGGGAACACCTGCGGCTCCCGCCCCAGCTTCCACTTCCACCCCGGCAGCGGTAGCGAACGGCGTGCAGGCGCCCGCTGGCGCGGTGATAGAGGCACCTGCGGTTGCTGTTCCAGCTTCCAGCCTGGCAGTGGCAGGGAATGGCGTACAGGTGCCCACTGGCGCAGTGGTCGAGGGGCTTCCAGCTTCCATCCCGACAGCAGTAGGGAACGGCGCGCAAGCGCCCGTTGGCGCGGCAGTAGGGGTGCCTGCGGCTCCCACCCCGGCTTCCGCCTTAGCTGCGGCCCCGGTAGTGGCAGGGAATGGCGTACAGGTGCCCGCTGGCGCGGCGGTAGGAGTGCCTGCGTTTCCCGCCCCGGCTTCCGCCCCAGCTTCCACTCCGGCAGCGGCAGGGAACGGCGCACAGGCGCCCACTGGCGCGGCGGTAGGGATTACGCACGCTGGTAATGGTTCTGATGCACATTTAGGACAAGGGGGAAACGTATCCCCCACGGCTTCGGTTGCATCGTCTGGCCCAGCTTCAGCACCGGCACCTGCACTACGGAATCCGGCCCTATCAGCCGGGGCAAAAGCGCCCGCTGGTGAAGCCGCTCCCTCGACAGGAGAAGCAACTACGTCCCGGCGATTGCGCGTCGGCGGCGTAACTCGCGGCGCGAGGCGATAACGTTACTCTCATGCGTTTCAGAACACCAAGCCTCATTGCAATGGCCCTGGTTGCGGGGATTGCTCTGGCTCCGCTGGTGCTGCCGCTGATCGCATCGTGGGGTGGCAAAGCGGCAGCCCAATCGCTCCCGTGGACACCAACCCCGGAGCCAACCGACCTGCCGGTTCCCTCGCGCACACCAACAGTGATCGCTACGGTGCCGGTCCCGTCGCCGCTTTCCACAGCGACCATGTTGCCGTCGGCTACACCAAATCCCGATCCGAACGCGCCGATTTTGGGCACCGCAGTAGTGATGACGCCGATTTATACGGCCCCGGCAGGTCAGGAGCCAGGTACGGACAGCGGCTCGACGGACGGCGGCTCGACGAGCGGCGGCTCGACGAGCGGCACGGCCACCCCTACCCCAGAGCCAGGGACACAGCCTGATCTCTGCGAGCCGAACGACTCGCTAACCCGCCCGTGTTCGCTGCCGACAGAGGTTGAAAACAGCAATCTTACCTTCGTCGATGACAGCATTGACGTATTTAGCCTGCTTCTGAAGGGCGGGCGGACCTATACGCTTCGAGCCAGTAGCTCTACTGGCATTGACCCGTTCATCCGGCTCTACCGTGCCGAGGACACCGCTACGCCCCTCACTGAAAACGATGATCTGAGGCCAGGCACCACCGACGCCGAGGTGAAAGTTACAACCAATGGCGACGGCTGGTATCTGGTGGTTGTTGAGAACAAAGCGCCGGGACATATGCGCGGGCGAATCTATAGCTTCAGCGCCCGCTCGTCAGCCGCCGAGCAGCCCACGGCAAACCCAGCAGCGGCCACACAGCAGGCGCTCCGCCCCGTTGCGGCCACGGTAGGCGATGTATTCGAGAACAACTATAGTCCAGAGACAGCGGCCACCCTCGTCTGGGGCGTGCCCTTTGATCTCAGCCTTGTTTGCCCTGTTCAGGGGCAGTGTTCCGCTGGCGATCATGATTTCTTTTGGGTGCCCGTGAAGGCCGGCGTGCAGCTCGTTGCTGTCACGTATGACCTGGGGCCTGGCGCTGACCCGGCGATCACGCTGTATCGGCCTGAAGCAAACTTTACCGATCCCTCAACCAGCCTGGCCGGCTGGCGCGCATGGGCCGGTAATGATGATGTGGTGCCGGGCTTTACGCTACGCTCGCAGCTCCTCGTCGCGCCAGATTGGGATGGGTACGCGCTGCTTGTTGTTGCCTCGTCGCGGCGCACTGACCCGCCTCCGATGCCCCCCGCCGTGGGCGCTCCTGGCCGCTACCGGCTGATGGTTGGCCCTCCGAGCCTGGCCCCGGTTCAGGATGTGCTGCGCGCTCAGAATGACATCCCCGCTGCTCCGACGACGGCCCCAACTGTGCCGCCGCCAACGAGCCAGCCGGTTGCGGCGAACGTCGCCCCTACGCCTGTTACCGACGCCCGCGAGGTAATCAAGGAAAAGAGCATCGCTGGCGAAGCCGTCGTCGTAGTCGATGGCACCCGTCTGTACGCCGCAGCCCCGCCGAGTGATGACGATGAACTGGCGGTATACCCCGAAGGCGCCGTCGTAATACTGATGGGCGAGGCGTATGCCGGCTGGGTTAAGGTGCAACCGCTTGACTCCGTCGTGCCCGGCTGGATGTTCGGCCCCAACCTGCGCCCGCTCAACCCGGTACGCCCTGGTGCCGCTGCAACGGCAACGACTCCTGGCAGCCAGGGCGTCAGCGCCCCGACGGTGAGCGCGAGCGGAGATGCCCCGACAGTGAGCGCGGGCGGCACGGGTGTGGGTAGCACCGCGCCGCAACTTACGGTGCTGACCCCATTGCCCACGCCAAGCACGGCCAGCGTCTCGCCTCAGGCCCGCGCAGCCACGATTGAGGTGTGCGCGGTGACGAAGGCAACTGAGAGCGGCTGCCCCCGCCCGCTGGAGGGTGTGCGCGTCGAGTTGGTGCGCGTCGCTGATGGTGCGGTGCTGTTCGTTGGCCTGACCGACCGCACAGGCCGCGTCGCCCCCAGCATCCAAGTATCGCCCGGCACCGCCGTTGACGTGCAGATCGGGGCGCTGGGCATCCGGGCGCCGTTGCCTACGAATGAGGCGCTGCTGCCAGTGCGTGTTGTGGAGGGCGGCGTATGACACAGCAGCAGGATCGAAGCGTCATCGAGGCTCAGGCGACCCTTCGCAAAGCGTTAGAACGCCAGTGGCGGGCCTGGAATGCCCTGATCATCGAGCTGGAGGCCGAAGTGCAGGCCGCCGAGCGGGCGAAAGACCCGGAGGCCGCGCTGTTCGACGCCCCACCGACCCCCAAGGCAAACCTGCCGTTGGCGACGCGGAAGCAGCTCCTTGCCGTCTTTGATGCCCGGCTTCAGACCGCTCAGGCCGAAGCCGAAACTGAGGCCCGGCAGGCGTCCCTGCCGCCCCCTGACGCCGAGGAGGTGCGCCACAAGCTCATCGCGCACATTGCCCGCGAGCTGCACGGCGAGATCCATGAGAAGGGGCTGGCGCTCATCTACTGGAATGGCAAGCTGGTGCCATTCGATCATCGGGCGCTTCAGCGTACAACCTCTGCCGCTGACTACCTGGGAGCGGGTCTGGGCCGCCGCGCAGGCAGCCCCTTGCAGACCGGCTTGATTGTCGGCGGCGGGGTAATCCTCATCCTGAGCCTCCTGTTCTTTATGATCAACGTGGTACTTGCGCCGTCAGGGCCACGCCAGGCCGCTAGTGTGACCGATGCACGAGTGGGCGATTTGACAGTGACGCGCTGGGACGTGCAGGCCGCCGGCGGGATCGCAGGCGTGGCACTCCGGGTAGATAGCAAGCGGGTGAGCTACCCGCTTGTGATCTGTGCTCCTGAGCGGCAGATGGAGGCGCTGGTCGGGCAGACGGTCACAATCACTGGCACCGCGAGCGTGCGGCAGTACATCATTGCCGCCGGCGGCGCGGATCTTCAGGTTGTTTCCTGCGAGAATCCCCAGCGCGAGCTGGCCCGCGGCACCCTCGCCGGCGCCTTTACGGCGCTGCCCGCTGCTGAGGGCCGGGTGCGCGACGTGTGGGTGCGCGGCCCTGCCAATGACCCCCAGCGCATCCCGTCAGATCGCATGGAGGTGGCGGTGCTGGTGGCGCCAGATACCGGCGAGGCAAGCCTGGTGCTGGCCGATGGCACACGGCTTTCCCCCAGCGAGCGGCGCTCGCTCACTACGGGCCTGGAGCTGGTTTACCTGGCTCCGCTGTCACAGGTGACACAATCGGCGGGCCTACACGAGCAAGTGCCGGGCAGCTTGCCCCGGATCAGCACGTTGCTGCTGCCGGCGCCAGAGGATCGCCTGAGCTATCTGGCCCGCGTGCTGACGATTACCGACACGCAAGTGGAGCGTGAAGGCTCGACGCTGCGGCTCACGCTCACGGTGCGCGCTAAGACAGATCGCGGTGAGCCGCTGACACTGCAATCCAGTGATATACGCGCCGCTGCGGGCTCCAAAGCCGTCGATGTGGTTTGGGCACCTTTGATTATTGAGGGGGACAACACGCCCCAGCAGCTCGTTATCGAGATACCGACTGATCGCGGTGCCATAATGGTAGCTGTCGGCACCTGGCAAGCGTCGATACTACCCTGAAGGGGGTGATGGGATCGATTCGTTGTCGTTGCCTCGTTCACTAACTACACAAATCGCGTCACATCGCAGCAGCCTTGTAGCACTACATCGGAGGATCATGTGAACAACCTGACGCTTGTGGTCTATCGCCTGGGGATGAGCCGCCGCCTGTGGCGCCTCCTGCCCCTTCTGATCATTAGCATCATGGCCCTCACGGGCTGCGCCGAAGCCTCCTCCCAGATTCAGGAGGTGGGCACGCAGACGATGGATGGTGTGCGTACCTTCTCGATGTTCGCCGCCATCGCCATCGCTATCTACTGGCTCACCTACGTGGTGTTCTTCGGCCTCCGCAACGCCTGGCCGGAGGGCTTCAACGCGATCAGCAATACCTGGAAGGCGGCGGCCTTCATCACCGTTGCCACCGTGATCGGCATCCCCGCGCTCCTGAGCTGGGCCGGCGGGGTGGTGGAAGCCGGCGGCTTCGGAGAGTAGCGAACGTGCCTACACACTCCAGCCAGCACAGGCTGGCTGGAGTGTGTGGTGAGATGCACTATGTACGTTCAGCGAGAGCCCATCGGGGGCATCGGGGAAAACCGGGTCTGGTCAATTCTGACCGTTGAGAATGCCGCCGGGGCTGCTGTCGGCGGTGGGATCATGTATGGCATCGCTCAGGCGTTGCGGATCGCCGGCGAAGGCTTCGGGGTCGGCTTTTGGATTCAGCTCGTGATGATTGCCGCTGGCATTGCCATCGGCGCGATTGTCACGATTCGTATTCGTGGCCTTTCTCTCGTAGATCGCCTCATCATATTTGTTGGCTTCCAGATGCGTCGAGCCAGCGGTCAGCATCGCGTTGATCCGCCTATCGAGGCGTCGATCTGGGCGCTGACCGATGAGACGGATGATTTGTTACCCCTGCTCGACGAGGACATGCTGGCGGCGCTGAATGAGGGATTTCCCAATGGCCGAGCGTGAGCCGATAACGCTGCGGGTGCAAGGGTTTCCGCAGGAGATGGTAGGCAACCCGGCCACCATTGAGGAGGGCTGGCTACCATTCTTTGTCAGTGCCGACTATCCCTTCCGCATGATCGCCGCGACCACGCGGTTTGATCTGCGGCGTCCACTCGACCTGACCCGCGATCAGCTTCGGATTGTGGACATCCAGCGGCGCACCGTTGAGCGGCTGCGCGGCATTGTGAGCCAGAGCAACGGGCATGTGCCGGCAGAAGCGTTGGCTACCTATCTCGAATCGCTGGGAAGCGCGACGCAGCACTGGATTGATGCTGCCCTGGGCGACGGCGACGTGCATGAGCGGGCGACTTGGGAAAAGGCGCTGTCGGTTCTGCAACGGGCTTCCTGGCGCCGCCGCTGGCTACTGGCCTATGAGGGCTACTTTGAGCGGCTGAACACGCACCTGGCGCTGCGCGGCCTTCGGCACAACCTGATCGCGTGGCTGGATGAGGGGATCAGGCCCGGTGACTACGCGCAGCAGGTAGGCCGGGCGTTCAACACGTCGGCCACAGTGGATGTGTTGCCGAACCTGCTGCAAGTGAGCTATGTGGAGCGGTATAGCTGGCGCGAGAGCGGTTGCTATCTGGAGCCAGAGGAGCCAGATCACCCGCTATGCGCGATGCTGACGCTCTCCGGGCCGCTGCGCGGCCAATGGGATACCACGGTACTGCATCGGCTGATCAACGTCGGCTGTGATGTGGCGGTTGCGATTGATGTACAGCCCGTTAGTCGCACAGCAATGGAGTACCAGGCCGATCAGACCATTACTAATCGCACCTGGCAGTTTCGCCGCGGCAATGGCCCTCGTGATGCTCGTGCCGAGCGGGAGTATGTTGCCGCCCATCGGGTGCAAGAGGATCTGGCAACCGAGTCCGCCCACGATCTGCGCCTGGTGGTGGCGGTGTTCGGTGATGACCTCGATACCCTGAATCAACATGTGCGTTTGGTTATGAGTGCTGCCGGAACGCGGGTGCCACTGATGCGTGTCCCCGGCCAGCAGGCAGCCCTGGCCCGCTTCTTCACTACGGAGTCGACAAAGCGCATTGAGGCCCGCGCCCGGCCCCATCGGATGCTTTCGCACGGCGTTGCCGTCACAACGATGTTTGGCCTCCGAAAGCCAGATCGGACTGATGGGATTTTATGGCTCTTTCAGGGCGATACCCCCATTTTCTTTAACCCGATCAAAGACAAACGAGCGGGTCATGCCGTCGTGCTGGGCAAAACCGGCAGCGGCAAGACTTTCGCGCTGAATACGTGGATGATGCGCTGGTTGGCGCAAGGGCATCAGGTTGTGTTGTATGAGCCGCAGGGCCACTCTGAGCGGTTTATCCGCGCCTGTGGCGATGGGGGAGCGCGGTTTGTCCTGAACCTTGATCAGCAGCTCAACATTCTCGATGTCGTTGCCACCCGTGGCGAGCGCAACGAGCCGCCGAGCCTGGGTGTACAGGTGGCCCACGTCGTTACCCAGCTGTCCGTGCTGCTGGGCGGCTCGACGATGACCGCAAGCGGCACCGAGCAGTTCTACCCGCGCATGTGGGAGAGCAACGAGCGCGGCGTGCTGGAAATCGCCCTCCAGCAGCTCTATGCACCCTGGGCCGATAATCTTGATGCTCTTACCGTAGAGCGGACGCCCATCCTGGCTGATCTCTGCGAGGCGTTGCGCCAGGTGGGTCGGCAGCTTCGGGAGCGCGAGCGGGAAGAACTGGAAGGGGTCACAGGCGACGCGGGCGGAGATCGCCGCCGCCGGCGCTCTGATTATGCCTTCGAGTTGGCCGGCGAGATCGAGCTGCGGCTGATCATGGGGCCGTATGGGAAGAACTTCAATGCCCGCACGAGCATTGATTGGGATTTCTCCCATGACGCGACGGCGTATGATTTCTCGCAAATCCCAGAGGGGCCGGTGCGTATTTTCTACTATGCCCAAGCCTTTGGCGCCCTTAATCGGGCGGTTCGTGCGCCTAATCGAGATCGAACGCGGCCCCTCTGGGCCGTTATCGACGAGTTCAAATATATGGCGAGCGTTCCGAGCCTTGCCACCTTCGCTGCAAGTGCGGTGAAAACGTGGCGAACCTTCGGGGCGTCGCTGTGGACGGCAGATCAAGACGCACACACCTATCTTGGAACCGAGGGCAGTGCCCCTGATCCATCAATGTTGAGCGTCTGGCTCAACTCAACCATGAAGATGATCTTTCGGCAAGACCAGGCTGACGCGGCCCGTATTGCCGACAAGATCCAGGGGATGCAGCCAGCCCATGCGGATCTCATCACCCGCCTGACCCGTGGCGACATCGTGTTGGTATGGGAGAGCGATGACGACCTGATGACCTACAACGAGGTCTTCGTGGGGCGCGTCGGTGTGGATGATATGGAGCTTCGCGCCTTTCGAGGCTCGTAGGAGCGTGTGAAATGCGGTATCGTGTTCGGGGGCCATTACACTCAGACATTGAGCACATTGCCACTGAGCTGCGCGGTTTCATCGCGCATACCGGGCCGATCCGGCTTGGGTATCTGCAAATGCATGGCGTGGCCGCGCATACAATTGATGTGAGCGACGCCGGCGCAGCCTTCTTTGAGGAGACAGTGCTGCCGAAAATCGGCGCCACCGGCTCGTTCGTTGAGCAGCGCACGCCGCTCCGACAGCCGAAGGAGCTGAAGCTAACAGCGACTCTTTGCCCGACGACGGCCACGAGCTTGCCGAACCTGAGCGAGTGGGCCGGCGTCTGGAGTGAGGTTGTCTATGGGCCGCGCCGGACGAGGGTGCGCCTGCGGTGCTTGCCCGAAGATGCCCCCCGGCTGAGAGAGCTGGAGCAGCAGGGCTGGCGTGTCCTGCGCGGGCCGGCGGCGCTCTTCTCCTCGCTGGTGAAGGCGGCGCCATTCGCCCCTCAGTTCTGGCCCTCGCGGGCTGGCTGCGCTGCGGCCCCGGCGCCTGCTCCATCGGCGGCTGCCATGTTGCCCGCTGAACTGCCCGCTGCGGCCCCCCAGGCTGCGGTGCTGGCTCCGGCTACGGTGTCATCGCTGACCGCATCGGATGTGTTAGCCGCCCCTGATGCCCCGAACCTGCTGTTGGGAGTAACCCCAGCAGGCCAGGGGGTGCGGCTCGCCTGGCGGGCGATGATTGTTGCTGTGCAGGATGGCGGCCAGCGGCAAGATGCCGTCATTCCCGCGATGCTCTTCCGGGCGCTCACGCAAGGCATGGGGGCGCTGGTGATTGCCGAGCGGTCGAAGATGACACCGCGGGCAATGGCCCCGCTGGCGAAGCGGCTCCGGGTGATCGATATGGCTGACCCCTGGGAGAGCGCCCGCATCCCCTGGCGCTCGCTGTCGCCGGAGGGATTGAAGCTGCTGCTGGGCGGTGAGCCGCCGTCGCCGCTTCCTGAGACGCTGGCCGACACCCTACGCGCCATTGGCCGGCGTAACCTGGCTACGCCTGTGGTGGAGGCGCTAACCTGCGAGCCAGCGCATGATCTTGCTGGGACGCTGGAGGCCGGCGGCGGTGTTGTGCTACTGGTGGAGCCCGGCCCATCTGCTTCGCTCCTTGCCTCGCTGCTCATTTTGAACCTGAGCTTGGCCCGCGGAACACGCCCGTTGCTGATCTGTCGGCCCGCCTCGCTGCCGATGCCGTCGGCGCTGGCGGATCGAGCGGTGCAGATCGTCTTTGGCGATGCCCCAACGGCAGCCCTTCAGCTCCACGCAGCGCCCGACTCATGGCGTGTAACCTTCCCCGACGGCCAGAAACTTACACTTCAGGAAAACCTTGCGGCGCCGGTTGAGGAGCAAGCTGTCGCGGATCACGCGGCGCTGATGAATGGCCTGCAAGGGCGAGGGTGGACGCGGGAGGAGGCGGTGGCGCTCGCCGTCTCTTCTGTGCAGTTCAATGAGGGTGCTAATAGCTTGGAGTGGCTGGGGAGCCTAGACGAGAGCGCGAGGGGTGCTGCTGGGCTTTCTGAAGCTGAGGAAACGGCATCGGGAGGTGTACCCGGCCTGGATTGGCCGAAGAACTTAGAGGATGGCACAGAGGCCGATGAGGGGGCTATTGGGCTTCCTGAAGCTGACGAGCCGCCCCTCGTGGCCGGTGATGAGTTGCCCGCCTTGGTGGCCGATGAGGCTGAGGTGCCTATCGCGGTGGCTGCTGACGATCTAGATTGGCCGGTGGATCTGGGCCATCAGCTTGGTGACGAGTTGCCTGCTCTTGTAGCTGAGGAAGGTGCTGTTGGGCTTCCTGAAGCTGACGAGACGCCCCTGGAGGTTGCTGCTGAGGCAGCGGAGGAACTGGGCGGGAGCGAGCCTCCTGAAGTTGACGGGATACCTCTGGAGCTGGATGGCGATGCCACTATGTTCTGGGGGGTACAGGACGATGTACCTAGCGATGAGGAGGCGTGGCCGGCGTCGCTGCTCGACGAGGGCGACGTACCTGGCCCAATGGCAGGCGAGCTGAGTCGACCACGCCCCGTGGGGCGCCGCCGAGGGCGCTTGTCGTTTACTTCTCGCTCTCGACCGCAGGCCAGCAGTTCGACCAACCGTGTCATTGATGACAGCTTTGGGCTTTCTGAAGCTGACGAGCTGCCCCTGGAGGTTGCTGCCGAAGCGTCTGCCGCGGTGGCTGCCGACGATCTGGACTGGCCGGTGGATCTGGGCCATCAGCTTGGCGACGAGTTGCCTGCTCTTGTAGGTGAGGAAGGTGCTGTTGGGCTTTCTGAAGCTGATGAAGCGCCCCTCGTGGCCGATGATGAGTTGCCCGCCCTGATGGCCGATGAGGCTGAGGCGCCTACTGCGATGGTTGCCGACGATCTGGATTGGCCGGTGGATCTAGACGGTGATGAACTGTCCTCGCTGGTAGCCGAGAAAGGCGCTGTTGGGCTTCTTGAAGCTGACGAGGTGCCCCTGGAGGTTACTGCCGAAGCACATGCCGTGGTGGCCGCCGACGATCTAGGTTGGCTGGCGGATCTGAGCGGTGATGCACTGCTCGCCCCGGTGGCCGGCGAAGATGTTATTGGGCCTCTTGAAGCTGATGAGGCACCTACTGGGCTTCCTGAAGCTGACGAGGCGCCCACTGAAGGCATTGCTGCCCTTGTGACGGCTTGGCGTGCCGGTGAGAGCCTTACAGCCCTGGCTCGTGAGCTGCGCCGCCAGCAGCCAACCCTCTCGCTGCTTGAAGCAACACAGGTGTTGAAAGCTGCAATTCACGGTGAAGGAGAGGAGGCTGCACCGCTGTGCCAGAGTGCTTCTGCGTCAGCGGATCAGGTGCAGACTGAACACCTCCTGATGGTGTTACGCAACCTGGCCGCGGAAGAGCCGGTGGAGCCAGTTGCACAGGATGCGCTACGCCGCTGGCGTGAGGGTGGGCAACGGCGCGAGGTCGTGCGCGATCTAGCTGCGACCTACGGCATGAAGGAGCTTGATGCCCGTACTCTGTTTGATCAAGTGATCTTCCCCCGTGTCATTAGTGACTTAAACGGGAGCGGCGCCCTGGTGGTGAGCTATTTGCGCGAGGCAGGCAGTGAGATGCAGGGAGAGCTGCCTGCGCCTGTCGTCGATTGCGCGACGCGGCTGCTGGGGAATACCAGCCCTCATGTAGGTAAGGCGCGTGCGCTGCTCCCAGTGATGCGCGAGCTGCTGACGATGCTTGATGAGGGGGGGAGGGTGTAATGCCGGCGAGTCGGGCGGCAGCGGCACCGAAGCCAACATCGCAGGCATCCCGCTACGGGCGCCAGCAAGCCGCAGCGGCACAGGCTCGTCTGGGTATCGCCGTAGGCGCGGTGGTGCTGCTTGTGCTGCCCTACCTGCCGTCGCCCATCGGCCCGTTTCCCAACCCGCTGAGGAGCCTACCGGGCCTGCCGGCGCAGTTCGGCCCCTGGGATTGGCGCGGGTATCTCTGGGAGCTTCTTGCTCCCTCCCTACTGCAAGAGCTTATCCCAGCGGGGCTGTTTGGCTTCCCACATCCAGCGGTGACGCCGTTCCTGATGATAAAGCTAGGCGGAGCAATCTTCGGCCTACTCGTCATCCTGGGTCTTATCCAGCACGTTCTTAGCCTCTACGCGCAGCGCACACGCCCTCTCACAGCAAAGCACACCTATGTGCGCCTGCGTATACCTGGGAACGCCCGTGTGACCCCTGCTGATGGCGTGACGCTGCTTCGCACGCTTCATGGGATGCTGCCGCCGGCGAACCTGGCCCAAGGCTCCCCGGTGCCGTTGACGCTTCGGTGGACAGCGGTGCCTGAGATGCCGGTCACACAGGGCGTGACTGTCTGCGGCCCGCCCACGCTGCTTACCAGCATCGCTAAGACACTCGAAGGCTTGACGCGAGGTGCCGCGGCAGAGGTGCTGCCTGACCCGTTTACGGCGGAGCTGCAAGAAGGCCGCTGGCTCTGCTGGGCCGATGTTCGCCAGGTGGCTCCGCGCTTCCTGCCTATCGCCGTAGCCGATAAGAGCGATCATCCGCTGCTCGACGCGATGCTGCCGGCGCTCTCACCCCAGGCTGGCGTGATTCTGGCCGATGTTCAGATCATGCTCTCGCCGCTGGCTGATCGCACCTGGCGCTTGCCGGTGCTGGCGCAGCAGGAAGCCCTGAAGCTCGACATTGCCACCGCGGAGAAGCAAGCGATAGATGCAAAAGCCGCCGGCCCAGCGTTTCGTGTTGGGATGCGCCTTCGGGTGATCGCTGAAAACCGCGAGGCTGGGCTGGCGATGGTGCAAACCGTGGCGGCCACGCTCAGTAGCAGCGCGCAGCCGGTCGCCTCAACCGTGCAGCGGCTTGCTGCCGGAGGAGTACAGGCGCTTCCGGCGGTGCTGCCGCCGGCCCCCGCGCTGCCGGGCCTGCTCGTCAAGATCGCGCTAGGCTTTGGCGCCGTGTTGGCCCTGACCGTGGCTGCCGGCTGTTGGACCTGGGCTGGCGGGGGCCTCCTGAAGTGGGCATTGCCCTTCCTGTCATTTCCGATCCCCGTGCTGATGCTTGGCTGCTGGCACCGACGCCGGATCAAAGCTGATATGCGCCTGCTTCATGCGGGCGTTATTGGCGCCATTCTGCTGCCCGTCAATCCCAAGCTCGTGCCTGTTTTTAGTCCCTGGCTGGGCCGCGATGGATGATTAGTACGTCATAAGTAATGACAATGCACAAGGCCGGGGCGAAGTAGAGCCGCCCCGGCCTTGTGCATTGTGGTCACATCCCATGAGTACACTGTAAGCAGTTACGCCTCTGGGGGATATGTTTCCCCTAGACATTGCTGCACGACAACCTGCTACGAGGCAACGCTATGGTGATGCACCTCAGTGCCGCAGAGCTGGCAACGCTCTGGCATCTTCCCACCCCCGATCAAGGCAACCTCGTTGAGCGTGTCGCTGCCCGCTGGATGCCAGCACCGGCAAATGCCTTCATCGACGAGCGCGATGTGCGCCAGATAGCGATGGGTGAGGCCCGCAAGAGTGATGGCACTTGGGCACCCGTCGGCTTCTCCTATGACCGGCTCAGGTTCATCCAGTGGATCACGGCCCCAATGGGTCGCGGTAAGTCAGAACTGCTCAAAAACATTATCAAAGGTCTTCTACGGGCCGACGCCGGCTTTATGGCGCTCGATTGCAAGGCGAAAGACCTTGTGAACACAACGCTGCCCCTTATCCCGCTAAGCCGGGAAGGGGATGTCGTGCTGGTAGACCTTGAGGGTGCCAATGACACCGGCGAGGATCTGCGGGTGTCAATGAACTTGCTCAGTCCTTCTCTGGGGGGCTCGCTCGGTGTAGAGCCGTCGATGATGGCCTCCATCATTCTCGGCATCTTCGCCACCCTTGACCCCAACTTTTCAGGCGCCGTCGGTATCCAGCAGTTTGCCAATATGGGAATGCTCGCCTTGCTCGGTGGAGAGTCAAAGCCCACGCTGATGCACCTGATCCGCTTCTTCGGAGATGAGGACTATCGGGCTCAGGTATGCGGCAAACTCTCCGGTGCGTACCTGCAAGTTTCCGATTTCTGGGAGCGCCGGTTTGCTGAGATGCCGGAGACGCAGAAAAGTTCACTTGCTTCCTTTGAGCGGCGTCTGGATAGAATGCTCTCGTTTCCTGAGCTTCAGGCGATGCTGGTGGCCCCTGGTTGTAGCGTCGATCTGCGGAAGCTGATGGATAACAAGGGCATCCTGCTCATGGGCATCAGCGCGTCGCAGGGCGACATTGCCACGGTGGCGATCACGCTGCTGCTAACGCAGCTCAGATTGGCCGCGCTCTCGCGTACCAACCTGCCGGAGTCGCAGCGCCCTGATTGGCCGCTCATTATTGACGAGGTGCAGATTATCGCCAACAGCAATGCCGATCTGTTCAAAGTCATGTTGTCACAGTTTCGCTCGATGCGAATCGGGCAGATCCTTGTACATCAGGGGTTGAGCCAGATCGGTAGCGAAGTGATGGGGCCGCTGTCTGATAACGCCGCGCATCGCGTTATCTTCGGTTGCGAAGCCAATGACGCTGGCACCTACGCGAGCATTTACGGCGGCCAGGGGCTTACCCGCGAGGACTTCGTGGGCATGGAAGTGCATCCGAAGTACGGCTACGCCCTACACGCCTATCTGCGGTTTCAGGGTGGCCCGCTCTTCAGTGCGCGCCCACTGCCGATGGCAAAGCCGCTCGACGAGCCGGCGCCCCCGCCCGTCTACGTGGATTGGCGCACCGTGCGCGCACCGGCGAAGAGCGCACAGGATAAGCAGCTCGATGAGCACATTGCCCGTTTCAGCGAACTGGCCCGCGTGGATTGGGATGGTGCCGTAGAGCGGCTGGGCGTAGCCGCGCTGAAGCGTCCTGAGCTGTTCGATCTCTACTGTGCGCGTACCAAAGCCCACCGGGCCGCGCAGCGCCAGTTTATCCTCGACAACCCCGGCTGTATCAGAATGGACTCCGACATTGCTGACGATGAAGCCCGACGGGTCGATCAGAAAATACGACGCATCCGGGTGCTTTCGGCTCTGGGAAGCGGTGTGCCACGCTTGGAAACGACGGCCCTGGCTTGGTCGCTGCTCATGGCGGGCCGCGAGGCCAGCGAGGTGAGGAAACAGCGAGGCGAAGAGGAGAAGGCAGCAAAGGCAGCAACGAAGAAGGGCGGCAGAAAGCCCACCAGCGACGCTGCCATGCCGCGCCCGGCCCGCGTTCAGGCCGCCGCTGTCACCGTTGACACTACAGAAGCCGCCGCTGCTCCGGCAGGTGCCGCGCCCGGCGCCAGTAAGCCACAAACGACACGTTACCCGACCTTCGACGAGCTGGCGCAGGCCCGCGGCTGGAAGCGCGAGGCCGGCGATACCGTCAGTGGGATGGAGGAGTGGTAGCGGCAATGCTTTCGGTGCGTCCTAAAGCCCGGAACGCCGATCTGTCCTATGCTCGCCAGCGCGAACTGCTGCGGTTACTGGCGCGGCTGGAGTTTGTGCCAGCTCGCCACCTGCACCACCTGATCGCCCCATCGATTCACACTGTCTCCTTTTGGCGTTGGCTTCAGACGATGCACGCGCAGCGGCTCATTTGGCGGCACACAGTCGATCCTGGCCGGCTGCCCGGTGGCGTTGCAGCGCCCAATGGCGCCCCCCCGCCCCGGTTGCCCATGCTCTACGGGCTAACGGAACAGGGGCGGGCTTGGCTCGACGCGAGCGGCACTGAAGATGATCCTGCCGCCCTGGAGCGGGCGATCGTGCGCGATTGGAAGAAGCCGGAGCTGAAAACCGGCCAACTCGCCCACGATCTCCTCGTCGTCGAATGGTGTAGCCGGGCACTGATCGGCCTGCGTGCCTCTCCAATGCTCAAACGTATCGAAGTGGTCATGGAGTATGTGAGCGCCACCAGCGAAACCGGCCAGCCTCTTCAGCGGTTCGATGCCCTGATGCTTGTGCAAGTCGCTTCTGGGCTTTCGGAAGCCCAACCTGCCGCCCCAATCCCTTGGGGATGGGCAGATCATCGTGCGCCTGGTCTGCTCGCCTGGGCCATTGAGATTGACCGGGGTACGGAGCCGCTGGTGACGCTACTCGGCAAAGCGGTGATGTACCGAGATCTTACCGTCAGCGGCCACTATGAGGCGATGTTGGGCTGTAAGCCGCTGCCTGTTGTGGTAACGCCTACGGTGCGCCGAGCCGCGCAGATTGCCCGCGAGTGGCTGGACGGCTGGCCGGGCGGGCGCGGTGTGGTCGCGCCGGTTGCGACGCTGACCGACGCACGGGGCGGGGTGCTGTGGGGCCGCTACAAGACGCTTGGGGTCAACCCGGCCCGCGATGCGACGCTCTGGGAGGATGTAGGACTGACGCGAGAGCAATGGGAATCTGGCTCTGCGAAGCCCAACGATGCGTGAGCGTCTTGGCGATTTGCTACGGAACAACGCCACCCCATCAACGCACGACGATAGCAGAGGTACGAGATGGATTTAACCACACGTCTACACGGGAAAGCCGCAATGTTGCCAATGTCGGAGCGGGAGTTGGCGGTACTGCGGCTCCTGGGGCGGCTCGGTATGGTCATGGGGCAGACCATTCGTGCTCTCATCTGCCCCGATCAGCACGCAGCCTCGTGCCGCCGGATGTTGCGCGGCTTGGTAGAGCGAAAACTGCTGTGGCACGCGAATGTGCCAAACGCGAATGCCGAAGGCCGATTGCAAGGCCGAACCCCGCGAGTCTATGGACTCACCGATGACGGGCGGCAACTGCTTGATACCTTTGGGGCAGAGCCGCACGACGGCACATTCGAGCGGCTGATCTCCCGCTCGAAGCAGGCTCCTACACCGCCATCGGCCTCTCAGCTATTCACAGAAACCTATATTAGCGATTGGTGCGCCTCCCTGCTCGATCAGGTGCGCCGCACACCCATGCTTGCTGGGGTGCATATGCAGCGGCGCTATGTGATCACTGATGCCAATGGGGCGCTGCTTCAGACCATCGGGGCGGTGATCATCCTGGCCTTTGACCCGGAGCTGAAGAAGTTTGATCGGGCCGGCTGGGTGATCCCCTGGCTTACCGATGGTGCCATTGCCCCCTCGTGGCGAGTGGTGCGTTTAGCACTCGAAGTGGATACCGGCGTGGCGTCGATGCGCTCGATCTTCGAGATGGCACAAACGTATGCTCGGCTCTCTGGCGACGGGACGTACCAGCGCCTCCTGGGCGGGGCGCCGCGACCCGTGATCGTGACCCCTCCGGCTCGACGAGCACGAGCGGTCGCAGACGTGTGGATGGGTGCCTGGGAAGGGTCGCCGGCGCTGCTTTCGAGCATCGAGCGCACCTGTCACCCGGAGTATGGGGTGCTGTGGGGTGAGTACCTGGCCCTGAAAGCCAACCCGGTTATTAAAACCAGCCTGCTCGGATCGCTCCTCGGAACGGTTGAACAGTGGCCGGCGAAGATCGCAGCCTGGCCGGGAGGTGCCCCGGCTGCTGGTTCTAATGTGTCACAGGTGACAAATAAGAAACCCGGCTCGACGAGCGCATCGGCCTGATCGCCCCAGATCAGTCCATCTTTTTTTGGCCTATCCCCTGCGCGTTGGCCCGCTCATGAGGCTGCTCGCAGGAACACTTAGAAATCGGCGCTGAACGTGACACACATGACTACACATAACACAGCGCGCAATACGGCACAAAACCGGGCACGTATGGTGCGCGCTGGCTTGCACAAAAACGGGCGCGTATGGTGCGCGTATGGTGCGCGCATGGTGCGCGTATGGTGCAATACGGCGGCCCCGGTTGGCCCGGCCTGGTGCGCTGTCCCGCCCCGACAAACCTTCAGGCTTGTACAGCCTGAAGGTTCGGGCACTCGCCCGTTCAGTGGGTGCCCGGAGCTGGCGCCTCGTGGTGCTCTCGGCGTGGCTCCCCCGGCCCCCCCTGGCGGCGAGTGCAGCGGAAGCAGCGCAGCAGCAGCGAGAAGCATTGCGATTCATTGCAGAGCATTGCAAGGCATTGCAGGGCAGGGCCGGCAGGCGGGCTGGGGTTGCTGACGGGGAGCGGCGGGCGAAGAGGGGAGCGCTAGTGAGGCAGGGCGAGGCATTGCTGGCAGGGCTGGCACAGCGGCAGCCGGGAAAGCACAGCTTCGAGGGATATGGCACGAGCGTGGAGATGAGGCGCGGCAGCCAGGCCACCGGACACCAGGCCGGGGGCCAAGTCGGCGGGCACAGCCCTGGGGGAAACGTTTCCCCCACACAGCTAGGCTGGCGCCAGGGCGATCACAACAGGGGCCAGGGGCATATCAGCGGCGACGCGAGCCGGCCCTGGGGGAAACATTTCCCCTACATCATCCTGGTGCCGGTAGGGGGAGCGAGCGTGTTCACCCCCCTCGACGCTGGCGAGGCAGAGGCCGGGCGCTGCCATATCGGCGCCGTGAGCGCGAGCCGCAAGCCGGGGTTGGGGGAAACGTATCCCCCACACATGGCAGGCCGGTGGGCCGGGAGCATAGCCTGGGGAATGTCGCCGGCGGCGGGCGCAGTGACGGGTTGGGGGGTGTGCTCCGTGGTGTGCGAGCGTGGGGGATACGTTTCCTCCACACAGTCCATCAGGGGGTAGGGCCGTGTGCCTCCAGTGGTGCCATGTGAAGGGCTGGCTCATCGACAACGACCTGCCATGCTGGGATTGCCCGGCCTATGGGCAGCCGCCGGCGGCTTCGTGTGATACCTGCATCCACCGACGCGAGGGCGAGGCTGGGGCGTTCTGTGGCTTAACAAAGCTCGCCCTACCCTACGCCGAGTGGTGCTGTCACCACAATGCCAGCGTGAACGCATCGCAGATCGCCGTCGCCCTCGACGACCTGGCCGTAGCGCCCTGGCTGCTCGCTGTCTACCACGCCATGACACCGGCGGAGCTGTTGGCCGATCACCATAGCGCCCCGGAGCTGGAGCTGCGCGACAAGCGGGCCTGGCTGCGACTCGACGAGTTGGCTGTGCCATTTGTCTATGGTGTCACTGCTGACGCCTGGGAAGCCGCCGTGGCTATGCCGGAACCTGAACCTATCCCTGATGCCCCGCCCCATTTTGCCGCCGCCCTTGAAGCTCTGGAGGCGCTACAAGCCGGCGGCGATGTGGCTCCCGCCTACGCCCGGTTGATCCAGCTCCTTGATGAGATGCCCCTGGCGTCGCTGCCTGAGTATTGGCGCGGCACCGTTGCGGAGACGCTGAACCTCCTAAAAGAGCATTACACCCCATGAGTCTCACGATTGCCTTTGCCGGCAAGGGCAGCGCCGGCAAGACCACCTTGCTGCCCTCCCTACTGAACACCGCCGCCGAGTTGCGGCCCCACGAGCGCCGCCTGGTGGTAGATGTTGACCCGCATCAGAGCTTGACGAGCATCCTGGGGCACGACGGCTGCACCACTGTGGGCCAGCTTCGGTCGGCTTACGAGCGCCAGTTACTCACCGGCGCGGCATTACGCCAGAATGAAACCCGCGAGGCGTTTCTGGAGGCTCGCATGGGCCAGGAGGCGCTGCTACGCACACCCAGCTACGATTTCCTGGCCTTGGGCCAATGGGAACTGGCCGGCTCGCAATGCACCCCGAACCGAGTGATGGCGCGGGCGCTGGCCGCCATGCTGGGGCGGTATGACCTCGCCTTACTCGACCACGAAGCCGGCGTTGAACACATCGGGCGCTACGCCGGCATACCCCTCGACGCCCTGGTGATCGTCGCTACGCCGGCCCGGCTCTCCCTTGATGTGGCCGGGCGCATCTGGGAGAGCGCCACGCGGCTGCGCGAGGCGCCCCGCCTGGGCTTTCTGCTGCTCAATCGAGTGCATGAGGGCGATCTTGCGCGGCCCCACGTCGCTGAAGCCCTGGCCCTGTTCGATCAAGCAGGTGTTCATTTCCTGGGCACGGTGAGCGAGGCTGACGACGAGCCGCATACGCTCCCGGCTGATCATCCCTGGCATGGGCAGCTTGCGCCGCTCTGGAGCACGCTGCTCACCAAAACTCGTACCGTGGCGCTTCTCAGCTCGATGCTGGCGACGCAACAGCCAATTTCGTCAGTAGGAAGCTAAAAACGAAGGATGACGAAGAGACAAAACCAGCGCAAACCGTTGCCCTGTGCCGATAGACGGGATCAGCATAGCATCGTTATCTGTGGGGGAAACGTATCCCCCACCATCTACAAGGGAATAATGGTATGAGCGGTTTTCAGACACACGCCTTTGTTGGCGCCGTCAGTGGCCTGGCACTCGTGACACTGGTGGAGACAGTACGCCCAGAGCTGCTGCCAGAGCGAATCGGCATGATGCCCCCCATCGCCGGCGTGCCAGGTGGTGCTGGTGGCGCTGCGGTGATCGTCGCCAGTGCGTTTCTCGCCCTTATTCCTGACATTGACGAGCCAAACAGCTTTATCAGCCGGCGTGTACGCGAGGTGCTAACCCTCGCCGGCGTGGCCCTGGGCCTCGCCCTGGGCGTCGTTGTGCGCGGCCCCGCGTGGCTTCCGCTAGCTACCGGGGCAGTAGGCGGCGCTGTGGGCATGCTGGCCGGCTGGGCGCTCCTAAAGGTAATTCGAGGCGCCGCTGGCGGCCACCGGCGCCTTACCCATTCCTTCGTACTGGCGGGCCTCCTAGCGGCCCTGGCGTGGGCGCTGGCATTGGCTGGGGCGGGCCTCGTATGGCTCGTGCCGGCTGCGCTGGCCTGGGGGATCGTCATCCATTGCGTCGGGGATCTCGTTACACCAGCGGGTGTTCCCCTGCTTTTCCCGCTTTCTGACGCCAAAATCCGAGTGATGCCTGAACCGATGTGCCGTTACGGCGAGGCGTTAATCTTCCTGGTCGCCAGTGGCGTCGGTTGGCTGCTGCTGAACATGTGATCACATCCGCAACGCCACACTGCATTCACCCACAACAGCACACTATCTGACAAAAAGTATCGCCAATGGCGGAAATACTGACGCCGTATAGTGACCGTAGCAGAACGAAAGGTCATCAACGAAGACGGAGCAACCCAGCATGGCACCCCGAACTAAAACCGTCGCGCAGGTGGTGGAGATCGAGCGAGAGCGTATTGAGGTCGATGCCGGCCAGGTGCGCCAGGAGAAGAGCGAGGGGCTTCAGGAGTTGGCGACGAGCTTCAAGGGGGGGAGCGTGATCCCTCCCCTCATCGTCACCGACCTGGGTCACGGCAAGTATCGCCTAGTGGACGGCGAGCGGCGTTGGCTGGCCGCAGGTATCGCAGGCATTGAGCGCGTTCCGTGCATTGTGCAGGCCCCGAAGGGGTATCTGGAAACTCGCATCGAGCAGATGCAGCGCAACAACGCGCAGCCCATGACTCCGCTGGAGTGGGCGCAGGGCAGCTACAACGCCTACCTGGCTGCCAATATCGCTGCGCTGGCCGCCGAGGCAGGCGTGCCTGACCCAACTGAAGGGCTGGTGGAGGCGGGCCTGAAGCCCACCGAGCAGCGCGAGAAGCTGGAAGCCTGGCTCATGGAGCTGGCCGGCGATACGGTGATCGGCTACCTCACCAGCGGCAGGGTGCGCGTGACCCGGAAAGAGGTGTTTGAGCGCCTGGGCAAGCCGACGAGCGACGCCGCGATCAAGAAGCTCTGGGCACCCCTGAAGCTGCCTGCCGAGCTTCAGAACAAGCTGGAGGGCACGGGCGTCTCGACACGCACGATGGACGATCTGACCGGGCTGCCAGAGGGGGAGCAGGCAGAGGCGGTTGAGGCGGCGCTGGCCGCCGCCGGCGAGGGTGGCGACGTGAACGCGGCGCTGCGCGAGGAAATCAAGGCCCGCACCGAGAGCAAGGCAGACACCGCCAGTGATGACGTGACTACTGAGCTTCCAGAAGCCGACGAGGGCGTGGTAGAGCCCGACGAGCGTGGTACTACGGGCCTGGATTGGCCGGAGCTTGATGCTGGGCGAGGCAAGCAGACCGCTAGGCTCCCAGAAGCCGACGAGGGCGCCGACGAGACGGACATGGTGGCGCTGGCTGTCGAGGAGCGCGGCGACGACTTCGAGTCTGACCCCAGTCTGGCGCTGCCGTTCGGCGGCGGCCCCGGCGGCAAGGGGAAGATGCATGTCAATGGCCCAGAGCCGGGACGTGGCAGCGTGCCGCCGGCGGGCTTCGGAGCGCGTTGGCCCCAGCCCCTCGTGTTGCAGTTCAGTGCCGGCCTGGAGGCGCTGCTGGGCACCTTTGACGCCGCCGGCCCGGCGACGCTCGACGAGGATCAGCAGCGGCTTCTGAGCAGCATGTGGAACGAGCTGCTGGAGCGGGCGGAGCAAGCGGGCCTGAGCATTGAGGTGCCGCGGTGACAGCCACAGCCCTGCCCAACATCCCGTTGCTGCGGGCAGGGGGGGTACTGCGCGAGATCCCGGTGACAGCGATCCGCGCAGCCCGCCGGAACCCGCGCACCGACGCCGAGTCAACGATAGAGAGCCTGGCGGCCAGCCTGGGCGCCGGCATGGTGCAATACCCTATCGTGGTTGCCGTCAGTGATGACGAGTATGAGCTGGTAGACGGCGAACGGCGCTGGCGTGCCGCACAGGCCGCCGGCCAGGAAACGCTTTTGTGCCTGGTGCGCGATCCGGGTACACCTTCGGCCACGCTGTTCACCCAGATCCTCGCTAACTTGCACCGGCAAGAGCTGGGGCCGCTTGACGAGTCGGCGGCGCTCAAAGCTGCCTGGCTGATGCTCAACGCGCAGGCAATGGGTCTAAGCGAGCAGGCCGATGCAATCCTGGGTGCCGCGACCCAGCTTCGTGATGCCCTGGCACCATTGCGCGCCCTGCTTGATGACGCGGGCTGGAACTGGCGCGAGCCGCCGGTGTCTCAGGCCGTCTTTGTGGAGCGCCTGGGCCTGGGCATCTCCGCATCGGTTTTGAAGAAGAAGCTCCAAGTGCTGAGTGCCAACGACTCTATTCAGGAGTCAGCCCGACAGCACAAGCTCACTGCGGCGGCGATCCGTGCCCTGATGAACCTTGACCCTGATCAGCAGGCGACCTTGCTGGCCGCTATCGACGCCGATCCGCCGCTGGCAAAGGCCGTGCGCTCAATTGTGCAGGGGGTGAAGCAGAAGGGCCGCACGATTGAAGAGGCGATCAGCGTCGTCAGCGGGCGAGATGCTGATGGCGATGATAGTGACAACCTAGCCGGGGCGTCGCCATCTGGGGGCAGCCAGGTGGCAGCGCCTTCCTATGCTGTCAGTAGTGACGACGATGACGGTGAGGCGACCTCAGACGGCGAGCCAAGCCGCCCAGCGGCTCCAGCTCGACCAACGATCAGCGACGATGCCGCTATGGATGCCGTGCTCCCGATCATTGAAATCGCGCAGGAGCTTCAAACGAAGCTCACCCAGCTCCGGCGGCTGGTAGGCACCGATGCAACCCTTACCGATCTCCCCCAGCCGTGGGGCGAGTATGCCAGTGAGGCCGTGCGCCTCATCACGACAACGATTCAGCCCTATTCATCCTAGCTCTGGGAGGAGCGCCCCATGTCGTGTGATGGAAACCGTGGCGTGTTTCATAGCCAGGTGTGCGGTGGTGGCGGCAATGGCCCGGTAGCCGCCTCATTTGGCGCCATTTCCGAGAAGGAGCTGGCGCGTCGTCTGAGTGAAGCGTTTGGCAGCCCGGCCTCGTCCGAGGCCGCCCTGGAAGCTATTTTCGACCGGGCGCGGCGCCAGGCGAACACTGGCGATAAGCTCGCTCAGTCGATGGCCGAAGCGCAGACCCGCGCTCTGTTCAGGATAATGCAGGAGCGCGGCATTAAGCCGCCCACGCACAGCACTAACGGCTTACCGAAGGCTGATGCACAGTTCGGCTACGCGGCGATTTATCAGACCCTTACAGCACTCCGCGACAATAAATCGCTTCCCGCCGTGGCCGCCAAAGTGCAGCGTGATATTGCCGCGAAGGCGGGCAGCGCCAATGCGCGCACGCTCTCGTCGATTCGCCAGGAAGTGCTGGGCCGGCATCGCTGCATGAGCTGTGGCCGCTTTGCTCCGGCTCAGGGAGGCCACCTGTGTCCCAGGACGGCCACCGGCGCGTCGATGCAGCGGTCGCTGATCCGCCGCCTCCGGGTGCCACCCACAGCTTATCCCGCCAGCGATCTGGATGCGCTGATCGCGCAGGCGCGCAGCTCCGGCAGCGTTACGATGCGACACAGCCTCACCGGCGAGCCGGTCAATGTGACCCTGGATGGCCTGCCGTTAGCACTCACACAGGGCTTTGTGCCCGACGATTGGCGTGGCAACGAGTCGTTGGCCCTCGTCGAAGTCAGCAGCAATCGCATTGTTTCGGTGCTGAATGATGCTGGCCTGAACCGCGTGGCCCTGCCCGCGAATGCCGTTGAGGCGGCTGCCGTGGCGTCAGGCGTCGCGCTTCCTCCTGGCACCCCGGTGGCTTCCGCCGGCGGGGCGCCACCGGCGGTCGCTCCTGCCCCTGTCACCGAAGCCACCGCTGTGGCCGTGAGTGGCGGCAGCGCCTACACGGCGGGCCGCTTCATCGGCACGGAATATCGCAAGGCGCGGGGTGCCGCGAAGGGCGAGACGGTGCAGGTCGAGGGCGTGACTTTCACCGTGGGCGAGGAGTTGACCGCTACGGCCTACTGGAGCAGCGCCCGGATCACCGAAGCGTACCCGCCCCCGCCCAAGGGCATCACTGTGGGGCGCACGCTGCCGGCGGCGGTGGAGTTGCTTCGTACTGGCTCTGTGTACGAGAAAAATGGCAAGATTGAGGTGTACGACAAGGATGGGCATCTTGCCGGTGTCTATGACCCGGCAACGGGCACAACGGCGGATGTCGTGGGGACGCCGAACGCATCCCCGGCGCAAATGGCCGCGCTCATTGCCTACAAGGCCCGGCATCCTAAAACCGTGTTTGATCGAACGCTGGCTGTGGATCTGCTGAACATGCGCGATGGGACAGGCACGGCGATAGCTGCTGCCGACGGCGCATATATCGCAATTCACGAGGGGCTGAAGGCGGGTGAGACGCTGAAGATGGGCGGCAGCCTGGCTGCTCAGAAGTGCCCGGAGTGCGGCAAGTTTATAGGCGACTCCGGGTGTTTAGCCTGTCTGCGCGCTGGCGCCGCCGAGGCCGCAGCGCCGGCCCCAACCACCGGCGTCGGCCCGGTACAGGTCAACGTGCAGGTGGATTCGCCGGTTGTTGCCGTTGAAGCGCCCAAAGTCACCGTTGACGGGGTAGCCGTAACGGCGCAGGCGCAGGTCGATGTGGCCGCCCCCCAGATCACGATTGAGCGTGTTGAGGCGACAGCGCAGGTGAGCGTCGAGGCACCGCAGGTGACGGCGCAGGTAGACGTAGCCGCCCCCCAGGTTAATCTGAACCTGAATGCCGACGACTTGGCCGCGGCGCTGAACCGCGCTGCTGCTGCCGCGCCTACCCCTGTCACCGCTGCCGGCGAGGCGCTGGCCCCAGCCCCGGCTCCCGCGCAGACGCCGATCACCGACCCGGTGTTGGCCGGGTTGCTGGCGCGTGTCGTGGAATCCCAGGAAGCCGCAGAGCAGCGCACGATGGCAATTCTGGAGCGGCTGGCCGGCGTGATGGCCGGTGGCCTGGCGCAGATGGCTCCAGCCCCGTCGGCTGAAGCGGCCCCGACGCCGGCCCCGGCGCCGAAAGCTCCGCCTCGGCCCGTGGGGCGTCCGGTGACGCCGGAGGGAGAGCGCACCGAGCAGGAGCGCCTGGTGGCGAAGGTGCGGCGCCAGGCTCCCGACCCGACCATGAGTGCCGTGCCGGCCTGGGCGCGACCCGCGAACACGGGCGAGGTTGACTTGAACGAGCTGATCCCGAAGGTCAACCCGACGTACACGATGAACGAGCAGGCCCGCAAGATCACGCGCACGATTGCGACGACGCTGTATATGGCGAGCAAGATGGGCGATGACGCCGCGGGCAACCTGGCTGCATTCGGCCTCTACGGGCCTCCCGGCTCTGGCAAGAACGAGCTGGCCCGGCAGTTCGCGGCCTCGGTGATCACCGTAGACGCCGATGGCGTTGAGCGCCAGGGACTGCCCTACTTCGAGCGCGAGATCGACCCAACGACTGACCCCACGGATCTCATCGGCGGCACCGCCATTGAAAATGGGCGCACCGTCGTGCGGCTTGGTCCCGTTGGACAGATGCTCGCTATGGGCGGCGTGGTGGCGCTCAACGAGGTCGTGCGTAGCCCGAAGCTGCTGACGGCGCTGCAATCGGCGATGGAGCCGCCGCGCACGATCCGCATCCCCTCGCCGGAAGGTGGTGTGATCTCGATCCCGGTGCATCCGTCGTCGGTGCTGTTTACGACGTGGAATCCGGGCATGGAGAATGACCCGGATCGGCCCGGTGGCGCTCCATTGGCCCGCTCCATGACCTTCCGGCTTGATCGGCCCGCTCCAGAGGAGCAATGCGCTCGTGCGTTGGCCTTCTTCGAGCGCAGCAATGACCCGGAGATCCAGGCAATCAAGCCGCACCCGGTTGAGGTGCGCGCCGCAGTGGATTTCTTCACCATGATCTGCACCAAGCTGGAGCAGGAGGGCCTGGGGAGTGGCACCGTTACCCCCGGCGCCCGCGAGCTAAACCGCTTCCTGCTGGTGGGCAAAACGGAGGGCTGGGGTATGGCGCTGGAGACACTCAAAATCTACTGCGCGCAGAACAGCCAGGATCTCCCGCAGCAATGGAGTGATTTCCAGGCGATGTTTGAGACGTGTTTCGGCCCTGATGGGCAGGATGTCGCGGATCGCATCGCCGGTGCTGCACCCGCTCGCAGCAACTAGGGGAGCGTACTATGTCGTGCGATGGCAACCGCGGAGTCTTCTTCGCCCACATCTGCGCCACCGCGGGTATGGGGAGTGGGGTCACACCCGCCGATCTAGAAGAGATATACGAGCGCAACATCGGCAATCCGAAGGGCTTTGCGGAAGAACTGGCGAACGACGCCAAGACCCGCAAGCTCTTTGCGGAGATGCGGAGGGTGAATATCACCCCGCCGACGCATAGTGCGACCGGCCTGCCAAAGAAGCCGTCGCGGCGCGGCTATGCCGCGATCTACGACGAGTTGAAGCGGCGTGGCTGGATCAGTGAGGCGGAGCCGACGGCGGGGCCGACTCCTGCCGCTGTTCCTGTGGTCGAAGCTGTCACAGGTGACGCGGTGCTCACCCGTGGTCGCCAAGCGGCCAGGCCGGATCTGCTGGCCGAGGAGGCAACCGGGGGGGTGGCTGTGGCCGCTCCTCCCGCTGCACCTCTCGTGGCGGTGCAGAGCAAGCCAGGGAGGATCGACGCCGTTGCCTTCCGCGTCAATGGTGGCCCGATCCGGTATGTGTGGGGCGGCTCCTGGCTGGAGATGAAGGATTTTGTCAAGGCGATGCCGGGCGGCACACGCAAGCCCTGGTTTCGCGGCGGCAACGTCAACGTGTGGGAGCTGTACTGCACCGAGGCCGAAGCAGAGGAGGCCCTGAAGGGGAAGGGCTGGCAGATCGCCTCGGCGAAACCCGACGTGTCGAGCGTGATCCGCGCCGGTGCTGCTATCGTTGACCCGACAGGCCGCGAGCTAGTGGCCGCCTCGCCGCCCGCGCCGGAGTTGGTGCCGATGCATGGTGGTGACGGCTCGGTAGCCTGGGCTCCCGCCGGTGCCGGCGCTGTCGCTGCTGCCGCCAGGGCTAACGCTGCTGCTGCAATGGCGACAGGCCCGACTATCGCTACGCCGCCCCCAGCGGCGCCAGCAGCCCCTTCGCCTCGCCCAGCGGCTCCTACGCCCCCTCCCGCGCCAGTGAAGAGCAAGGCGCAGTTGGAGCAAGAGGCTGGCAAGGCCGCCGAGGCGCTGCTGGCTGCAATACCCAGTATCGTCGATGTCGCAAACATGGAGGGGCAGATCCAGCCTGGCGGCCAAGTCGCCCAGCAGATGCAGCGGTGGGCGGAGACGGCAAGCAAGGTGTACACCACCGGCGACATTGCCCAGGCGCTCACCATGGGGAATGGGACAGGGGAGAACGCCTTCAGGTATCAATACTATGCACGCGCTATTTGCCAGGCTGGCGGTGTGCAGCGGTGCCCGACGTGCCAGCAATTCCAGGCAAAGGACGGCAGCCATGTCTGCCCCGATCAACGCTTTGACGAGAGCGGCTTCAACCGCAAGGGTTATAACCGGCGCGGCTTCAACAAACAGGGGTTTAATGCCGATGGCAGGGACGCCGAGGGGTACGACGCAACGGGTTTCCGTGTTGATCCTGCAACGAAAATGGAGGTTAATCGACGCGGCTACACGCGCAAGGGCTTGCGCCCTGATGGCACCCACGAGAATGGCTACACACAGCGGCGTGATGAGAAGGGGCTGGATTTCTACGGCTTCGATCAGCTAGGCCGCGATGCAGAAGGCTACGACCGTAATGGCTATGATGCGAACGGACGTGACCGCAACGGTTTTGACTGGGCTGGCTACGATGCTGCCGGCGTTCATATCGCCGGCAGCCCGGACGCCAATGGCCTCTACTCCGATGGTTTTGATGCCGACGGCTACGACCTCAACGGCTTTGACGCTGAGGGCTTCGATGCCTGGGGCTTCAATCGGAACGGGCTGGCGAGCGTCGTAAGGGGCAAGATCCAGCGGTGGATCTACAAAGATGGCCGCGATAGCGACGGGATGCGCTACTCGTTCAATGGATATGACCTCCAGGGGTATACGGCCACAGGCTACAACGCTGAAGGCGAAGATCGGAATGGCGAGAAGCGCAAGATGCGCTCGCCCAAAACGGGCAAGCTGATCCGAGCGACCTACAATGAGTTCGGCATTGACCCTAACGGCTTCAACCGCTGGGGCTTTAATGTGAACGATGGTCTGAGCGACCCAGATGAGCACGGGCGCCGGATGGCGCCGAACGGCTGGATTTTCGATCCGGCGGATGGCTATCTGTACGACCCCGAAGATCCCAGCCGGCGTATGCCCCACTCCTGGGAGACTAAGGATGTTCGTGTTGGCCGTTCCATCGTGCGGAAGGTTCTCAGCACCGGCAGGCCGCCGAGCTTCACGCCACCCTCATCTCTCGTCGATGGCCGGCTGCCGCCGAGTGGAGCAGTTTGTCGTGCCGTGGGGCGCGACCTCAATGAGAAGCGCCCGGCCCCTGCCCCGCTGGCATCAACCACGAGGCTGGATCTCTTGCGTCTTAGCCGCGACCCTCATGCCCGGCGGAACGGCGTACTGTTGCGCTGCCCGTATTGTGGACAGTTTACAGGCGGAAACGCACATAGCTGCCCACACTTTAAGCACCTTGCCCAGCGCGATTCGCATCACCTGGGTGCCTCCGTGCTTGTCGCGCCAAATGGCGTTGTGATCGACGCCAGTGGCGACACCGGCGAGTTGACCACTGGCAACACATCCATCTGGAATCCGGGCCGGCAAGCCTTGTACGTCGTCTACAACCCGGCGGTGCCTGACTACGATCCAACCTGCCGCTTTGCGGGCTATGACGAGCATGGGCGCGATCCTGACGGCTACGACATCTATGGGTATGGCCGAAATGGATACAACCGCCAGGGGTACAACCGCGAAGGCTTCGACATCTTTGGCTATGATGCTGATGGCTACGACCGCAACGGCTACAACCGCCAAGGGAAGAACCGCGAGGGGAAGCAGCGCCCGCTCACCGTTGAGGAGCTACGACGGAGCCTGGCGCCGGGCGAGGAGCCGCTGGAAAACGAGGAGATGGCCCGGCACTACTCCCGGTTGGCCCAGGCGATCACCGGGAAGCCCGTAACAGTCAAGTTTGACAGGAGCGTGCCCACGGGCGCCACGGATATGCGGGGCAACATCTACCTGAACCCGCATCCATTAGGCAAGGAGGCCGATCCGCGCCGCAACTTCCTCGTCTCAAAGGCAATCATGTATCACGAGGTTGGGCACGAGCTGACCACCAACCCCGAACATTGGGCCGAACTGAAGGGCATCGCGGCCAGCCCTGAGCCGGTGGAGGGCATCGACAAAGGCCGGGCGCACATCCTCCGCATCTACAACATCGTTGAGGATGGCCGCATGGAGCGGGAGATGAGCGACCGTTTTCCTGGGGTGGCCGGGACGCTCGCCGCTGCCGCGAGGTTGCGCGACAAGTGGGATTGTACCGTCGGTGCGGGCGTCCCCACGCTGCATCAAGTGACGGGTGCCCTGCTGTACACAACGCTGCCGTATTATCGCGTGCCCCAAGAAGTTGTCGATAAGATGACCCCGGAGGCCCGCGCGCTCTACGAGGAGTTGCGCCCGATTGCGCTCCGTGGGGCGCTCGGATCGCAAGAGGACTCGCTGGAGGCGAGTAAGGAGATCGTGCGCCGTCTGGAACGGGCAGGGGTGTTCGATCAGCCCGTGCCTGAGCAGACCAATGTGGAGGCAACACCCCCCGGCGGTGCCGTCGGCAACACGCCTCCCACGCCACCGAAGTCGAAGCGGCCCCAGCAGCCGGAAGGCGGCGAGAGCGGCCAGGGTGGCAGCTCTGGCGGTGAGCAGGGCAACGACGAGCAGGGCGGCAGTGACGACGAGCCGAATGGGCGCGGGAAGGGCTGGCGCAAGGGTCAGAAAACGGCCTCTGACGACGAGTCGAGCGAGGGCGGCAGTTCTGACAGTGACGAAGCTGAGAGCGGCCAGAGCGGCAGTTCTGGCGGCGAGCAGGGCGACGAAGGCGACGGCGATGGGGCCGGGGCCGGCGGCGGTGGTAACGAGGAGGGCCAGGAAGGCGGCGAGAGCGGCCAGGGCGGCAGCTCCGGTGGCGCTGGAGGCTCCCAGGGCGGTCAGGGTGGCAGTTCCGGCGGAAGCAAGGGTGACGACGGCGCCGGCCAGGAAGGCGGCGCTGGGGGCAGCTCAGGCAGCTCAGGCGGCTCGAACGGCGGTGCCGAGGGCAAGAGCCAGGAGGGTGGCGCCGGAGGCTCCGGCGAGGCTGATGGCGACGAGCCAAACGGGCGCGGGAAGGGCTGGCGCAAGGGCCAGAAAACGGCCTCTGACGATGAGGAAGGGGAGAGCGTCAACGCCGAGGGTGACGATGGCGATGATGGCGCCCAGAGTGGCGGCTCAGATGGCGCTGGAGGCTTCCAGGGCGACGATGGCGACGGTGGTGAGGGCGGCCAAGGTGGTAGCTCAGGCAGCAGCCAGGGCGGCCAGCAGAGCCGCAGCCAGAGCGGCCAGGGTGCCACCGGCGACGAGGGCGACGGCGAGAGCGGCACCTGGGGTGATGACAGCTCTGATGACGACAGCGACGCCTGGGGCGACGAGGGCGATGAGAGCGACGGTGAGGGCGACGACCAAGCTGGAGATGCAGCCAGCAACGTCGGATCGCAGAGCGGCAACCGACAAAGTAGCAATCGCCAGAGCCAGCCGGAGCCTGAGCCGCAGCGAATCAACCCCGATGCGATGCTGGAGCCTGAAATGGGCGAAGGCAGCGACAACATTGGGGGCGATGGTTATGGTGCAACCTCGTCGAGCGCGCCTACTGCCGTATCGGGCGAGCTATTTGATCCGCTCAACCCCTTCACTGACGCAGAGCTGGATGCCGCCTTGAAGGCGGCAGACCGAGAGGCCGCGCAGGTGATCGCCAGCCAGGTGCGACGCCAGGCAAACTACGACACGTTGGGCCGGCGCCTGCACCGACGCCTGACTGATGATCCAGTCGTTCAGCAGCCATACCGCACGCCTGACGGCAGGGCCAGCTACGTCGATGTTCTTCAGCCACGTTCTACCAACGCGGCCCACATACGTACCCTGGAGGGCCAGGAGCAACTGCACCGTCAGGTGAGTGGAAAGTTGGCCCGCCAGCTTCAGGCGATCCGCGCTCAGACCGACCAGCGCGTGCGCTTTCAAACCAGTGGGAAGCTCGACCAGCGGCGTCTCGTGGCCGCGGTGCGCGGGGTTGAGGAGGTGCGCCAGCAGGTGAAAGAGATGCCGGCAACAAGCATGGCTGTCAGCGTCACCCTGGATTTCAGCGGGAGCATGTGGGGCCACATCACAAGTGGAAAGGTCTACAATGCCGCAAGCATCTTAGGTTCGACCTTCGAGCAGCTTGATGTGCCCTACGAGCTGCGCGGCCACGCCGACCGGGCGGCAATCTTCAAGGCAATGGAGGATGAGCACCGCGATCCAGCGCGCATGGCAATGATGGCAGTAACAAATAACGGCTGTGGTGGTGGAAACGCTGAAACGGCGCCGACGATGGCCTTGGCGGCTACGTCACTCATTGCCCGGCCTGAGAAAAACAAGCTGATCGTCTCGCTGATGGATGGCGATATGGGCGATCACGCCGCGACGGTGCAACAGCTTGCCGATGCCCGGAAGCAGGGCATCGTGACCTTCTGCGTATTCCTGGGACAGCCCAACGACTCGCAGAAAGCAAAGCTCTCTGAGATGTACGGGTCGGGGAGCTGGGTGCAGATCAACGACCTGAGCGAGATGCCGCAGGCCGTAGGCCGCCGGTTGGCACGAATTTTCGAGTCGATAGGGAGGAAGTGAGGCATAGAGCACTATGAGCGAGCGCATTGGAATGGGTCACGTCTACACGGAGGCCGCGGGCACGGGGATCGAGTGGCTGCCGGGGAAGGCCCGGCTCTGGCACGGCGGCAAGGTGGTGGCGGAGGCCGCGCACACGACGCTAACACCCTGGGAGTTCTGGCACGGCCTCCACTTCCGCGAGGCGTTTCCGATGATCACCCATTGGGGCTTTCGGAGCGTCTGGACAGGGCGCGTGAAGGTTGGCAGTCCGGAAGCGGAGCCGCTTGCCGACGGCTCGGTGTGGGGCTGGTTGACGTTTGATCTGCTCGACCAGCCGCGCCGACCCTGGGCGATCACGGACTCCAACCCCGTCGGCATTGAGCCGCCGCTGCCGCCCAACGAGGAGCAGATGGCGAACCTACCACTGCGCCTGACCCTTGCACGGATCATCCTGGCCGTGTTCAGGGACGAGTTGCCCCCGAACACCTGGGTGGCCGTCACGAGCCTGGTGGCCGCTGGTGATCTTGACCGGGCCTTCCCGCTGACGCACGAGGCCGCCGCGGAGGTCTATGGCGGCGAGTGGCGCCTGGTGATGGGCGACAGCCTCATGACGGCGCCGCTGCGCGATGCGCTTTGCACCGTCCTGGGCCTGCATCAGCCGGTGGCCGCGTAGCGTCATATGGGTCAGAGGTGACACGAGAGAAGCCGGGCCTGTAGGCCCGACTTCTTATTTTGATGCTTGACAACCTGTACGGTCTACGCTATACTAGTTCCATAGCGTAGACCGTACAGGTTTTATACCAATAATACGAGAAATTAGCTAGAAAGACGACAATGCCCACGCTCAACCTCGACCCCATCACCACCATGCTGATCGCCGCTGTTGCGTTGGCTCTGTTCGTCGGCCTGCTGGCCTATCTGTCGCGGCGCACCGTGAAGCAGAGCGATTTCTACTTCAATGGCCGGACGAAGAAGATTCCCGACACGGTGCTGCGGAAACTCCTGAACTACCTGACGCCCGCCGAGCGGGCGCGTGTGGGCCAACTGCTTCAGCGTCAGCGCAATGGTGAGCGCCTGAGCGAGCGTGACTATGCCTGGTACACCGTCGCGGTGGGGCAGGCGATCTCGCGCCTCATTGATGATGATCCGGGGGCCGCGTACCACTTCCGCGATATGCTGTAAGGCTTTGTACTGCGTCACTGACGCGGTTTGTCAGGAGATACAGGCCGTCGTGATCGTGGGGCACAAGCCCGGCGATCACGGCGGCCCCTTCGTTCCACCACTGGCTCATCGGCCCATCCCACTGGCCGATCTCGCGTTCAGGGGACGGCACGTTGTTCCATGCAACCGTTGGCTGCTCATCGGAAGAACAGTGAAAGATGTAGCACAGGATGTAGTCAACTGCCCCGATCCGTGTGAGGGGCGCCGCCATAATCTGCGCTTCAAACCAGGCTGTCACCGCTTCCGCTGGCGTTCCTGGGGGCAGCCAAATATCTCTATAGCCAATCCCCTCCGCGTTCGCCTGATGAATGGCTGGTGTGAAGGTTTGCATCAGATACCAAAAAATGTATTTGTCAACGAACCACGCTACCCAACGTGGAACGCGATCCTCTGCCTGCGCTTTGAGGCACACAGACGTGAAGGGGTCGAGCCATTTAAGGAGCCAATCTATCGGTTTTTGTGGTCTGGTTGCAGCCATTGGTGCGCTTGGTCGAGCAGCGGAACGCTCTGAATAATAGCATAGGGGGACGGAGTGATTCTCCTATGTCCCACGATAAGACAAGGCCGCCTGTGAGGGCGGCCCTGTGCCTGCTGGGCTTCCACCAGCTTCAACCGTTCGTATCCTCATCGTCTGTACCCCAGAGAAACACCTGCTGAGTGTCAGGGAGGGCGTCAGCGAGGCGGCGCAGGAGGTAGGCCACCCCACGCTCTTTTTCAGCAAGGGAAAGCCGTGCGCTCATCGTAATTCGGCGCTGGCCCCCAAAGGTCATGAGAAAGCCCCCGAATGTCGTCAGCCTGTCACTCTCGCGGTACTCAACACCCTGTTCCTGCGTTACACTCTGAACCATATCAACCTCATTCCCCCGGAGACTCGGTCTATTCTTCGCGGTGCCGGAGTACCAGCCTTCATCCCATTACGCTCATCTCCACCCCGCTACCCATATAGAAGGGCAGGCGAGCAAAACGTATCAAAAAATCTTCCGCTTTTTCGGAACATCGTCGCAGCGTAGGTATGCTACGCTCTGGTCAAGGCGCTCAGGAGACACAGCCGCCGGCAGCAAACAACAGGATGCCCGTGTGAAAAAGTCTCGCTCAGAAGTTCCTGCCTTTGGTGAGGAAATAGCCAGGCTTCGCACCCGGCGCGAGTGGTCACGCTCGACACTAATCAAAAAATTAGACCGCGTATTGGCCGAAGCTGGTGACACCACGGCAAAAGATTATAGCGAGGCGTGGTTAGGGCGATTAGAGAATGGAGAGATTGTGAAAATCTCTCGACATATTGTTGTGTGCCTTGCAAATGCCCTCCAATGCTCACCACGAGAACGTGCGAAACTTCTGCTCCTTGCTGATAAAAATATCTTGCTAGATGCGGGAACGACAAATGCGGCGGTTATTGAGGTGTTTAATTATCAAATGATGGCTATTTACGATAAAATGTCGGGCTTTCTGGCTAGTTTGTTGGCAAGCCATCGTAGCGCATCACTTAGCGATGATGAGTTGAGGGAGATTTTTCTTACGGCTCTGGAAATGGTAGTCACCGATTACCGTGCTTCAGAGCGCCCCGATTAAGTATCGTAAGCGGTACGATGTGCTGCATTACGCATTGGGGTAACATCATGTATAGTGATGCAAAAGTTCTTAAAGCTACGTGGCTAGACATCGCACGGCGGAATCAATGGGCGCTTATTGACAATGTTGATGCGTGGATTAGCAGCGTTCAAGCGCATTACCCTGAAATTGGAACCGATATACAGCCCTCCACCTTGCTTTTGCGCGCCTACAGCGCACGTTTATACCAGGGTTGTATGTATCGTGAGGAGCGGGCAGCCTGGGAAGTATGGATATACTGCTATCGGGCTGCACTTCGCCAGTCAGATAGCCGTGAAAACGTTGAAGATGTTGTCCAAGAAACTATTGCTCTTGTGATTGAAAAACTGTCTCAAGTACGGCATCCAGAGTCATTTCTGCCCTGGGTACTAACGATCCTGCGGAGTGTGAGTCGTACATTTCTGCAAGCAAGGAGGAAAGGGAATGTGCCGCTCGGTGCTATAGAAGTCACCTCAGAGCGGCTTATCGATCCAATGCAACAACCTGCCGAAGAGACAGAGCAAAAAATCCTTAAAGAGAGGATGCTTTCTCTTTTAGGACAATTAAAAGCCTCGGAAAGAGAAATTCTTATCCGTCAACTTCTTTTTGACGAGCGTATTGGTGATATTGCGCGCGATCTCGGTTTAGATGCGGCGTATGTGCGTGTGATGAAGCATCGGGCACTCCATCGCCTTCGCTCGATGTTAGGTGCCGAGCTTGGCCTGGAAAATCGATCCCTCTAAAGGTGAATCATGTTTCGGTGCTGCTTCTAAGCGCAAACCATCTTAGACTACCCTCACAGTTGCATAAAGTCGCTGTTATGATAGCGACGCACGCATAGTGGAGGGTACAACGTGGGCACACATGTACAGCGGTCGCAGAACCGCACTTCGTCTGTATCTGCATCCTGTTCTCATCAGCGCCGTTCGCTTCGTACCTCACCTATCAGCCGCCGGCATCCGCGGGTGACGCCAAGAAAGCCGGGACGCCCCAAGCAGCGCCGACTCTTTCACCTGTCGAGTAGGTTTATTCACAGACAGGGGTCGCCTTATTATTCCGGGAAAATCGTACGCTAAGTCGGGAGCGTTGCCCCCCGCATTGGCCAGCTTAGGCCTATACCAGGATTTATGACACCAAAGGGAATATTCGGTAGGGTATTCGCAAATCTTATGGCTTTGAGCGGAAAAGAGAACTCGTAATGATGAGCAAAAAAGCAGCTGTCGGGCTGTTGTACTGTAGCATTAATGCAATTTATCCTGACCTAAACAGGTGTATCATCCTATTGCTTAATTTCGATAGACGGAGCAATTATATATTTGTAAGTCGCTTGTGATGCCCCGTTGTAAAAGACCAGAAATTACCTTCCTAATAAATTATTAGTCCCTCTATAATTTGATTATATAGATTATTACTAGAATCATTGTTGGTTATCCAAAGAAGCGAGTCGTGATCAAGCTTTACAGCATAGTATTCGATAAAACCCGTTCCGGTAATTGCCCTTCTATATGCCCTTCCCAAAATACCGGCAACTAAAAACTCTCTAATAGTGTCTTCTTGCACAGGATTCCCTACACTTGTCTCAGAATTTACTTCCAGCTCCATCCAATCGGTAATTGTTCCTGTATATTTAAGGATAACAAAATAGGGTCCTTCAGGGTTTTCCCCTAATGTACTTTGTTCTGAATTATATACAACCATACCAGAAGCTTCTATAGGTAAGCCATTGATCTGGTTGGAGGTAAAGCTAAAATCTTGCCAAGTAGCGTTAGGTGGCAAAGGAATATTCAACTTGTTCCACGAGTGGCTCTTCCATTTTTCAGAAACTTCTTGATCCATTTTGGCAGGTGTTTCTGCGTGAGCATGGTCAGCATGTGTGGGTGATTCTAAGGCTACCTCTGTTGGGGGGATTGCTCCCAATGTAGCTTCTGGGCTAGTCGCCGTAGATGTTGTAATAGTAATCCGTTCGCTATTTCCAGCTTCTTCAATAATACATCCATTAAGAATTGCTATAAGTATGAACAAATTAAGTGCTTTCCATTTCATAATAGTCGCCTTTTGTGCTTATGATGCTAGCTTCGTGAGTAGTTAAATAGTTGCCCGGACGCCCTTCACTGCAAGACGGCAACCACGCTTTAACTACAGGGTTACCGTCTTGCAGTAATTATAAACTAAGCTTTACTCCTTGTTTGTGCGATCATCAGGTGTAACTCCATCTACATAAATTGACAGATCCTCGTCTGGCAATAGCAAGCCAACACCAGAGGTTAGTGCATTGATAAGTAGTTTGTCGTCTGCCAGTTCTTCCGGTGTAATATATAATGCTTTAGTAACCTCGTGGCACTTGTGCTCCTCGCATTGTGTTTCCTGCGTTGTAACACGAGGATACCTTTTAAAGAGAACGCCCCGGAGTTCATCCTCACTTGCAATATAGATATAGGTGTAGATGTCACTAGGCTTGCTAGTTACATAAGGTCCACGCCGGTCAGTTCTAATGGTAGGCGCCTGATCGCAACGGCCTTGCACATGTGGGCCTGCGCCACGAGCTAATCCTGCTGGAACAAAGTCAGGATGCTTTGCTACTTGTGCTAAGGCCGAAGCAATTCGGCCAACAACTTCCGCGTTGGCACCCTTTCCATTTATCCACTGTACACATATTCGCAGGTTAGTGCGCTCGGGGATATTTCCAATAAAGCTTGGTGCATGATTGACCGGGTTAGTTCTCCCAGTAGTAGGAAATACCCAACTACTAATAGCAACTACGAGTAAAGCGGCGAGGATCCCAACTCGAGTCCTAGTAGTTGTGTTAGCTAACATGATGTTATACCCCCTCTGTATGAAGGATTAACTGCGATTAAGGTTGCACGGATTGAGGTCGCTACCCACACCGAGCAGCAAGAAGTGAAGTGCAATAGGGCTGATGTTAATGCTATTTGTTGCACTTCACTTCTCAAATCATCCGTTATTCGCTATATTTGTCACGCTATCACGATCTATCTGCTGGGGCCAGAAGATAGCGATAGGTACGCATGTACCTTTCCCTGCGTGCATGATACTCTGAGCACACTGAGTATTAGGACCATCTGCAAGGCCTAAGACATGGCCAAACTCATGAGACACAACATAAGCACGCTGGGAGTCATTGTGAAGTATATGACTACCATCAGCTTGTTGGATATACAGGGTTCGTTCAGGGAACCATATGTAACTGTCACGGCTGTCATTGTGCCCAATGACAGGATTGAACACTAAGACTCTATTGTCTTCGCATGCCACATTGCCACATGGAGAACCACCTCCAACCCAGTTCCATGCAGCCTGAGGCGTTGTTGGGTCATGAGCTAAATATATTTCAATTGGAATAGCGGCCCGATTAGGGAATCCGCTACAGGGTTGAACTGCACCATTGACGAGAGGCATATCAAAAAAGACTTTGTTATTTGCAAGCTCATCCCAATCCTCAGCCGGATTATCTATGTAAAGTTTTCGACGAACATTTGAACGAAAGCTTGTATGTGTAATGTGCTCTTGTGAGCTTTGAACGCATACTGCCTCCTTTTGGTCAGCCGCACTGCTATGCATCTTCGATTGATGATCATCTGATGCAGTTCGGTGATTTGCTCGTGCTGTGGGTAAATTGTTACTTACAATTCCAGCTATTGCTGTAAGAATAAGCAAGCCATATAAAATTTTCCATATTCGAAGAAATTCGAATTCTTTGTCTAAGTTTTCAGTATTAAATTGCTTCACCATGATGCCCTCCTCTTGCGTAAATGAGGCTAGCCTAGCCGCACGTTTGCAGCTAGAAGTGATGATAGCTACAGAGTAAAACAGGTATACTCTGACTAGGCAGGAACGATATGAAAATAGCATCGGTGATCGCAATAATAGTAGGATCAAATTTAGTATGCAACCTGCTTTGCCAGTACTTAAGTCCTGGGAGGCACTAGTACCTCCCAGGACCTTTTCCCCTATCCCTACACAGCTAGATCTAAAGAGTTGTCTATTGAGGTAGTTGTATCAGAACCATGCTTCCGGTACGAGTTGACGCCTCCCTGAGCTGCTCGTACAATAGCGGAGCGCATTCTAATGCCTTCCGCTTACTGAGCTACCTTCCTGGCCCTGCCCGGAAAGGTGGCCGAAACTCGTACCAGAATCGTTCTGGCCGAACCGCCTCGCCATGGAACCATCTTCCACCGAGCCGCCGCCGCTCGTCACCGCCTACCTTGCGACGCTGGAGGCCAAGACACCCGCCACCGTCGACGCCTACCGCCGGGTTCTGCGCCAGTTCTGCGCATGGCTCGTCGAGCGTCCCGGCTGCGGCGACGGCTTTGTCCCTGAGCAGTTCACCCGTACCGCCGTCGAGACCTATCTCGCCCACCTGGACCGCGCCGGTCGAAGCATCAGCGACCGTACCCGCGTGCGCGCCGTGCTCAGCAGCTTCGCCCGCTTTCTCATCGAGGACCAGGGCGTCCTGCGGCGTAACCCGACCCGGCAGGTCGTAGTTCCTCCTCAGACGATCCTCGCACCGCGCGAGCTGACTGAGGATCAGCGCTATGTGCTCGAGTCGCTCGTTGAGCGCGACGACACGCTTCGGGGCGCCGCCATCTTCGCCCTTGGCTACTGGGCCGGCTGCCGCGTAAGTGATGTCGCCTGGCTCCGCTTCGACGACACCCACGTCACCGCCCGCCAGGGCTCCATCCTCGTCGGGCACAAGGGCGGCAAGCAGCGCGAGATCGACCTCCACGGCAAGGTCGTTGCCCCGCTCCACGCCTACCTTCAGCAGGGCGGCCGGAAGCGCGAAAGCCCCTACGTCTTCACCTCGCAGCGCGCCGAGCGCCTGACCGAGGCCGGCATCCATCACTGGTTTCGCCTGCTCAAGGCCCAGGCGACTAAGACCGAGTGGGAGCTCATTCACGACCTGCGCTTCCACGACCTGCGCCACGACTTTGCCCATCGCGCCCGGGCCGCCGCCTGGAGCCTGGAGGAGATCGCCGCCTACCTGGGCCACACCACCACGCGGGGCACCCCTGCTATTCAGACCACCGCCCGCTACACCCAGGTGAGCCGCGACCGGCTCAAACGCCAACTCCAGCGCCTCTAGCGGCGAGAAAGTCCTCCCATGCCCACGCGCGACCTCCTCGCGCCGACTCAACGTGCCCAGTTCACCGAGATTCCCGAGCACTTTGGCGAGCGCGAGTTCGTGCGCCACTACACGCTCAGCCCGACTGACCTCGCCGTGATCCGGCGGCATCGTCGGCCCCAGAACCGTCTCGGCTTTGCCGTCCAGCTCTGCTACCTGCGCTACCCCGGCCGGGCGCTCTACGCCGATGATGTCGTTCCCGAGGCATTGCTGGCATTCATCGCCGCACAGCTCGAATGCGAGCCGGCAGCGTTCGCGGACTACGCCCGCGCCCGTGACACGACCCGGCGCGAGCACCTCGCCGAGATCCGCGAGGCCTTCGGCTTCCTGCCCTTCGACCGCGGCATGTACCGAGCGCTCTCGCACTGGCTCCAGCCCGTTGTGCAGGCCACCGACAACGGCGTGGCCATCATCACGGCACTGGTTGAGGAGTTGCGACGCCGCCGGGTCGTGGCGCCGGCGTTGTCGACCTTGGAACGGCTGGGGTGGGAGGCACGGCGCCGTGCCCAACAGCATGTCGTGACGGTGCTCACCGGCACCCTGACGGACCAGCAGCGCGCCCAGCTTGATCTGCTCCTCATCAAACCCGCCGACAAGCCGGTGACACCGCTGGCCTGGCTGCGCCAACCGGCGGGCAAGCCAAGTCCGGGCACCATCCTTGGACGCATCGAGCGGCTCCTACGTGTGCGCGAGCTGGAACTGGATGCCACACTTGCCCGACGGGTGCATCAGAATCGGCTCCGGCAACTCGCCCGTGAGGGCATGCGCTACACCCCTGCTGCCCTGCAGCAGTTCCCACCTGGCCGGCGCTACGCTACCCTGGTCGCCCTGCTGCTCGAACGGTCCGCCGTCCTGACCGACCAGATCCTCGACCTGCACAACCGGCTCTTCACGAGCTACTTCCGCCAGTGTGAGCACTCCCAGGCCCAGCAGGTCCAGACCCGGGGCCGCCCCCTCGCCGAGCAAGTGCGACTGTATGGGCGGGTCGGCCGCGCGCTCATCGACGCCCGTGCCAACGACACCGACCCCTACGAAGCGGTCGAGGCGGTGCTCCCCTGGGAGCGCTTTGTCGCCGCTGTCGCCGAAGCCGAGCGGCTGGCCAGCCCGGCGGTGGCGGACGCGCTCACGCTCCTACGCAACTACTACGAGCAGATGCGGCGCTACGCCCCCGAGCTCCTTGCGACCCTCACCTTTCAGGGTGCTCCAACCAGCAAATCGCTGCTTCAGGCCATCGACGTGCTGCGCATCGTGAACGCCGAGGGCAAGAAGAAGCTGCCGCGCGGAGCGCCTCTTGGCTTCATCAAGCCGCGCTGGGACCCGCTCGTCGTCACGCCCAGAGGAGTTGACCGGGCCCTCTACGAGTTCTGCGCGCTCCACGAGCTGCGCCAGAGCCTCCGCGCCGGCGACGTCTGGGTAGCGGGCAGCAACCAGTACCGCGCCTTCGCCGACTACCTCCTGCCCGTCGCCGCCTGGAAGGAGCTGCGCGACCGCGACGAGGTGCCGATCACGCTTCCGCCCAAGGCAGCTACCTGGCTTGGGGAGCAGCAGGAGGCGCTGCACACGCAACTCACCGCGCTCGCCGAGCAGCTCAGCGCCAAGGAACTGACTGACGTGCGGCTGGAGAACAACCGCATCATCGTCACCGGCTTGAGCAAAGCCGTCCCCGTCGAAGCCGAGCAGCTCGCCACCCAGCTCTATGGGGGTTTTTGCATTACCCCTCAAAAAGGTAAAATAAACGAAAACAGGTAGCACGACTGGGCTCGGCCTATGCCGCTTCTTCGATGCCCTCGATTGGGCGCCGGGCGAGCGCGGCCACGATCGCATCTACGTCGATCGGGCTCGCCCCCGTGGTGAACTCGTAGCGCCCGTAGAAGTTAATATGCTGCCAGGCTACCGGCGAAATCTGGGCCAGTTGCGCTGCTCCGACGGTGTCGCCGGCCGCGATTTTGGCTTCGAGGATACGCGATAGGATGGTCGCGTTGTAGTAGATGATGCAGTTGGTCAGCAGCCGATTACACTCACTCCAGAGCACCTGCTCCTCCGCCGTCCTGACGCGCAACTTCCCGAAGTTCGCATGGGCGACTGCCCGGCGTAGCTGGTGGTAGTTCTCACCCCGGTTCAGCGCCCGCTGCACGTTCTGGCGCAGTGGCGGTGAGTCCACGAACTCCAGCAGGTAGAGGCTGCGGAAGATGTTGTCGTACTCCCACAACGCCTGCCGGGTCTTGTTTCGCCGTGCATACGGGTGCAGCCGAGATACGTGTAAAAACGGGAAGTAAGCGAGAACGTGTAGCTCAGGCGGCCCTCTTCAGGCTCGACTGGTGCAGTGCGAGTCGGCAATTTTCAGTCGACGATGAGGCCAGATCCGGCATTGCTTGATCACAGAGAGCTTGTGCTCGCCGAAGTGCTTCAGGAATACTTTTGAGCTTGTAATGAAAATAGATGAGCGTAAAGTCCATTTTTCAGCATTAACTCAGTATGGTTACCGCATTCCACTATAGTCCCGTGCTTTAGAACAAGTATACGATCAACTGCTCGAACCGTGTTAAACCTATGGGAAATCAAAATGGATGTTTTACCTGTCGTTAATTCATGAAACTTTTGGAAAATTTCGTGTTCGTGAGAAGCATCAAGAGATGCGGTAGGTTCATCAAGAATAAGTATGTCACTATCCCGAATAAAAGCTCTACTAAGAGCAACCTTTTGCCATTGTCCCCCCGAGATCTGCGTACCCCCTTCAAACCAGTGTCCGAGTACTGTGTCATAACCTTGCGGCAATGTTAGCGCAACATCGTTAGCACCACTTGCTATTGCAGTAGAAACAATTTCCGCCTCATCTGATAATTTGTCAGTATCACCGAATCCAATATTTTCGCGCAACGTAGTAAAATAGCGAACAAAATCTTGAAATATAATACCGATACGTAAACGCAAATCTACTAAATCGTAGTCTTTTAATTCTACACCATCTATCAAAATACGACCCTCTGTTGGCTCGTAAAGACGCGAGAGCAGTTTAATAATAGTAGTTTTGCCAGCACCATTCTCTCCTACTAATGCTATCTTTTCGCCAGGGTTAATATGGAAGTTTAGGTCTCGTATAGCCCAGTCGCTACGTCCTAAATAGCAAAACGAGACGTTTTCAAAAGTGATCCCGTTTTTTATAGGCCGCGGTAGAAGTTTTGTACCCCCTTTTAGCTTAGTAGTGGATTCTATTTTTAAGAAAGAATACAGATTTTCCAAGAACAACCCTCCCTCGTATATTTCATTAATGTCGAAAAGAATAGCTTGGAATAGGCCCTGAGCTTGGCTGCATAGTAGTATGTAGAACGTCATTTCGCCTAACGTAATGTGGTTTTGGAGTGTTTCGAGAATAATCCAAGCATAAGCAGAATAATAGCTTGCTGTAGCCACTAAGCCCCAAATTATTCCTGCCACTGCACGTTGCCTAGCCAATCGTTTATCTTCACGAGCGTAATCAATAAAGATGCTTTTATATCGTTCAAGTAAAAAGCCGCCTAAGTTAAAAAGACGAACTTCTTTGGCACTGTAATCAGTCGTAAGCAAGTGTTCTAGATAATTCATTTTGCGAGACGCGGGTGTGCGACTTACCTGGAAAACGTAGTAGTTGCTACTATGAATAATACGGAAGACGAAAGCGGGGAAGGTCGCCACCAATAGAAGTAGAGCGATGAAAAGACTAAATGCAACCAGTGCAGTTAAAAAGGTGAGTATGGTAATTAGGTGTTGGATAAATTCAAAAGCTGTTCGAACTAGTTGGACGCTACGCCAACCAGCCTCATTACGAGCATTTTGGAGCTGATCGTAATATTCTGGGCTTTCAAAGTACTGAATATCTAAAGCAATTGATTTATTGATAATTTCCAAGCTAACCCGGTAACGAAGGTCTGTGCTTAATGTTCGCTGAATAAGCGATGAGCATTCAATAAATATAAGGTTCAGGCCCACAACGGCTAGTTCAAGAAGAATTAGAGGAACGATCTCGAGAAATACTTGGACGTCAAAAAGACTAGAACTGGCGACAACGGTATCGATTATAATTTTAGCAATCCAAGCTTGCGCTAATGGCGCAAACGCACTTAGAGCAGTAATAATAGATAGTACAATGGTTAGAAGCTTGTTTGTCTGCCATACCAGTATAAAAGCGCGCGGAAGATTACTCAAGGCCAATCGGAGACTGCGCCATTTATAAAGACCTTTTGGATCTGTAAAGCTTGTTTCGGAACTCATGAAAATATGTCAATTCTCATCCGGAAACCGGTTGCAGTTCCCAGATAAGCTTTCTAGTTTTGTCCTCATAGTGCTCTAATTCAAAAAACTGCAAGCCGGCCTCGTCCACAATAAACGAGTGATCTGTCAAGAGCGGCATTTGCCACTCTTTCCATAAGTTATATGTGTCTCGCACCTTTTCCCATGTAATTTTATCACCTTGAACCACAATAACAGCCTTGTCGTCACTAACAGATGCTCTTATTACTGTTTTCGACTGCGGATCTACTATGCAATACACGACCTTCGGTGAATCTTTGTTGTCTTCAACAAACATTGTTGGTGCAGCACCAGGAAGGCTTTGTTGCAGAAAGAACATGAAATCTGCGTTGGTGAGCTCCTGGATTTGAAGTTCATCCAGTGAATAGGTATACACGAGATCTAATGGTGCATCAAGCATTTCTTCGATGATAGTATATATGTCGTTGTCACTCTTACTCATATTGTATAAGTTGATAAAACTTACGTGTGATGTTCGAAGAAACTTGCCATATGATGTGTTTCCAGGACCAATCTTTTTTAAACGCAATATGCCGCCGTAATTATAGGCTGTTATATTCATTACAATTACCCCGTTTAAGGCTAATTGTTCAATCCAGGGCAATGGCACTTTGTTATGCCCTGCGGTTGCAATTATCCTGTCATAGGGAGCATATAAATCAAAGCCTTTCAGTCCATCCCATACGTGTAAATTGTCGCTGCGGCCAAAAATGCTGTGCATGGCAAGACTTGCATATTCAACACACATTGGATTAATGTCAAGAGAGAACATAAAATTATATCCGACGATGTGCGCAAGTAGTGCCGCATTGTAGCCAGTGCCTGTGCCTATTTCTAGTACTTTCAAGCCTTGAGTCAAATCGAGGGCCTCAAGCATTTCCGCCATTAATGATGGTGATGTACTAGAACTTGTAGGCATTCCCTCTTCATCAATAGCAGTAACAATGGAAACATCCTTGTATACTTCTCTACAGAAATCATCACTTGCTACATCAATTAACACTTCGCTCCACGCATAGTGATCAGGATCCTGTTTATACAGTTTAGAAATGAAGAGGTGTCTTGGAATGGATAGAAAGGCTTCTGTAATAATGTTTGAGCGAATAGCTCCTTTTTTCTGGAGCATCCTGACCAAGTACTGGTTATTACTATCGCATTTGTGCAACATAGGAAGCATACCTTATACATTCCGAACTTGAAGTTCATCTGCTATAGCGGCACCACGCACCTCGTGTATAAAATTCTATGTCGCTATTAGTAACTCCACTAGCGTACTTTTCATGGGAAGTCCTGTGAAATCCTCCAACCAAGCCCATTGGCCGTTTGGATTAAGCTCCAGGAATACATATTCCCCTTCAGGAGTTACTATCATATCGATAGCAGAGAAATTTAATCCGAAGTAATCCGTGATATTAATGCATTTATCGTGGATGTCTTCCGGTAATTTATATGGTTCATAGTAAAGATCGCTATAAGACTTTCTCCAGTCAACTCTAGTTTTATGTGAATGTTGCGAGTGTATTGCAACAGTAAATAGCTTTTTGCCAATTACCGTTATACGTAACTCTACCTTCTTCTCGATGTATTCCTGAAAAAGATTTGTTGTTAGTCTAACGCGTTCTATCTCTTCCATATCCTTTTCAGTGACTTTATTTGTATAAATAGAACCAGCGCCTTCTTCTGGTGAAATTACAAATCCCGATTCCAAAGTCTTAAATATAACATTTCCGTTGCATTGATTATAAAACTGAACCACTTCTTCTGGATTGTTTGTGATAATTGTTCGAGGAATACTGAATCCGTGCTGTAGTGCAACCTTCAATTGGAGAGCCTTGTAGCCAGCAGTGATTATTTTTTCAGGGTGACTTACCCATAAGCAGTCCATGCTGCGCAGAATACCGCCCACACCTGCTCGGGCCTCACCGTGGGCAAACTTTCTCTCTGCTTGCGACATGCTTTGAGGGAATCTAAATAAGGTAGGCCTTCTGTACCAAATACTTGTAACTTCTTCTAGCCAAAACTGCCTGTCATAATTTTGTACTAGCGTCTTACTCTCGTGGTTCAATGCTTGAAAAGTTATAGTAACGTTCTCTGGAAAATCGCCTGTGTCAAAGCGATGAACTTCGATTTTTCTTTCATTAAGATCTTGAATTACAGGATCAACGTGGAAATCCATCTGCTGTGTTAAAATCAGGACAACAGGTTTACGCATGACTTCCTCGCTAAAGATTGGTGCGAAGATAAGATAATAGGTACCTCTACTTTGTCACTTCCTGGTCAGGGCGATAGTCGTCGAGTCGCCCCTCGCGGATGAGTTGGTCAATGGCAAGCAGACGCAGCCAGTCGAGCACCTGCCGATGGACCGCCGCCAGGGATTGGCGTCGGCGATCCGGCCGAGGGGGAAAAAGCGCGACGCCCCGGGTTGCCCCGCTGCGCGCGCTGCTGCCATTCGCTCCAAACCAGGAAGCTATAGGCCAACATGACCAAGACGGCATGCCGGTGAAAGCCGTCCCAGCGCCGTCCTTGATACTGGTCCCAGCCCAAGAGCGTCTTGGCGTCCTGATGGAAGCGTTCGACCTGATGCCGGCGATGTGCGTACTCCACCAGCCTGGCCAGCGGGGTCTCGAGCGGGAAATTGCTCCAGTACCAGCGCGGGTCACCAGCCTGGCCCCGGGCCGGCACTTCGCCAATCAACCAGCCCTCGACCCAGCGCACGCTGTCGCTCTGTCGCCAGCAGCGCAGCGCCACAAAGCGTGCCCGCAAGCGCCCCTTGCTACCTTCACGCCAGCTGAGTGTCTGCCAAGCCCGCTTCGGCTGAGCTGCAATCAGCGCATCGGCTCGCTCGGACCCACGCTCCAGCGAGGCGCGCACCGTGAAGTCCCGGCGCACCGGCATCACATAGCGCAGCGTGCGCCGTTCGAGTTGGTCAAGAAAGAAGGGCTGGTCGCCGTAGTCGGCGTCCGAGGTGACCGCGACGAAGGGAATGCCCTCAGCCAGTGCCCAGTCCAACAGGTCGAGCGCAATCTCGGCCTTGGTCTGGAAGCGCACCTCGTCGGGCACGTGGGCCTTCGTGCGGCGCGCGGCGTCGTTGGCCCACTTCTCGGGCAGGTACAGCCGTGTCGCCAGTGGCCAAGCAATCGTGCGCTCGGCGTAGGTCAGGTTTACCGTGACCTGACAGTTGTCAACCTTGCCGAGCGCGCCGGAGTACTGACGGGCGACACCGACCGAGGCGTTGCCCTGTTTGGGGAAGCCCATATCATCGATGATGAGCACGCCGTCGCCCTCGGTTCGAAGCGCGTGGAGGCGGGCAACCCGCTGGTTGTTCAGCGCGTGCTCGTCCCAGCGCATGTTGGTCAGCAAGCCTTGGAGCGACTGCTCCGAGGTGCCGGGAACGACCTGAGCCAGGGTGTCACAATTCTTATTTGGGTGCTCGGTGAGCAGCCCAGTGAGATAGCGCTCCATCGCGTGACGGCTTTCGCTGCGCTTGAAGTGGACGTGGAGCGGCTCCAGAAAGGCTTCAAGTTCGGGCAGCGGCGCGCTGGGAGCGTGGGGAAGGCGAGGCGTAGTTACCATAATCCACAGTATACCACCTTCCCACCCAAGTGACAAAGCAGAGGTACAGAACCGCTCCTAAAGCGGTTATGCACCTATTCCATCACTGACCAGAAGAAAGTTTTTATCCCGCGACATCGGGATATGGACCGTCGTCAATTTCAAAGGTTTTATCCTTTGATAAATCAAGGGTGACAACTCCATCTGAACTAGTCCACTTACTTGTTGTTACATAGTTTGTGGTTCTAGTATATGTTTGCGTTCCGTCTGTCGTTTCACCTGAGGCATAAAAAATTTGTGTTTTGTGGTCATAGTAACCTAATGGGAGTTCAACGGTTTTTTCTTGAACTTCTGTTTCCTCAGCCCACGTTAGGAAATGATAACCAAAAGGCTTGGATACACCGTCACGAGAAGGGTGCGTACTATTAATGACAGTGTCATTAAGCAGAAAGTTTTGAGAAAACTGGACTCCTGAAACTAACAACTCTGTTGATGTCGCTATAGATCGAGGTTCAGCAGAAGCTACAATACGGGTGAACATGGAGTACCTCCTGATATTAAGTAAGTCATCGCCCAACGGAATTTGCTGGAGGTTAATATTACACAATATCAATAAAACTGGAAGCTATAATGCTTTGTTGCCCTCGTATAAATTCAATATGACGCCAGCGTTTTGACAGGAGGATTGGCACTCGGGATCGCCATGATGGATGGACAATAGTATATCATGCTTGACTAAGAAGTCAATAGGGACTTTGACTTTGGAGACTACAGTTACTCCCAAGCTATTTTCTCAACCTCGTTCTGAAGGTCACGGGCAGTACCTTTGATGTAGAGCATCGTCGTATCGAGGGAGTCGTGACCCATAATCTGGGCGAGCCGATGAAGTGGGGCCCGAGCAGCCATCTGGTAGCCGAAGCGGTGGCGCAGGTCGTGGGGGCTCAGGTCTTCCAGCCGTGCGAAGGCCGCATATTTTGCCACCAGGTAGCCCAAGCCACGGGTGGTGAGGGCTGTCCCTGTTTTCTCGGAAGGGAAGAGGGGTGCCTCCGCATCACCAGGCAGGGCCAGCAGGGGCGCGAGCACGCCCCGTGCAGTAATGTTGAGTGGGATCTCGCGATATTTGTTCCGCTTACCGTAGACCTGTATCACACCGCTACGTTTACCCAGCGTGACATCGCGCCGGCGCAGTCCGCAGACTTCCCGCGCTCGCAGGCCGGTATGCAGCATCAGCGTAATGAGCGCCTGATCGCGAGCGCTGCCGTGAGCGGCGACAGCCGCCAGCAATGCTTCTTCTTCCTTGTCCTCCAAGTGCCGCGGTGCGCGGAGGGTCTCAGGGATGAGCTTGACTGGGGCCACTGGGTCGCGCTTCAGCAGACCCTCGCTCAGGAGCCAGGCGCTGTAGCGCTTCAGGCTCACCAGAGCGCGGTTGACCGAGGCCGGCGACAACTGACGCGTGTGTTGGAGGTAGCTGCGGTAGCGCGTCAGCAGCGGAGTCGTCAGGCTGGCCGGGGTGAAGGCAACTATGTCCTCGTGGCCTGCTGCCCACTCACCCTCAGCCCAGGCTATGAACTGCCGCAGGTCGCTCAGATAGTTACGCACGGTCACTGCGCTCGTGTCAGTGGTCGTGCGGAGTGCCGCAGCGTAGGCATTGAGAGCAGCCAGCCCCTCGTCTGAGAGCGCCGGCATCGCGCTTCGTTTTGCTCGCCGTGCTGTCTCTACTTCCTTAGCAGACATCGCTGTTCGCCGTTCTCGGCAACCTTAGCAGACATAAAGGGCGCATTGTCGACCTGTTGATGTCTGCTATACTCCCGTAGCAGACATTCCCCGCCCTCACGCCCGACAGCTGAAAGGTCGCCCCGGTATGGCGTCCATCGACCGCACGGCCTACCCCGTTTACCGCCGTACTCCGTCGCTGGTCGAGTTGGAGCACCACTACACCGTCACCGCCGAGGAGCGGGAGTGGCTGCGGGCGAACACCCGACGGCCCGCCGGCTTGCTCTGCTGTGCCGTACTGTTCAAGGCCGTTCAGCATCTCGGCTACTTCCCCGTGCTTTCCCTCGTCCCAGCGTCGGTCATCGCCCACCTGCGGCTCGCCCTGGCCCTGCCTGAGACTGTCTCTATCTTCGGCGTCTCGGGCCGTTCCGTCAAGACCTACATCCAGCGCATCCGCGAGCACCAGGGTCTCATCAGCCACGGCCGCACCGTGCGTCACCTCGCCCTCACCGCCATGCTCCAGGCTGCCGAGACGAGCGATGCACCCGTCGACTTGATCAATGTCGCCATCGAACTGCTGTACAAACAGCGGGCCGAATTCCCCGCCTTCAGCACCCTTGATCGCCTGGCGCGTCGCGTACGAACGCTCTCCCAAGCTCGCCTCGCCGCACTGCTGCGGAGCCGCCTGACCGAGCCTGACGTTGCCCGTCTGCTGGCCTTGCTTAAACCCGTTCCCGACCGCCCCTTCACGCCCTGGAACGACCTCAAGCCCAAGCCCGAACCAGCGACCTACGAGCACTTCGACGAGTTGCTCGACCACCTCACCTGGGTCGAGCAGGTTGGCCGGTTCGCGCCGGTGCTCGACGGCGTTGCCCCGCGGAAGGTGCAGCAGCTTGCGGCTGAGGCGCGGGTGCTGGACGCTGCTGAGGTGCGTGCCCTCGCCGAGCCACGGCAGCTCCTGCTCGTCATCTGTCTGGTCCATCAGGCCCAGGCCCAGACCCGCGACGCCGTGGTGACGATGTTCATCAAGCGCGTCGCCGCCTTTCAACGCGCCGCGCGTAAGAAGCTGGAGGAGCTCCAACGTACGCACCAGAACGCGGTCGACCAGCTGCTCGCCACCTTTCAGACCGTGCTGGAGGTGCATGCGACCATCCCTGCCGAGGAACGTGACGCGCAGATCGTCGCCGTCCTGGATGGCGCCGGCGGGCCGACGGCCCTCCACGACCGTTGCGCCGAGATGCGGGCCTTCACCGGCAACAACCACCTGCCCCTGGTCTGGAAAGAGTACCGCAGTCATCGCAGCCTGTGCTTTCGGCTCATCGAGGCCCTGATCCTGGTCTCCACGAGTCAGGACACCTCCTTGCTCACCGCTCTGGAAGTCATTCGCGAGCACCAGCACCAGAAACCGGCCTACCTTCCGGCAACCCTCGACCTGAGCTTTGCCCCCGAGGCCTGGCAGCGTCTGGTCGTGACCCGCGTGGGGGGCGAGCGTGTGCTGGACCGCAAGCAGCTGGAGGCATGCGTCTTCGTCTGCCTGGCAAACGAACTCCGCACCGGTGACGTGGCGGTTGATGGCACCAACATCTACCCGGATACCCGCGCGCAGCTGCTGCCCTGGGCGGAGTGTGCTCCGCTCGTCGCAGCATGGGCGGCTGAGATGGGCCTGCCGCCAACGGCGTCGGCGTTTGTCGCCGACATGCGCGAGCGTCTGGCAACGGCTGCAACGTTGGTTGACCAGCAGTTCCCTGAGCAAGACCAGTTGAGCATTTCGCCCGAGGGTGTGCCGGTGCTCAAGCGCCTCCCCCGGCGTGATATCCCGCGCTCAGCGTACCTGCTGGAGCGTCGTCTGCTTGGCCGCATGCCCGACCGTCATCTCCTGGATATGGTTGCCGCCGTGGGGAGTTGGACCAACTGCACCCGGCATCTAGGGCCGCCGGCGGGGACGGAGCCCAAGCTCGACGACGCCAACGCGGACTACACCCGGTTGCTGTTCGCCTACGGCACCAACCTCGGGCCAGCTCAGGCAGCCCGGCATATGCGCGAGGCCGTCAGTGCGCGGAGCCTGTCCTACCTCAACCAGCGCCACGTCACGAGCGCCAAGTTGAACGCCGCCCAGGCCGACATCATTAACGTCTACCACACGCTGACCTTGCCGCGCCTCTGGGGAGTTGGGCGCAGCGCGGCCGCCGATGGCACCTTGATCCCGCTGGCTGACAGCAACCCCCTGGCCGAGCTGCACTTTCGCTACCGCATGTACGGCGGCATCGCCTACCACCACGTGGCCGACAACTACATCGCGATCTTCAGCCACTTCATCCCCTGCGGCGTCTGGGAGGCGATCTACATCATCGACGGGCTGCTGAAGAACCAATCCGAGCTTCAGCCGCGGCGCGTCCACGCCGATACGCAGGGCCAGTCCACGCCAGTGTTCGCCCTGGCCCACCTGCTCGGCATCGAGCTGTTGCCGCGCATCCGCAACTGGAAGGACTTAATCTTCTACAAGGCCGACGCCGACACGACCTATAGCCACATCGAGCCGTTGTTCGGCGGGGTGATCGACTGGGTGCTGATCGAGCGGCACTGGCAGGATCTCATTCAGGTGGTGCTGTCGATCCGCGCGGGGACAATTACCGCGGAGGCGATCCTGCGCCGTCTGGGGCACGAGAGCCGCAAGAACCGGCTGTACCAGGTGTTTCGCGAGCTGGGGCGGGTGATCCGCACGCTCTTCCTGCTACGCTACATCTCAGATCCGCCCATGCGCGGCGAGATTACCGCCGAGACCAACAAGGTCGAGGCGTACAACGGCTTCAGCAAATGGCTGAGCTTCGGCAACGGCGGGGTGCTGCGCGACCGCGACCCGGAGGAGTCGGAGAAGTCGGTGAAGTACACCGACGTGCTGGCGAACGTGGTGATCTTGCACAACGTCTACGATATGACGGCAGTGCTGCGCGATCTGATTGCCGAGGGCTTCGAGGTGCGTCCCCAAGACATCGCCACCTTGAGCCCCTACCTAACGAACCACATCAAGCGATTCGGCGAGTATACCCTCTCGGAGCAAGCGCCCCCGGACTTCGCGCACATCGCCGGCTGGGAACTACCGGCTGCTGCCGCACCAGGCGCTGAGGAGATTGGCTAAGCTACACGTTCTCGCTTACTTCCCGTTTTTACACGTATCTCGGCTGTACCCCGCATAGGCGTTCAGTTTGCGCACGATAATGCTCTGGCTCGTCGTCTTCAGCGCCAGCGAGGCGAAGATACGCCGCAGATTATCCCACTCCGCGATGATCAGCTCGGTCTTCAGCTTGCGGATCGGCCGCAGCAGCAACTCCGCATAGGCGCGGGGGTGCTGGAAGCCGTACAGCCCGGTCTTCATCTTTTCCTGAATGTTGCGGTAGCGCGGCGCAAACTGGAAGCCGAAGACGTGGAGCAGGGCGAAGTTGACCTGGTTGGTCCCGTGGGTGTCGGTGGAGTGGACCGCCGGCTGTAAGCTCGTCGTGTTGTTCAGCAGCAAGTCCAGCACGTAGTGGCTCTCGTGCTCGTGGGCACCGATGATCAGCGCGTTCACTGGCACGTAGCCGACCATGAGCGTGTCGGCAACAATCCCTTTGTGCAGCCCAAAGTACTTCCAGGAGGAGCGGGCGTTGAAGGTTGGAATGGCCGTCTCAAACTTCTGCCCATCGCTGCTAGAGTGGCGCTGCCCGCCCAAGTCGTAGCAGGCGGTGATGGGGAGCGCCGCGATGGCGTTGCTGACGCGGTCATTGGCGGCCTTGAGCGTTTCGGGGCGCAGGTAGTTCTCGGAGGCCCGCGCCAGAATGTGGGTGCTGATGTCGGAGATGTCGCCCATCCGCCCCAAGCCCATGTTGGTGCCCCAAGCCACCAGACAGGCCCGCAGGACCGCCGGATAAACCGTCGGTTGACCATAGCGCCCGAGCAGATGGCTGAACGCCTCCAGCATCTGGCATCCGGCATCTGCGAAGGCGAGCACGCGGCTGAGGTCGACTTGGGGGAGGTCGTCGAAGATCGGGTGGTTGACTGGCTCGCTGCTACGAGGGTAGGGCAGCGTCCAGCGGGTGCGCTCCCCGCGGCGCGTAATACGGATGTGGGTATTCTCGCCATCGGCGATGCGCGCATTAACCTCCTGAATGCGCGCCTCCAGTTGGCTTTCTAGCTCGGCAAGCTGCTCGTGAATGGGCCGGTCGAGGATCACACGGCCGCTGGCGGTCAGGAGGTCCGCGTTGGCCTGCCACTGTGCATCGCTGAGCAGGTCGTCCTCGAAGCTGCGGAACTGCACGCTCTGCTGGCAGACCACATCACCGGCCTCCAAGCCATTGCGCACGCGCTGGTAGGCCAGAAACTCGTAGCGGTCGGGGATAAGCCGCTTGCCCTCGGCGGGCTCCTGGGTGTAGAGGTAGCGCTTCTGGCGCACTGGCAGCCAGCGGCTTGGGAAGCTCTCGGGGTCGAGCTGCTTGAGGGAGCTCCCGGCCGCAAGGGTGCGCGTGATGAAGCGGACGGCCTCCAGCAGCGGGGCGTCAGCACGGCCGGTGCTGAGATCGGCAGCTTGGAGCAGCGGGCGGAGAGCAGGCTTCCAGCGCCGGTGCATGCCCTCAATTACTTCCCACTGAAGCGCCTGCTCATCTACTGGGGCTTTGGTCGTCAGGTAGGCTGCCACGCGAGCCAGGCGCGCACGGTCGAGAAGGGCGAAAGCCTGGGCTTGCACCGTCAGGAAGGGCATAGCCGGGGTCGGCGGATCGGTGAGGAAGAGTTGGAGAACGCCGCCGGCTTTGACGAGATCGTCGTCACGCTCCTGGCGTTGCGTGGCCGCCTGGATCTTGGCCTGCTCCCGCGACTCTTCCGTGAAGGCGGTGACGCCGTGGATGAAGGCCGCGAGGACGTGGTCGTGGCAGCGGTGGTAGCGGTGCAGGATGAAGCAGAGCAGGTCGAGGTAGCAGAGCCAGCGGTCAAGCTGGAGCAGGCGAAAGACCGAATAGTAGCTGACCAGGGAGGCGTAGTAGGCCACCGCGTCTGGCGAGATGGCGAGGGCGGGTATGACGCGGCCTGCCAAGGCAGCGAGCGGGTGGAGGAGTGTGGCGCGCTCGATCTCCTCGCGCATGGCACCCCGGCTGAAATCCGCGGGCTCATGTTTGAGCCGGGTGATCCGGTACAGCCCCTCGGTCTCCGCGATCAGCTTGTCGAGGGCCGCCGTATCGTCGAGGGTGAGGGAGTGCTGGAGGATGCGCGTCAGGCGCTGCTGCTCAAAGGTCACGGCCTGGCTGACCAGGTTCTGCATCACCGTGTAGCCCGGCGCGACGATGCGCTGCTCGGCGAAGAACTGGAGCAGCTCGCGAAAGATGTAGATCGGCTTGCTGCTGATCTGGGCGAGCTGGCGGGTGTGGAAGATGGCCTGCTGGCGCTGCGGCGCGCGGCAGAGCCGGTACTGGAGGAGCTGGAGGATGAGCGTGCGCTGCTTGAGGATGGTGGGCTTGGAGAGAGGTTCCCACGGTGCTGTTACTGCCGTGGGGAAGTGGCGGCTCAGGATGGCGGCAACATCGTCGGCGACCTCGGCGAAGGTAAAGGCGAAAAAGAGCTGCTTGGCTTTGAAGTAGCCGAGCTGAAGCACGAAGCCCACCTGTGAGGCGAGTGAGCGAAGCTCGGCGCAGGCGGCCTGTTCCGCCTCGGTAAGGGTAAAATAGAGCTGCTGCTCATCGGGCGTGAAGCGTGGGCGCCCATAGAGGGCATCGACCTCGTGGCTCTCCAGAATGTGCAGGCGCCTGGACTCGGCCGTCTGGTCGGCGTCTGCCACTTGTACTCCCTTCCGGCATGAACGGCCGCGGCCGTGGCGACCGTCTCAGAACGTAGAGATGCTGTTACGCTTGATGCCCCCGGCACAGGAACGAGAGCTGCCGGTCTCTATGCCGGAAATTGAGTTCTATGGTTTCCCGAGCAATCCCAGTAGTGGCTTGGAGATTGGCGACCTTAGTGTCGCAGCGGTCAGCCTGGCTCGGATGGCTCGCCAAGCATGCGTGCGAGGTCGGCTGGCGAGGCACGGGTGTAGCCGGCGGTGGTGGCAATGTCACTGTGGCCGAGCAGCGCCTGGACGGCAGGGAGGGTTGCCGGTGCGCGGTCGAGACCGTAGGCGGCAGGGTCGAGCAGCGCGGTGGCGAAGGTGTGGCGGAGCTGATGCGGGCTCAACGGCTGATCAAGTTTGGCAGCCTGGCCGAGCTGGGCGACGATGAGGCGAATGCCGCGCTCAGTAAGGGGGCCGCGCTGACCGAGAAAGAGATGGCCGTCGGGCCAGCCGGCCCATGTCGGCGCCCGTTGATCACGAGCGCTCGACCGCTGCGCCCAGCGCTCGGCAGTGCGCCTGCGCTCGTTGAGGTAGTCCCCGAGTGGCTCGCGAGCCTCGACGATCAGCGGCACTTCGCGGCGCTTGACCCCCTTGCCACGGCGGATGACGAGCGTGCCACGACGGGCCGAGAGGACGACATCGGCGAGCTGAAGCGCGGCGACTTCGCCGACGCGGGGGCCGGCGTAGCGCATCAGGCAGACCAGCGCCAGTGAGAGGCTGTGGTCCCGAGCCGCCCGCTGCTCGGCGGCGCGGCGCACGGCGTTCCACTCTAGGCGCGTGAGGGCCTGCGGGGCCTGCTCCACTTCGTCCACGGCATCGACCTGCCGCACGGGGTTGTCGTCGCGCCGGCCGGCCTGGTCGCAGAGCAGGCCGAGGCTGATCAGGGCGCGGTTGATGGTCGTGGGCGCCCGGCCAGCGACGAGCAGGGCGTCGCGGTAGTCGCGCACATCGCCAGGGGTCAGGTCGGCAAGGGTGCTGCCGGGCGCGTGGGAGGTGAACCAGGTGGCGAAGCGCCAGGCGTCGCCGACATACTGCTGCACGGTCGCGGCCGAGCGCCCGCTCTCGCGGGCCAGCGCATGCTCCCAAGAGGCAATGCTTGCGTCGAGGTCCATGTGGCCGGGTTATCGGTAGAGCCGGGTTTACGGCTGAGTTTTTGCCGGGATAGGTCCAGCAACTCTACCGTAAAGATACCACATGGTGTCAAGGACTCATCCGATAAGACCGGTTTGCGGCTGAGTGCTTCGCCGCATCAGGCAAGTTGGTCTAGCGCGACCACAGATGCCCTTACAGCCTCAGCCCATTTGTCGGCAAGACGCTGGGAATGTGTTTCCAACGTCAATTGAAGCGGGTCATTGAGGGAAGCTAGAGCGAGACGTTCACCTGACAAGATATTTGACAAGGCTGTAAATGCCTCGATATTAGCTTGGTAGCGAGAGTAAAAGACATTAGGTTGAGCGGGAATGTTTTGCATAACACCGTCAAACTCTTCGAGAATTAGACGAAGCGTTGAACAGTATGCATAATACACAATCATTGATATATTGACGGTGGAAGCCTTTACCTGCTCTATATCGGTGATTGCTGTTATACCGCCGGAGAAATTACTAAAAAACACCCCCCCCTGCGCGCGCGCCACTTTCTGCCATTCTTGCTCCATTGCAATACTTAGTGATACGTGCTCAATGGTAAAAGCACATTCCTCTAGCGACCAATCAGCGAGAGATTCTGCCAAATCCTCCCATTTGCTGCGGCGCATGCCAAACTCCTCAGAGCTATAGCGCTCATGAAAGTACTCTATTGCTGACAGTACATACCACAAGAGATTGCATGATATGTAGTATTGCCCGGCCCTTTGCGAGGTTTGCATACCGCCTCCCTTTACGAAACTACTGCGATGATTCGATACCGAACTTTATTTAACGCAAGATGCACGAGTGAGTTAATCACCTCGTGCATCTTGCGTTTCGCTCGCGTTTAATTTTGCTTAATGAAGATATACCACTGTAGGGTTTTGGTTCCCAGCCTTCTTCCATCAAGCGTCTGAGGTCTATATTCCTCAACAAACCAGTTGACATCCTCCTGATAATTTGTCACTTGCACCCGCGAGTAACCAGGAGGTCCTGCACGTCGAAAACCTCGCAGATATTGGGTTCCAGGCATATTGGGTGAGCTGCTAAACCGAGCTCGTCCACCGCGGAGTAGAACATTTCGAGCGCTACTGAGTGTTCCCTCTATCAGGAGATTCGTCTCATCCACCCAGCCCGCACTCCCATCGAGTTCAAAGCCTCTAGGAGCGTTAAAGGCGACATCATCAAAACGGCGTGTTTTAGTGTAGCTTCCCTCGTGGAGGCGCCTAGCATCCACGTTGTCCACGACGGTCAAGTTAGGTAAGCTGCTCTGAGCGCCATTGACGACTTGGGAATTCGATCCATCACCATAGGTCGAGGCGATGATCTTCCAGTCGGGATGCTTTGCAGCCAGACCAGTTGCATAATCGAGGGAGGGATTCTCGCCTAATACAAGGACAGTTCGCTCATATTGGCGCCAATCGTCCGGAGGTGCTGGCAAGGGCACATTTGGGCCAACAGCTTGCGCCAAGACGTTGGCAAGGCATAGCGCGAGGAAGGCACCTATGCCTGCGCGTGTCCCTTTGCTCAGGCCGGTCGGCGGCTCATACTCGGGCTCAACATCGACCCCAATATCACCTATCCCAATGTCTATATCCGGTTCCTCGACATCGATCAGTGGAGAGCGCGAATCACGAGGCTTCGAGCCAGTTTTCGACGAGCCGGATGTAGCGTCTGTTGGATTATTAGGATATGGCGGCGACAATCTCTGGAGGCATTCCCGGAGAATAGGATCAAAATATTCCCAAGGATAGCACTTTTCTGGACTGTCACGGCGAGGATTGACTTGAGTCTGCCGCCCAGTTGGATCAGACCATACAACCGAGTTCGAATAGGCATACTGATAATAGTGGAAACTGTATGGCTGGTCGGCCCATCCAGCAAAGGGATCGCGCTGGTGGAAGCGGCCACGGGAGGCGTCATACCACCGGGCGCGCAGATACACCAGCCCGCTGGCACTGTCTTGCAGCTCGCCGGTGAAGCCGAAGGGCGTGGTCAAGGCGCTCTGCGGCACGCCCCAGGGGTCGTAGCTTGTCGTAGTGAAGACCGTGCCCGCATCGGTCAGCGTGGCCCGCACGCTGTTCAGCGCATCGCCGATCTCCCACAGCCGCAGCACGCTGCTCACCGAGGCCAGCTTCTCGCGCCCCCACAGCACCGTCCCGCCGCTCGACCCCTGGGTGATGCGCAGGATCTGGCTCAGCGGCCCCGCCAGGTCCTGGGCATAGCGCGTCGTGACGGTGCCATTGCTCGTCTCGACCAATATTCCGTCGCCGTTGTAGACCGAGTTGCTCGTGGTCGTCCCGTCGGTCGCACTCGTCGAGCGGTTCAGCGCATCGTAGGTCGTGGTGATCCCCGGCGAGTTGGTCAGGTTCCCGGCCGCATCGTAGACGTAGCCAGTGCTGGTGATCTGATTCGCCGCGTTGTAGGTTGTCGTGATGGTACTCCCGTTGACCGTCGCGCTGGTGCGGTTGCCGGCCAGGTCGTACCCGTAGCTGTAGCTGTTGCTCGTCACTCCACTTTCAGTGGCGCCAGTCAGGCGCAGCAGACCATCATAGGTGTAGCTGACGCTGCGCGTGCTGCTGCCCAGAACCTCGCTCACCGCAGTGCGCAGCCCAAGCCGGTCGAGGGTGTAGGTAAAGCGGGTGCGAGTGGTGCTCCCCACCTGCGTGTGCAGGTCACTCAGGCGGTCGGCATCATCGTAGCTGGCGCTGGTGACAATTACCCCACTGGCCAGGGTCGTGGCGGCCGGACGCCCGGCGTTGTCGTAGGTGTAGCTGGCCAGCACACTGCTGCCTTGCCGCACCTCGCGCATGCGCCCATCGTTCCAGTAGGTGTAGTCCAGCACCACACTGTTGGGGTAGGTGAGCTGCGTGCGCTCGCCGCGGGCGTTGTAGGCATAGCCGACACTGCCGGTGTTCGGCGCCGTCAGGCCGGTGATCCGCCCGAGGTCGTCGTGGCTGAAGCTGGTGCTGCCCGTCCCATCCCCCAAACTGGTGCGCCAGCCCAGCGCGTTGTAGGCCATCGTAATCGACGCATCCAGCTCGACTGCGCTCATCCCGGTCGGTCGATCCGCGTCATCGTAGCTGTAGGTGACATCGTAGTCGCTGCCGCGCGGGTCATCTTTGAGGGTCAGGCGCCCCACCGAGTCGTAGCGGAATGCCGTAACCTGGTTGAGCGGATCGGTCGTAGCGATCTGCTGGTCCGCTGCATCATAGGCAAAGGTGCGGGTGTGGTTGTTCGCGTCGGTGATGCTGAGGCGATTGCCTGCCCGGTCGTAGTGATAACTAGTCGTCACATTGCACGGAGCGGTCGGGCAGGTGCCACTCGCCACATTCTCGGTGACGCTCAGCAGCTTGTCACGCAGGTCGTAGGTGAAGGCGGTCACTCGGCCAGTGGGGTCAATCGTTTGCACACGCCGACCCACTGCGTCATAGACCGTTTGGGTAATCAGGTCCTGGTCGGCCGGCTCGCTGCCGCCGACCACGCCGTCGTCATAATTGACGATCGTGGCAATCACCCGGCCAAGGCCGTCCGTCTGGAGTACCGTGAAGCGTCCGTCTGGCGTCTCCAGCCAGCGCTGCGTCCCAATACCGTCATACCCGCGCCGCGAGGCCCGCCCGACCGCATCGGTGATCACGCTGGTGCGGCCGAGTGCATCGTAGGCTCGGAAGGTGGCGACATTGAGCGCGTCGGTAATGACGGTGGTGCGACCAAGCGCATCATAGCCCTGGCGCGTGGTGACGTTGGTGTCGCTGTCGCTCGGGCCGCCATTGACGTAGTTACGGGTTGTTGTGGCCGTGCGGCCCACACCATCAAAGGTGGTGCGATCCACCTGCCCCAGCGCGTTTTCAGACTCCCAGGCGCGCCCGAGTGCGTCGTAGCGGGTGATGACTGGCACGTTGCGGTCAGGTGTCGTGCTGCTGAACGCGACGCAACCGCTCGCCACAGGCGTGCCGCTCCCGTCGCGACAGTTCTGTACTACTGTACCCACGCGGCTCAGGCTGTCATACTGCTGGCTGACCCAGCGCCCTAGCGGGTCTTGGCTGCCTTGTAGGCGCCCGGCACTGTCGTAGGCTGTCTCGGTGATACGATCGGTGTCGTAGCGATCCGGATTTGGCGCGTAGGGGTTGGTTCCTGGGTCGCCGTCGTGATAGTTCTGAATGGTTTGGGAGAGGCGGCCGAGGGCGTCGTAGACGTAGACAGTCTTGCGATCCCGATCCGGCTCGGCGGGGTCGAAGCTGCCATCGACGTACTGGTCAATCACATAGTCGATCTGCCCATCAGCGGTGTAGGCCGTGACCTGAATCTGGTCGGTATCGGTGATGGTCGCCCAGGCGGTGTTGCCGGCATCAACGGTGAGCGGGTCGCCGTTCTCATAGTTCAGGGTGACGGTGATCGGGCGGTTGAGCGCATCGTAGTCCGTCACCGTCCAGCGGCCGAACGCGTCGCGCTGGCCAATCACATTCCCAGCATCATCGTACTGGGTCAGGGTCTGCACATTCACATCTGGCCCGGCCGGCACACCGGGCTGGTAGTTCAAGGTGATGGTGATGGGCCGGCTGAGGGCGTCGTACTCGGTGCGGGTTGTGCGCGTGGTCGCACTACTGAACGTACGGGTGCTCGGGTCAAAGGTGCCGGTGAGGATACCTGTTTGCGTAATGAGGGTTGTACGGCCAAGCCCGTCGTAGGCGTAGAGCGTCGCGACATTCTGATCTGGTGCCGTCCGGACGAAGCTCTGGAAGATCGGCAGGCCATCGGTGTCTACCTGGAGGGGCGTGAGATTCTGTGCCGTCCAGTCAACCCGACCGTCCGCGTTGTAGTGGGTCACATCATAGCGGCCGAGCGGGTTCTTCACCCACACCTGGCGCCCAAGATCGTCGTAGCCATACTCCGTGATGAGATCCTCGTCGGGGTTGGCCGCAGTGAAGCTGCCATCGACATAGTTCTGAATCGTCCGCGCGACCGTGTTGTCGTTGTTGTATACCGTGACATCAGCGCGGGCAAGCGCGGTGCCGACGCCCACCGTCGTCGTAACGACACGGCCGAGCGGGTCATACCCGTACGTCGAGACCTGGGCAGCGCTTGTACCATAACCCACCGTCGCGGTGATCACCTGACCATCAGCATTGCGGTCATAGCGCATGACCACGCCGTTAGGGCCTTGCTGCTCGCTCAGATGGCTATTCGTATACGTGTAGAGTGTAGTGAAGCCGAGGGAGAACGCGGTTGTGATGCCTGTCGTCAGCCGGATCAGGTTGTTATTGGCATCATAGGCCATCGTGGTCTGGCGATTCAGCGTGTCGGTAATCGTAATCGGCCGGTTGGCACTGTCATAGCTGATCGCCGTCGTTTCACCCAGGGCATTGGTCAGCCGCTCAAGCTGGCCTGCTCGGTTGAAGCGGGTTGTTGTGGTATTCCCGTTCGCATCGGCGAGCTGGCCAGGGCTGAAATTGCCGTCGTGCGCTGCTTCCTGCACCGTAATGCCGTTGAGGGTCTGGGCAGCGACCGTGTTGCTGGGCGCGTAGTCAATGATCTCGACATCCTGCTGGTTATCCGCGCCGGTGGTCGTGATCACAGTGGTCGTGTCGAGGTATGCCAGCTCCAGCCGGCGACCATCCTGGAGGGTCTGGCTGATTGCCCGGCTGGACGACAGGTAGGGCGTCTCGTACGCCGTTTCTTCAACAATCTGGCCCAGCGGGTCGGTGATTCGAGTTAGGAGATGGGACTGGTAGGTGTAGGTCGTGGTGCGCCCCATCACATCGGTCGCGCTCGTCAAATCCGCATTGCTGTCGTAGCCATACTGCACGGTGCGCGTGCCGTCGGTCACACTCTGGATCAAGGTCGCACTGCCGCTGTAGCCCAGCTCCAGATAGCGTTCTGTTGGCCGAGCCGCATCGCGGATCGCTGTCAACCGTCCGCTGCCATCATAACTGAGGGTCAGGTCACGGCCTTGCGGATCGCGCACGCCCGTCAGGCGCCCCGTCACCGCATCAAACTGCTGCTGGCTTTGGTCGCGCAGGGTTAAGGTGTAGACACCGCTACTGAGGATGAGCGTCTCATACACCCCAGGATTGGCCTGGAATTGGCCGCCACCAAGCTCGGCGAACCGCAAGCGGTTGCCCTTGGGGGAGACGATGAATATCGCGCCTGGCTCACCAAGCGCTGCGCCGGACGTGATGACGCGCGTGGCATAAGGATGATGCCAGCCGATACCGAGGGTGCCACTCAGATCATCCGTCGATTGGCTCGCATAGCTCCGCTCCCAGGCGAGCCGCGGCCCAGGCGAGACAACCACCAGATCAGTTGCGGTCGTCCAGAGATTCCCACTGCGGGTATTGATCGGGCCACCACGGCATTCCTGACTACAGGCAAGCGGCGGGCTTTCGGGCAGCCAGTTCTGATAGCCGGGCAACTGAGCATCATTGATGGTGGCGACAAAGACATCGCTCGTGCCAGCACGTGATGAGGCAAAAGCATCTACTGTAGGGAAGTCGGCCGAGTAGGTCTGACCAGTGACATACGCGGTGCCGCTCCCGTTGCGGGCAATATCATGACCGCTATCCCCTCCAGAGCCACCAAGATAGGTTCCATATACCAGGGCGTCCCCGGCCGCAGTGAGCTTGACGACAAACGCGTCGTTCAACCCACTCCCACTGCCCAGGTTCTGTAACTGGAATGGGAACGCGGTGGGAAAATCGCTTGAGCGCGTATACCCGACGATGGATGCACTCCCGCTTGAGTCAAGCGCGATCCCGTAACCCGTCTCCGAGTCACTCCCCCCAAGGTATGTGCTGTAGACCAAACTGCTCCCCGAGGAGCTAAGCTTAGTTACGAAAGCATCATCAGTGCCGTTGAGCGTCCCATCCAGGGCGTTGGAGAGCGGAAAGTTCGTCGAGTACGTGAACCCGGTAACATAAGCATGGCCACTACCATCTACTGCAATATCATATCCGAGGTCATTGTTGCTGCCGCCAATGTAGGTGCTATATACAAGAGAACTGCCACTGGCAGCGAGCTTCGTAACAAAAGTGTCCAGTGTCCCGCCCAGGGTCGAGTCGAAGGCATTTGCGGTCGGGAAATTGGTCGAGTAGGTCCATCCTTCAATATATGCGTTGCCCGAGCTATCAATCGCTATCGAGCCGCCTAGATCATCATTGCTACCGCCCAGATAGGTGCTGTACCCATACGAGAGGCTGGAGCCGCTCCATTCCAACTTGGTGACAAAGGCATCATCAGGTAATGTTGAGCCAGCCTTGGTGGATTGATAGGCGTTCGCCGTGGGAAAGTCAGATGAGTTGGTAGAGCCAACGACATACGCATTGTCTCCGTTATCGACCGCGATCCCGCTACCATAGTCGTTGAATGTGCCTCCAAGCAAGGTGCTGTAATCAAGTGTACCACTCGCCGTAAATCGAGCCACAAATGCGTTGTCGGTGTTGGTGCCCCACGTGTTCGTAAGACCACTCTGTTGCGGGAAATTGCTCGAATCCGTGCCGCCAGTGATGTGAGCATTGCCCGAGTCATCAACAGCAAGCCCAGACACGAAATCAGAGTCGTCACCGCCCAGATAGGTGCTGTAGATGAGGCTGGCACCATCAGAACTTAGCTTTGTGACGAAGACATCGGTATATCCAGGGCTGTTATACGTTGGATCATTTGGGTTTTGGGTTGGAAAGTCACTTGAATACGTTGTGCCAGCAACATAAATACTCCCATCCGCATCGACAGCAATCGCTTCACCCGCATCAGTGCCACTACCACCAAGATAACTACTATAGGTAAGCGTGGGATCAATAATCAGCGGGTAGGTCGGGTCGTACTGGCCGAGAGCAAACTGTACTGTATTATTGTTCTCGACCTGAAATCGAACATCTACCGCTACACGCGCCCCCGCAATCTCTTGCCATGCGATAGGCGCCGCTTCAACAAGCTCGATCGGTGCTGCTGTCGGGAGGCCACGCCGAGGAACCGTAACGATAAGATTGCCAGTTGTGTCAACCTGAAGGTCACGAGCGCCCGTATACCGCCAGCGGATCAGTGCCGGGTCCGCGCCACTTGCGATCGTATAGGTGCTCTTGAGTTGCCGCCCATCACCCGCATACTGCAAATCAATGCCTGGATAAAGATCCACATACACCAGGCTCGCGAACATCGGAATATCACGCACCCACTTGCCCGCAACGTCGCCGCGATAGACCTGGCTCCGCCCTGGGAGCAAGGTTGTTCCAGACAGCGTAGGCGCCGGCGTCGCGCCCAGGTAGCGTTGGCGCAGATAGGTAAATGAAATCGACTGCGTGGCTGAGAGCGGCGCACGCCCGCGCGGCGGCAGCCCCAGTGTGGGCGTGGGGACCGTCGTCGGCAGTGCCATGACGATTTCTTGGGGCGTGAAGAAAATGGTACTGCCCATGCTCCGGGTCAGAAAGTGGACGAGTGGATGCGCTTGACCGCGGTTGGGGATAAAGGTGAGCGGGAGTTGTTCTGCTTGGAGACTGGCCCGATCTTGGGTTGAGGGTTGCCCTACCTGCGGCTGTGCCGATGCACTTCGTCGCGGCGGGGGGACAAAATCTGCGGGCGGTCGCGAAGACGATACAGGCGCCGACGCGGGGTTGAGCATTGCCGGCCCAAGCACAGGTTGCGAAGGCGTACCGACTGACGCACCATAGACCGCAGTAGATGGGACTACTGGTGAAAGCAGGCTACAGATCAGGCTCAGCAGAGTGAGGAAGCCAAGAGGGCGGATGATGCGAGCGGTGAAATGCGCCATGAACATCTCCTCGCGGGTACAGGTGCGCGAGACCACACCACGAGATACAGCCGATGGGCATGTACCACAGGCGGCTCACACAGGGGAGAAAAACCCACGAAGACAGGGTGGAGGAGATGCCAGGCGAGATGGCACGGCGGGGTACCATCGAGCACGCGGGCAAGGGGATACGATTGAACTGATCGATACAGTAAATTCGGATCGAGTGTACCCGAACTGAATCCAAAAGTCAATAAAAAGTTAAAATATGACGAGATTGTCATCAAAGCCGCCAGGGAGATTCTACGTTATGTCCTGTAGCCGTAAAATGAACGAATCGTTGCCACCCGCGAGGACGCAGCGCGATTCTACGACGAAGGCTGCGAAGTCGAGCTAGAAATGTGCGGCTTGATAGCTAGAAAATCTATGCTTTAGCGCATCACAGCGCCGCAAACCGCCATTTTAATCCTGGTGGGGCTCCCCCGAAAATGAGCCCAGTCTCACTACCTGTTTCCGTTTATTTTACCTTTTTGAGGGGTAATGCAAAAACCCCCTCTATGGGCGCATCAGGCCGATCAAGATCACCGAGCTGCTACTGGCCATCGATGCCCTCACCGGCTTCAGCCGCCACTTCACTCACCTGCACACCAGCGAGCCAGCGCCTAACCGCGCGGCCCTCTTTGCCGCGATCCTCGCCGACGCGACCAACCTGGGCGTCAGCAAGATGGCCTCGGCCTGCCCGGGGCTTAGCGAGGCAGAGTTGGCCTGGGTCAGCGACTGGTATCTTCGCGACGAGGCCTACACCAAGGCGCTCGCCGACCTGGTGAACGCCCAGCACGAGCAGTGGCTCGCCCAGTTCTACGGCACCGGCACGACCTCCTCCTCGGACGGTCAGCGCTTTCCAATGGGCGGCCGCCGCGAGGCCCAGGGACAGGTCATCGCCCGCTACGGCCCCGAGCCGAGCTCGATGTTCTACACCCACACCTCCGACCGCTACGCGCCGTTCGCCACCCGGGCGATCATCGCGAATGTCCATCAGGCGCCCTATGTCCTTGATGGCCTGCTCTACCAGGCCCTGACCCGAGATTCGTGTCACCAGCCGCATTAAACGAGAACGTGTAGAGTTCATGCGGCCATCACTGGCTCTCGTAGTGGCAGCCTCGTCGTGAGGTCCAAGTCAAACACTCCATACGGACTGACATGCTGATAGATCAGCGGGGTCAAGCCACGCCGGTCGTCGCTCGTCATTCGTGTCATCCAGGCTGGCTCGGCCAACACTTCTTGAATCATCAGCGTATTCACGTAGACCAGGCTAATCTGGAGCAGGTGCAGCGCCAACATCGCTGTCTCCTGGTCGTCACGCCGGTTGCTCGATAGCTCACCAGCCCGCCCGTAGAAGATAAAGCCGTTGGCGCTGTTCCAATTCTCGATGACGTTCAGCCCTTCCTGGATCTCCTGACGCAGCGCCTCCTCGTGCAGGTAGCGACACAGAAAGATCGTCTTGACCACTCGCCCCAACTCCGACAGCGCCTTGTAGGTCGGGTGCGCGGTCTGGCGCGTAAAGCGCGCCAGGATCGCTTCGGCCTCCGCCGTGCCGGCCTGAAGCGCGGCAGCGTACTTCACCAGCTCATCGTACTGCTGGGCGATCAACTCCCAGTCAATCGCCCGCGCCAGTACCGGCTTCAGACCAGGATACTGCTCGGCATGGGTGCTTGAGGGCAGGTAGAGCTTCTGCCGATGGATCGGCTTGAGCCGCGGGCAAAGGTCATAGCCAAGCAGGTGGCAAAGCCCAAAGGCGACCTCGCTCTGCCCGTGGCTATCCACGTAGTGCCGCTCAACGCTCATCGTCGTGCAGTGGCGAAGCACACCCGTGATGGCGGCGGCCACTTCCGACGAAGAGCACTGCTTGAGCTGCGAGTAGATGCAGGCCGACTTTTTCTCGACGTGCCAGTAGATCACCACCCCGCGACCGCCGTAGCGAGTGTGCCACTCCGTGATCAGGTTCTGGTCCCAGGCCCCAAACTTCTTGGCGTCCGAAGCACAACTCGTGGTCGCCTCGCCCCAGATCGCGGTCTGGCGTGCCGCGAAGATCGCATTCACAACCGTTTGGATCGCGCTGCGAAGGTAGTCGCGGGTGATGAAGCGGCGGCGAATATAGAGCAGGTCTTTGTAGCTCACCTCGGCCCGGCCGCCGCTCAGGTGCTTGAGCCCAGTATTGGTGCCCAAACCGTAGAGCACCAGCAGCAGCCGGTGCTGAAGGGTCGTCCGGTCCAGATGTTCCCGCTCGGTCAGGCTCTTGAAGCCGTCCAAGAAGCCGGTACGCAGCGCCGCCTCCTTGAGCATATCGAGCAAGCGCGTGCTCGGCCAGCGCTGCTCCAGCTCACGCTTCAGCCGGTGCAGCGTTGGCGGTTCGGGCTGCGCCGTCAGTGGCGTCAGCTCAATCCAGCCATTCCCTTTGGGCAGGATGCGTACCGAGCGGTTGGTGGCGAGGCCATCGTGGAGCATCGTGAGGGCGGCTTCGTGACGTTGGCGCAGGGTGGCGAGAAAGGTCGCGCCGTCGAGGGGCAGGTTCAGGCCGGCGTAGTAGCTGGCCCGTGCCGTCTCGAAGTCCTGCGGCAAATCCTCCTCCGGGTTGCGGTAGCGAGCCGCCCCGACCACCCAGATCTCCTTGCAGCGGAGCTTGTCCCGCAGCGCCTGGAGCACACAAATCTCGTAGGGGACGCGCCGCACCCGCTCGACACCGCCCTCGCGCTCGATAACCTCGGCTCGCCAGGCCGGGGGCACAATACCCTCGATGGGGATGACTTCATCCGGCTCGTAGTGGGTCTCGTCGCTCTCGGCGTAGCGGGTGAGCAGCTCCAGTGCCCCGATGAGCGGGCGGTGGATGGCGTTGTTTGAGCGGAACTGCAAGACCTGGAGGATGGGCGGCACCATGCGGCGGTAGTGATGGCCGTAGGAGCGCCGAATGGTCGTCTGCACAGCCCGCTGCACCACGCGATCCGTCGTTGAAAGCTCGGCGACGAGATCCTTGAGCACCTGCTCGTTGACGACGGGATAGAGCACCTCGCGCACAATCCCATCAGGGTTGGCGATGGCAGCATGGGCCAAGTTGCGGAGCAGGCCGGTCTTGTTGGCAACTTTCTTCAGGGCTGCGACGACCTGCTTGTCAACCCGCCGCTCGGCCTTGATGCCAATCTGCTGGATCATCTTGATGAGCAGATCGACCAAGGTGTCCGTCACCTCGTGCTGGCGCTGCCAGGCAAAGGCAGCTAACAGCGTCAGGCGGAGTGGCGTGGGATGGTTGCGAAGATCACGACTTTCCTCCGCACTCACCCGCTGGCGCAGCGACTGGACGATATGGGGCGGCAGGGTGGCGAACAGATCTGCGGGCAGGCCCAGCGCACGGAGACGCTGAAGTTTGTCCACTTCTTCGCGGGCCGTCTCGACGGCCATCGGCCCTGGGTCACTCTTGAGCACCTGGAGGGCGGTGCGACGGGCGGCAGCAAGGTCAGGCACATCGGCATCAGGACTGGCCGGCTCAATCGTGGTGAGCAGCGCGTCGAGGGCGGCGCGGCTACTTTCTGACAGGCGCGCTACAACACTGGCGCAGAAGCGCTCATTGTAGGCAGCCAGTGCGCTGCCGAGGATGCGCTCAAGGCGCTGGGCGGTTGGAGGTTCGAGCTTGACCGTGCGACAGTGCTCCAGCACGGCGAGGCGGAGTCGGGCTAGGTCGCGCCGGTGGGTCTGGAGGAGGTAGTCGGTCGCCCAGGCGGTGAGGATCGCGGCGTCCTCTACCGTGGCAGGGCGCACGCCCAAGAGGGTGCGAATCTGGGCGCGGTGCGCGTCACTGGCTCGCCCCCGCCAGTCGTACTGGAGATAGACCCCAGGATCACTGTCGAGCTGTGCGGCGAGGAAGGCCACAACCGGCGCCGGCACCTCGTGGAGTGTCGTCGGAAAACGTCCGTCAAGCTGGAAGCTCTTCAGCAGCACGGCAAAGCCCAAGCGCGTGTGCGCTCCGCGCAAGGGGTCAAGCAGAGCGCGCTCGGCCGGCAGCAGCGTAAAGTGCTCGATGAGGTCGTCGGTCGTCCAGTGACGCTTCATGGGCACTCCTGACGCCGATGCTCGTGCAGATTAGCCGGAAATACGGCCCAACTGGTGCTTGAGATGCTCTCGGCTGACCTGGGTATAGCGAACGGTGGTCTGGATCGCGGGCGTGCCCTTCTTGGTGACGTGACCGAGGTAGTAGGCGACCGCTTCGAGGCTCCAGCCGGCGGCACGGGCGCGGTGGGCGAAGTCATGGCGGAGGTCGTGGAAGCTGATGTCGGCGATGAGTGCCCACTCGGCGTGGGAGGCGCGGGCCTTGAGTGTGCGGAACCAGTGATGAATGCCAGCCTCAGAAAGCCGCTCGCCACGCTGGGAGCGGAAGACGTACTGCCCAGTGTCGTCAGTGGGGCGCAGCGCGAGGTGCTCAGCCAGAGGTTGACGAGCTTCACGGTGGAGATCGATGTCGCGGGCCTTGCCGCCCTTGTAGCCGACGTGGAGCCAGCCAGCCTTGGGCGTGAGGTGGGTATGCTGGTGTTCGAGCCAGGCAACATCGCTGACCCGGCAGCCGGCCCAGTAGCCAAGGGCGAAGAGAGCGGCGCTGCGGGGCGCACCGTCGCGCTCGACCAGCGAGCGGAGGATATAGCGCTGGTCGCTGGATAGCTCGCGGGGTGCTAAGAGCGGCTGGGCGGGGAGTGCCACAGCACGCATGGGGTTGCGTTGAAGCAGGCCCTGCTCCTCGATCAGCCAGCGGGCGAAGCCGGTGAGTACGGCCTTGCGCCGCGCCCGGTCGCTCACACTCAGCCCCTGCTCCTCCAGTTCAGCAAAGTAGACCTGGGCTGCGGTGCGCGTGAAGGTGGTTGGGTCAAACGCTGACTCGCAGCCCGGCTTGGCCTGCAACCAGGCAAGGAAGTGGCGCAGGGAGCGACGATACGCCTCTAGCGTCGCCGGCGTCTTACCGGCGAGCGACTCGAGGTAGGTCGTGGCAAGTGGGTCCAGGGGTTCCGCCACGAGGCCGAACCTTTCCGGTACGAGTTTTCGGGCCGATCTTGGCCGGGAGGCTGTCGTCGGCGCCGAGCGCGGAACGCATCAGGACGGGATGCACCTATGGTACGGGAAATGCCCGCCACTGTCAACTCGTACTGGAAACAACCTTCTGGCGCGAGTCAAGCTAAAACTTGGTGAAAGAATTCACCGATTCTTGCTCCTGTCATGAATCCTGGTTCAGAGCTTATTCATGATAACAGAGGGGAGGGTGCGCACCCTCCCCTCTACATGTGGGCAGCCCGCAGAAAGAGAGCTGAATGTTTGACTGGCTTGCGACCAGGTGTCGGTCGTGGGCACCTGATTGATCCCAGGAATGGCAGCACCAATGAGGGATGAGCCTAAAATCTCAACGCTCTGTGTGGCTACCCTCCCTGACTGGTTTATGAGCAGTCAATACAGGAACTCCACACACCGAAGTCTATATCATTGATAGTGTCGGAAGGGCCTATATTGATAGGTCCTATAGGGTTAGTTGAAGTGACATATGTATAGTCCCCTAGAACCCAGTAGTTTCCGGGTGGTATACCAATGAAACTATAGACAGCTTCATTGTTATCATCGTAGTTCGCTTCCACTTCAGCAAATAATGTGTCCCCGAAGTTGGGCTCGAAGATGCCATTGTTATTTGCATCCTTGTAAAGCGTTAGGTTCAATCCATCGGTGGGATATTCATCCATAGGGTCACCGCGAATGCCGTTCATGTCAGCATCATACCAAGTAGTTCCAGTGATAGTTCCACTGTTAGCGAGAGCCTCCTCGCGAGAATAAGCTATCCCAACCAAGTTCGAGGTCTCGTTGAACTCATACTTCTGAACGACGAGCGTATAAATCCCTGTTTTTGGCGCGATAATATACCCGTCCTGTGGGATCATCTCCACATTATTGTTGGCGTTGAAGCTGAAGGAGCCGGGAACTACTGAGTTATCAGGATCGAGAAGATACATATCTAAGTCCGTGGAAAGAACAGGCGAAGAAGAGGGATCATCCGCCTGTGACCACCAACTTGTACCGAAACGGATACGATCCCCCGCCTCAGCATATACCTCGTAGGAGCGTGTCCAATTAGTGAAGTCACCTGGAGTAAGTACTTCAGAAATCCAGCACGAGTCCAAACAAGTTGTGCCATGCTGTCCTCGGTTGCCTGCAACTTGAAGGGCGCCTAAGGCGTCTACTGCCCCTGCTCCATCTCGATGATCCTCAGACCACAGGAGTCCCGTGGGTCCTTCTATGTTCCGCGCTGTTGCCATAAGGATGGACTTGAGAGCGGTGGGGGTGTTGCGTAAGTCTGAATTTCTCTCGATCAAAAGTGCAGCAATAGCCGCTACGTGGGGGGCGGATAGACTTGTACCATCAGAGTTAGCGAAACTTCCGCCTACTTCGAGAAAGTTGGCGAATGCTGGAGCAACAACATCCGGCTTTTCAGCGCCAGTGCTAGGGTTCTTCCATGAACTAGCTTCACCCTTAAGGTCATTCTCCCACATAGTGGAGGTTTCATGATGATAACCACCAACTACAAGCGAATTCCATCCTGCGCCTGGTGAAGCGACGTAATCACCATTATTACCAGCTGCAGCTACAACTGTCCGTTGTGCGAGGCGAGCTTGATAGTCAAATGCCCAAGCGAATGATGAAGGAGTTCCTGTTGACGAGTATGTAACAACACTTGCGCTGGCGACATCAACCAAGGAGGTAAATAACGCCCAGTCTAGTGCTTGGACAACCTGTTCTGATGTGCCTGAGATTGTCCCTCCCCTATGAATAGTAGTAAGTGGAGCAATGCCTAATGTCTCATTAGGTGCATCTGGGTACACGGCATTACTTGCAACAACACCTGCAATGGCGGTAGCGTGATCTGTAATTAAGGAAAAGAAAGGATATACATCTCCTAGATTCAGGAAGCAATTGTTGGCGCCGTTTAGATCTGGACAGTGAGAAGATACAGAGGATGTATCTGCTACTGAACTATCCAAGACGGCAACTGAAGTGCCACTACCTTTATATCCAAGAGCCCAAACAGCCTCAATATTGCTTGCTGTATGATGGCCGTTACTTACAGACCTTGTAGGCATTGAGGAAGGTGCTGCAAGAACAACTTTGTCGTAGTTGGCTAGAAATACATTGCCCACAGAAGGATGCTGAGCCAACTGTATTAGTTGCGCCTTAGTTGCAGTAACAATTACAGCAGGCATTCCCGCAAAGGGCGTATATTGAATACGCCGGGCTTCTAGAATTTGCAGAAATGCGTTAACTCGCTGCTGGACACGGTTTGTTATACCACTTAGATACTCGGCGCGAATCTTGTGAGAGAGCGCTACATCAGGAACGTCCATGGGGCTTCGATTATTCGCAACGGCATTACGAACTTCAGGATATTTCTGGGAGAGTTCATTTGTGACTTCAAGCTCCAAATCTGAAAGAGCAGCGCCTGGCTGGATCTCTAGAATTATGGTCGCTGATACTACGTCACTGTTGCTAAGCCCCTGAAGATGATTAAATAACGCTGGATCTAGTTTCCCAAACCGTTCAACACGTGTCTTTTTCTCTGCAAGCTCAACATCGTTTGCGGAATGAACGGCTCTTGTGTCATGCTCAATCATTAGCTTGTATGGCTGAAAAGAGCTTTTATCTATAATTGTGACAAATTGAAACGTCTTAGCCAAGATCTCCGAACGAACTTCGGTGTCTTCAAAGACGAACAGTGTACTAGCAGGAATACCTTGCGCTTTACTTACATGCTCAATGGCGAGGTGTGCAAATATTGATTGCCTATTTATGTTAGGCAGACCTTGCTCATTTGCCGTTTGTGCGCGTGCCGTTATATTTAGATTAAGCAACACGACCGCCGTGAGGACGAGGATGATGATGCGGAACGAAGAGCGGGTCATGATGAATGTCCTCCCTGATATGACAACTAAGGTGCGGAGAGAGAGATAGGCACAATAATCCAGTGTGTAAGAAAATCAGTTTATCTTGATCTCTTGTTTGTAGATAACATCCTCTCGAACGATTAGGTTGAAGGTAACAGTCTTACCTCGAAGTAAATCTGATCGAATAGTGATGAGCTGATAAGGATCTTCTGACATGGGAGACTCGACCTGCTCGCCGAAAAACACGTTATACCATTTATCAGGTGTGTGAAATGTTGCATGCACATTCACATTGTTTTCCGAGAGGTAGACATCATCAACGATTACATCGTAACCGGAATGACTTTTACTTCCCTGAAACACGAACAGAGCTAAGAATTGATTATAATCAACTGCCCTTAGTGAAGAAAATACCTGATTCTTTTCTTCCGGTATCACATAAGATGGTAGAGTAAACTCCTTGCTGTTCTCTATTCTGGAAACGTCATTTATATCTTGTATAATTATGAGTTCTGGTGTAACACCGGCTGTTCTTGAATTACGAAGAAAAGATCCTCGGCTAAGTGTTGTGAAAGGTATTTCTGTCCCAGGAATCCGAAAATACAGATAATAGATGACCAATATAATTACGGCGATTCCAATGAGGATAACAGATGATCGTGTTGTCTTATTAGTCCATCGCATTTAATGGCGCTTTCTTCATAAATACAAAGTCAGAGAATGGCGCTTTGCTTACACATCTGAGGACAACGAAAGATCTTGCCAAACTGTATCCGGGAGAGCCAGGATTACACCCTGACTCCACCCAAGGCATAGAAGATGGAAGATTCGCAGTTACAGTAGCATATAGCGGCCAGAATGCGAGTAGTGCATGATGCCGCTCTGTGATGCGGCCGAACCCGCGATGCGAAGGCATACTACCACAAGGTTAAAAATTTGTCAAAATTTGCTGGCAAGAGCCTTCTACCCTAGCAGATTCCTCCTGAAGATGCCGTAGTAAGGCAGAGAAAATGTACGTAAATGGTTCATCCGGCAAGTTCGCTTACGCTCCTAGCCACGGGGCCTCAGGTCAGTCTAGGAATCCGAAAAGAGAGAGCATAGCCATCTTGCATTGGTCGCCAGATGCGGGTTGCTGCCGGCCCGTGAGCAGAGCTACACGTTCTCGCTTAATGCGGCTGATGACACGAATCTCGGGTCAGGGCCTACCACGAGAGTGCCATACAGATCGAGGAGCACTACACCGACACCGGCGGGGTGAGCGACCACCTGTTTGCACTCTGCCCACCGCTCGGCTTTCGCTTCTGCCCGCGCATCCGTGACCTGGCCGACCGCAAGCTCTACACGATGCGCCCGCCGAGCACCTACCCGACTCTGGAGCCGTTCATCGGTGGCCTGATCAACACCAAGCGCATCAGCGACCATTGGGACAGCCTCCGCCACCTGGTCACATCGCTGAAGCTCGGCACCGTACCGGCATCGAGCATGCTCCAGAAGCTGGCGGCCTACCCGCGGCAGAACGGCCTGGCCCTGGCGCTACGCGAGATGGGGCGGATCGAGCGCACGCTCTACACCATCCGCTGGTATCAGGAACCGCCGCTACGCCGGCGGGTGACCATCGGGCTGAACAAGGGCGAGGCGCGGCACGCGCTGGCCCGGGCCGTCTGCTTCCATCGGCGCGGGATGCTCCAGGACCGCACGGTCGAGGATCTCCAGCAGCGGGCGAGCGGGCTGAACCTGGTCGTCGCGGCGATCACGCTCTGGAATACGCGGGCGCTTGAACAGGCGATCCGGGAGTATCAGACTGCCAGCGAGCCGCTCAACGAGGACTATCTCCAGCACGTCTCACCATTGGCCTGGGAGCATATCGTGCTGACGGGCGAGTACATCTGGAACATCGAGTCATCCACACCCAAGCGGCAGAAGCGCGGGCGAAAGCCTCGCGAGAGCGTTCCAATGCCTTAGAGTACGGTTTTGCTCAATTCCGCGCCCTCAGGAGGCCCTTAGCGTACGATTTTCCCGGAATAATAAGGTGACCCCAGACAGGGGCTTTATCTGGAGATCCAGATCAGCCCGCCCCTACTGGTGCTCCTGTTGCCGCTCTTGGGAGGTGGTGGCTTGGCGCTTGGGCGTGCGCTGGGGGTACTGGGGTAGATGTGGTGACGATGCATGAGGAGTGGCCTAATCGTGAGACCAGACGTATCTTTTTGACAGCCTAGACGGTATATAGACGGAACCTTCTACGTCAAGACAGGAGTTACCGCTATGTATCAGTCCGAGGCCGAAGCCCCGCTCATGCTGCCCGTCGAAGTCGCCGCCGTTTTGTGGGCCGACGCCTACCGCGAAACGCTGCGCCCGGCGCTAGTGGCGCGGCTGACCGCCGACGAGCTTGCCGCCCTGGATCGAGCGATTGAGCAGATCGAGCGGAGCGTGTTCGAGGGCAAGCCGAAGCTGGCTCTGAGCGTCTAGGGCTCGAAACCATCTATAGCTGTCACAGGTAACAGCTATAGATGGTTTCGAGCCTGGGTTTCGGCCAGTTCTGCCCCTATCGTATCCATATCCCCAATCGCCAGCACTCCTATGGTCTCGCTGTCCAGATTATGCTCCCAGAGGCGCAGGAGTCGCCAAGTGGCCGCTGGATCGCCGTACATCGTGCCGTAGTGCCGAGCGATACGTGCTGCCATCTCGTGTATGCCGGCCTCACCAGCAGGCAGATCGTCGCGGTGGGCGTGGGCGCCGTGCCCAACCATCACCTTCTGACCATCGGCGCAGACCAGCAGCCCCAACACGGAGAAATGGCGTTGATCGGCCAGGTTCGGCAGCTTGTCGTCGCTCTCGTCGTCCATAACAGAGCTTTCCTATAGCTTTCCTATATAGCTGCTTCGACCGGGGCCAACTCGCGCACCGTTACCTCGCGCCAGGTGGCCGCGGGAGCGTCGCCGGCGGCCTCGCCCTCCTGAGTGGCCTGGCGGAGCAAGCGGGCCGCGATCTCCGCGCCCGCGGCCTCGCCGGCAGGGAGGTCGTCGAGGCGAGCGTGTGCCCCCGTGAAGATGGGTAGCACGGCGCCGTCGGGGAGCAGGATGCTTCCGGTAACGAGGTAGAAGCGGTAGTCAGCAGGGTTGATCGTCTCCGCAGTGTCCTGGCCCAGCATAACAGATTCCTTGTCGCTTGTGGCGGCCAGCTACAGCGAGCCGCTGATCATTTCACCCTTCTCGAAGGCTTCGCGCACCACGCCGGCGCGCAGTACGAGTCGCTTGCGGTGGGCAGCCTCTAGCAGCATATCCACGTCGATGTCGCCGGTGCTGCCCCAGGCGCCGGCCATGTGCGCGCCCTTGTCGAGTGCATAGGCCAGCAACTCCACCAACGTCTCCCGGTCAGCAGCGATAAGGCGCTGCACGCCTGCATTCGTGATCATTCCGTTTCCTCGCTTTCAAGGCGCTCTGCTGCGCTACTCGCCGCCTTCAGGGCAGCCTGGCCCACCGGCTCCAGCTCGCTCTCTGGCGCCACCGGCCGCTTGCAGCGGGGACAGGGGTGCCTTGTCCAGTAGGTCGAGCGACGGCCCCGCCAGCCGCAGCGGGTACATTTGCACCAGCGTTTCGGGTAGGTGTGGCGCCCCATGTGCTTAGTCCTCTCGCGGCTGCCAGAAGGTCAGGCTGTCTTTCATGGCGTACCAACGAGGGATAGTGATGGCTCCGATCATCATCCATTGCTCGCGTAGCGCTTCGCGGAAGGCTTCATCGCCGCAGGCGGGCGTGAAATCGCCCACGTAGGCCAGGAGGCGCCCGCCGGCCTGGCGGTAGGCGCTCAGGGCGTCATAGCCCATTGGATCGTATGATGGCGGCCAGCACAGAAAGAGCGCCCTATCAGCGTGGAGCGCAGCTTGCTCTGGGCCTCCGGGCAGCACGTCTGTCCACACCTGGCCGACGACAAGGCTGTTGCGGCTGTACTCGTTGGTGTGGCCTTCGCCGAGCGGGGGGTTAGCGTCGTAGGCCAGGATGTCAACGCCCATCTGGCGCAGCAGGAAGGCCCAGTAGCCATTTCCAGCGCCAATTTCCACCAGGGGTGCAGCGGCGGCCAGGGCGCAAAGAGCCTTGCGGTTGGGGATGGCCCAGGCGTACTTTGCCACCAGTCGGTCGCGGGCGAGCATGTGACGGTCGATCAGCTCGTGGATCTCGGCGCGGCTGGCGCTCGCGTCGATCCGTGGGATACCACCAAACTTTGCATACCTGACAGCTTGCAAGTACGGGTTTTTGATGCGTTTCGGCATGGAGGCGTGTCGCAAATTAGCCGGCTGGCTCATGCGGGCTTGTGGTTCTATTCTGTCACCTATGACACGTAAGAACCTCTTTCAGCGATGCTCTGACTTGTGTTCAGTTCGGCCTCGTGGCACACCCATGCGCTCCTGAAGGCGTCAGCAACGTGTTCATGGCGAGCCTTGCACCACCGGCGGAGCCAGGCCGGCAGGATTGCCGACCTGCTACACGAGGCGTCGGCGCGACGTGACCGGCACAGGGGCCGCGGCCAGGCGCCAGAGCGTCAGGCTGGCACCAAGCGAACGCCGGGTAGCGATGCCAGCGCCCTCCAGGGCGCGCAACTCGACGCCCAGGGCAGCATAGCTGGTGTCGTCGCCCTTCGCGGTGCCGAAGATGCGCTCGTGCAGCTCTTCCACGCCCTGCTCGTAGCTCTGTCCCAGGGCGGCCTCTACCGCCTCACGGGTGAGAAGCCGGCTGCCGGTGGCCGGATCAAAGCCGTCCTCTTCACAGCAGCTCTCGCAGCGGTTCTTGCCGTCCTGACAGGCTACGAAGGCCGGGCGACGCTCACACACTTCACAGTCGCCATCAGAGATGCGATCAAGGGCTGCCAGAGCACGGCTTAATGCCTGCTCTTCGGAGACGCCGGCAGCAGCAGCGGCGGCGCGAAGGTCGTCAAAGATGGACATTGGTTGCTCCTCGCGGGTGGTGTTGCTAGGCGTCAACACGGCGGGTCAGCGCCCGCTCCACAGCGGCGCGGATCATCTCCGGCGTGTAGCCGACTCGCTCGGCAGCCTCGATCAGATCCTCGAAGCGGTGCGACAGGCTGGCGATCACGTAGTCGGCATCCAGCGGGATGAGTGTGTCGCGGGGCGCCAGCTCCGGGCCGTTCACCGTCATAATGACGGCCATGAGGCGCGGCGTGCCGCTCTCAGTGCTGGTGAACTCCCCGACGATCCGGCCCTCTATCGTGTGCGTGCGAACCCACTGCGTCTGCGTGGTCTGAGTATCCATTGTTACCTCTTCAAGTAGCGCCGAGTGAAGGCCGGCATGTCGAGCGGATATGAGCGATCCAGCCCCAGGGCGTCGAGGATCTGATTGTGCGTCACAAGGCGCTGGCCGTCCAGATAGCGCAGCGTGTCGATGTCGTGGCCTGGCTCGTCCATCTGCTCGATCAAAGCCAGGTAGTCGCTGCACAGGCCGGTCAGACCTTCTACGCGGAGCATCCATTCTTGGATGCCGGTGTTGCCCCCACGACGACTATACACGGCTGCCACGGCCAGCAGCACGATAGCAGCGATCCCGCCCCAAAGCGCCAGGTTCAGCATTGATGTCCTCAGTATAGTGGCTGCTTGTGCGCTGTCCACATTGGCCGCTTTGTCTCAGCGTCTCTTGACAAACTATATAGCAAGATATATACTTTGTCAAGACAAGACATCCTACCGGGTCACTTCTGACAGAAACGACGTAGGCCACCGATGATGAACCTTGCTCATCAGCGCGAGAACACCCCAGGTATTGAGCTATCGCAGCTCGTGGCCTGGGTAGAGGCAAGCCTGCCCTTCATCTACACGGGCCTGGCGCGCACCGCTTCAGTAGGCAATACGTTCCGCGAGGCTATAGAGCGGGGTTCCGCATGGTCGTGCGAGATTCAGAACGCACCGGCAGCGGGCCGTGTCCTTCTAACCATGAATATTCTGGCGCTCACTGAAGCGGAGATCCGCGCCGCCGAGCCTGGCACCTGCAAGGCTGCGGTGATGGGTCGCGGGGCGTTCACGTTCCCGTCAGAGCGCGAGTTGATTACCCCTGATCTCATCGTCCTGGCCCTTCAACGGGCTTATGAACTGGCTATCGAAGAGCGAGCCGCGCACCGGCAACGGTACGGCTTGAGCGTATAGGGAGACTGCAATGGGCGCGACAGGGCACAAGCAGCAGCGGGTCATTCTTCACTATGAACGCGGCGGCCAGCATACCGACCGCAATGCCCTCATCGATCAAGTCGGCGCCGGGGTGCTGGACGTGAACTTCAATAATAGTCGGCGCCGCGTTGCAATGGGTCACAATGGCCGTGCCTTCACCCCTGGGAGCGATACCTGAATCGAGCCTACCCCCCAGCGTTTCTTCCTCTTCGCAGATTGGCGGGAGCGCGGCATCGTGACCCGCTTTTGGTACGGTGAGGGAATGGGCAGGGCAAGCATGTGGGCTGCCAACACGTACAGTGAGGAGCAGGCCGCCAGTATCTTTCGGGAGTGAGCCTTGCGCGACGGGCTGGTGAAGATCGGGCGCGTTCGTCCCTACTCTCTGCTGGTTCGTCGGGCCAGCCCGCCCCGCCGGCGCGGCGAGTATCGCGCCGCCAGGAAGCCGCACCGCAGTTCGTAGACCACTCTTATCCCGTCACAGAGGACACGTATGCAGCCCACGTTCACCGATGCTCTGACAGCCACCTTGAAGGCAGACACAACCTGCGAAACCTGGGCGTGGGCCTGTCCCGGCGTCTGCGGCTCCGCCCAAGAAGCCGCCCGCGCCGATCTGCTGCGCGTCGTCTCTGCCTGGCCGACGTGCCGCCACTGTAGCGCCAGGATGGCACTGCGCGTCGAGCTGGAGCGCAGCGAATGGTGGATGCACAAGCAGTATCAAGTGCTGCCAGAGCAGAACGAGGCGCTGCTGTATGAGGAGGAGGGGCACGATCTCCAGTGGGGCGGCGGCAGCGTGCAGCCGGAGCATCGAGCAATCGACTACGCCTTCACCCGTGCCCGCTTCGCCGTCAACGACGTGCGCGCCGCGATCCCTGCCAAGGAGAACACCCCAGAGCGTCAAGCGGCCTTCTACTCGGTGGTGTGCGCCTTCGCGTGGGCGGTGGTGAACGAAGCGAAAGCCGGTTGCCAGCCGGCAGATACCCGTGCGATAGATGGTGCTGTGGCCTGGATCTTTAGTCACCGGCGGCGCCAGGGCCTGGCAGGACTTGATGCTGAGAGGGGCAGATCGTGAAGCCCCAGCAGCGAGCGCGAGCTGAAGCCCTGATCGCGGCGTGTCTGGCCGCCTGGTGCTCGGTGATCAGCCATCGCAGTCAGGCCGAGCCGGTGATTACCTTCGCCCTCGACGCCAGTTCAGGGCGGGTAGCCTACTACATCGACGACCCCGATCAGCAGCACCCCTACACTGGGGCGCAGATGCGCGAGAAGCGGGCAACCTGGCAGGCGCGTGGCCGCAACCCGACCGTAGGCGAGTTGCTGATACTATCTGACGCGCAGGCGATGGCTGCCCTGCGCCGGCTGCGTGAAGGCAAAGCCGCCATTGACCCCGATGCCGCCTATCTGGAGGAAATTACAGGGAGCCGCCAATGAACTTGTCTACCTGCCCAACCTGCAAGGCTGTCTTGCCGAGCAGCCCATCCCTGGCCCAGCTCTTCCCGCATGTTTGCCCTCCGGCCTGGGAAGCACGCGAAGCCGACGACGAGAGCGCGGAGTGGGAACGCATCTATGCCACTGACGCCAAGGCTGCGGCCCGCCCGTGGCTGGAGCATCGGCGCCAGGGTAGCGGTGTGTATGAGCAGGGCCGCGAGGCCGTGCTGGTGCGCCGGGCTGGCGACAACGGGGAGGGCGACCGCTTTGAGGTCTGGATGCGGCTTGCTCCCAGCTACACCGCTTGTAGGAGTTTCTGAAGCTCCCGGTCAGCACAGCACTCTGAAAGGACGAAGGAGCGTAGGATGGGGTGGCAAGAGCTTATCGTAGTGATACTCTTAGGCAGCATCATTGGCCTTGCTATCGCTGCCTGGGTGTCACTCCGGGGCTATAGCGACAGCGGCCCTATATCGCATAATGCGGAGCAGCCCGACCAGAGAGCCGCCGATCCTCTCGCACGTCGCCCAGGCCAGCAGCGGCTCCGCCCGATGCGCGAGCGCCAGGCCGAGTTGCACCGGGCATTGCGGCAGCGCAGCGGTCACGTCGATACGGTGATGATCAAGCTGCCACCGAAGGATGGGGACGGAAAGGATGGCGCCGGGCGCTAGTCGGAGAACTTCATGGCCGATTGGGTGACAGTTGACGAGGCGGTGACACTCCTGGCCGAGCGCGGTGTAACCGTGATCAGCAAGGGCCAGGAAAACCCGCCGAGTCGGCCTACCGTGATCTCATGGTGCCAGAAGGGTCTGCTGAAGGCAGAGCGCAAAGGTGCAGGAAAGCGCGGGATCTGGCTGATCGACCGTGACGCCCTGATGCAGTTCACACCGCCAAAGACCGGACGCCCGCCAGCAGCGCAGCCAACGCCGGCGGCGCTGGCCCAGCGTGAGAGCAGGCGCCGGCGCCACACAGGCGCAGCCGGTCGATTCGTAGCTGTCACAGGTGACAAGATAGATCCTGACGTGGGGGAAACAACCAGTCAGATAGGGGAAACGCCAGCGGGCCACGCCGCGCTGGATCTGCGCGGCGTGCCCTGCCCAATCTGCGAGAAGCGCGGTCTGCACTACCCGAAGAAGCCCGGAAGCCAGGAGCGAGACGCCAGCCGCGTGCGCTGCCGCTTCTGCGGTCGCGTCAGCGAGGCGAGCGAACTGGCACCCTACGTGGCGACCTACCACGAACTGCAACAGGCTGAGGCTGCGCTAAAGCACGCCGAGGCACAGGTAAGCGATGAGATCCTCTGAGCCAGCAACAAGAGAGCTGTAGAACACTTGTTGCAGATCCGCCCTGGTTTGGTATACTTCATCGCAGCCGGGCTAATATCACCTATGGAAATCCCAGGCTAAGGTAATTGGGCAGTATTATCTCTAGGAGATTGATATGGAAATGGAAGACGATTGGATCTTTTGTAATCATTGCAAACGCCATACACACCACATAATACGTGCTGAATTTGGGAAAAGTTTTTCTCCCGATGCAGACCCAAACACGCAGGTGTATGGATCAGGCAGATGGGAAATATGGCAGTGTAAGGGATGCGATGCTGTTGTCTTCAGAGAGTCCTGGGTTGTAGAGGACGGAAGCGATCCTGAAACGGGAGTTTCTGTCAGTTCACGCTTTTTTCCAGAAAGAGATGAGCGATTTTTGACCAGAAAATATTTCCATAATATCCCTGCTCTTCTAGATAAATTGTACGGAGAGGTAATCGCTTCCTTTAATCATGGTTTTAATGTCATGTGTGCTATAGGTTTGAGGACGTTAATCGAGGGGATTTGTGTAGATAAGGGCATAATGGAAGGCCCTAACAGCAAAGGAGAAATAAAGAACAACTTAGAGGGGAAAATAAACGGGATGAAAGCGATAGTGCCAGCGAACATCGTTGACAACCTCCACGGATTGCGATTTATGGGCAATCAAGCAGCACATCAACTTGCTGATCCTGGGCAATCTGATCTTATTCTGGCTGTTGAAATCACTGAGGACATTCTGAATATTGTGTACAGTCTTGAGTACAAAACAAGCCGTCTTTTCAAGAGGATGGGAGGTTAGGTTATCTGATATAGAGATTTCAGGTAAAGTTCGTACAACACAACGTCGAGGAGGTAGTACCACCGCTTACTGACGATGCCCACCTCAGTAATAGCCCGTCCTTTAGCTGAAGCTCTATATAGCAACAGCAAGTGCTTCTAGCAACGGTACTAGATAGCTTCATCGAAATTGTGATGATGGCTGAAAGTAGCCCTTTGCAGCAGGCAGACACCGACGGCTGAGAGAAGCACCAGCTTAATTGGGGCGGCGCGATGGGAGAGGCGGCGGATCAGTTTTATGCGGCCATCTTCGGAGCCGTCGCCCGCCACGCTGCCTAAAGCGGCACCTGGCCGGAGGGGATGACCGTAGCGGAGCTACTGCGCGAGGTGATCGACGGCCTCGTGTTCCAGGGTCGGCTGACGACCATCAGCGGCGGCGGGGAGCGCGACCCGGAGTAGGCGTGTGAACACATTCGATAGCGTTGTACATTCCGCGCTTGCGCGCAAGAAGCCCGAATCGCATATAATGGTGCATAGTATGCACCGTCACCTGTTCTATGAGGTCGATGTATGTCTGCGGCTAACCAGCCACCACGCCCTCCACGCCCGCGTGAGCAACTTCCCATTACCCTCTTTGAAGGCGTTGTGCTCGCGGTGCGGGCCGACAATGGCCTCATCTACGTCGGTCTACGCGATCTCTGCGCGTCGCTAGGACTCAATCATTCCGCGCAGCGTCGGCGTATTCTTTTGGATGAAGCTCTGCATCTTACGCAGTTCCGGGTGCAATCAGGCAGCCAATTTCGCACGCTCGACTTTCTCCTGCTTGAAGATATTCCAGTATGGCTTCTGGGTGTGCAGGCAGGCCGCGTGAGCGAGCAAGCCCAGGAGCGTTTTGGCTATGTGAAGATGTACCTCGTCAGCGCGGTACAACGTGCCTTCGCGGAACTATCTGGCTTGCCCGACGCGCCGAGCAGCGCGATTGAGGATCTGGCTGACCTCGACCGTATCGATCAGGCTTTCGCCCAACTCGCAGAGATTGGTCGTCGCCAGGAAGAGCTGGAGGCCAGCCAGGATCGCGCCCGGAGCGCGTTCCGCGACTTACGGGCGCTCTTAACCGAGGTGCGTGACCGAGTGCAGGAATTAGAGCGTCGGATCAACGCAACCCTCAGCCCTACGCAGCGCGGAACGATCTACCAGATGGTGCAGCAGTGGGGGATGGCTCGTGCCGAACGCGACCGCACGTTGTCCCCAGGGGTCGCTATCCGTCGGAGCTGGGCAGAGGTAAATGCCGCCTTTGGGGCGAGCACCTACACTGACCTTCCTGCGGCACGCTACGATGAAATCGTGCGCTACGTGAAAGACCACTATCGAGCGTTGACGGGACACGAGCTGGATGCTGTGGAGCAGGCGGGCCTGGAGGGAATTGATGATGCATAAACCGCTCGACACGCTGGTTGCTCGCCGGCTGCGGGAGGCGCGTATCGCCGCCGGGCTGACCGTGCGCGAGGCCGCCGCTGCTGCTGGCATCCCTGATCACTCGTTGCTCGTGCGCTATGAGAACAGAGTGGCCCGTCCACCACTTGAACGCTTACATGCCCTGGCGATGGCCTACGACACTACCCTTGCCGCTTTGCTTACGGAGCGCGATGAAGCCGTGAAGCTGATCGCCGCAATTGAGCGTGCTGATACACCGACCCTTAATCGGCTTCTGGCCGCCCTAAACTGAGCAAGGGAAGGGCTTTTCAGACCGAGACCGATTGCGAAGCAGCGGCCTGCACGGGGTCGGTTTCGCTCGCAGCAGAAGGTCACACTGATGAGCCTGACCAGGCATCTTCAGCGCACCGCCAACGCGGTGCGCCGGTTCTTCAACGACATCATTGATGACCGAGCTGCCCGGAGGTTGGTCCAGCAGGCAAATGACCAGGCGGTTCAGGCAGTGCGGCGGCAAGGTGGGCCGATCCTCGTCCCCGACACGATCCCCACGCTCGCGGGAGCGGCGTTCGACTTCGGGTTCCGAGCGTTCATTCAACCCTTCACCCGTGAAGCACCCCCGCGTGTTGCGATCCACGGCGCTCGTAATGCCCTGATGGTTGGCTGGCCGACGGCAACGAAGCTCCTGGCCGCCACACTCCACACGCTTCCTGCGGCTGACCCACTGGGCCAGGCGCGACGCTTCGTGGCCCTCGCCGTGTTCGAGCGGTTCTACCGCGACTTCGGCTCGATCCTGGCCGGGCCAGCAGAGGGTGGGCATGATCTCCCCGCGCAACTGTTGGCCGACCCGCCTATCACCCTCGGCGAGCTGCTGGCTCGGATGCCTGATGCGACCGTGCGCGACGTGGCGGCGCTCCTGAAGGCCGCCCAGCACCGCTGGGCCTGGATGCGCGACCTGCCGTTCGTACCAAATCCGAACTTCCCTCTGAGTGCGGAGATCGGCGGGGCTGATGCGGATTGGGTAAGCGGCAATGTACTCTACGAGTGCAAGGTCAGCTATCAGAATCGTCCAGTCGAGGGCAAGCATCTCCGTCAGCTTCTCGGCTATCTGCTGCTCGACACCAACGACGCTCTGGGGCTCCAAGGAGTCGCCCTGCTGCTGCCGCGCCAGCGTGAACATATCCAGTGGGAAGTTGCGGCGTTCCTGCGACAGCTTGGCATCGCTGGCGAACTGCCTGACCTACGCACCCGCTTTGCCGCCGTCGTGGCCGCGCTGCCACAAGCAGCGCGAAGCGTCGAACGCCTCACGATCACCGATCCGGCGACAGGCCAGGAGCATCGCGTGATCCGGGTGCGCGTGACACAACGACGACCAGCCGACATTAACTCTATCTGAGCAAGCCCCGGCGTGTGGGGCGGGTAGCGGAGACACCTGCTCGTCGAAGCACCTGAATGGCCCAACCCTGTGTGATTAGTTTCACAAAGCGAGCAATGTACAGAAGCGAGCGGAGAGTCGGTGACAAAAGCAAGAATTGATGATAATGTACGTTATCATCAATTTCGCCGGAATCGCTCCTGACACCGCCGCCAAATCGCCCCAGCCGGCTCGAAGGCAAATCTGCGGAATTATCATCAAAAAATCGCGTATTCTCCAAAACGGCTCAACCGTCTCTTCAGCGTCAAAAACCTCCTATCCGTTGCGGTGTACCGTTGCCGTGTAAGCTCCCTGGCGAACGCAGATCCTCCAAGACCTCTTGTTCCGAGATTCGTGTCACTAGCCGCAGTAAGCGAGAACGTGTAGACCGCCTTCCGGGCCGCCGGCGGCTCGTTAGAACGATCAGCGAGGCACCCATGCCTAACACGAACGGCAGCCTAATCGACGAGTACATCGCTGGCCTGCGCCGCAAGGGGCGCAAGGCGGCCACCCTGCGCGCCTACCGTGGCGACCTGACCGCCGCGGCAGCGGCCTTCCCCCAGCCACTCACCGAGCTACGGCGCGAAGCCCTGGAGCGGTGGCTGGGCGAGGTGCGGGCGGCCAGCACCCAGGCCCGCCGGCTGGCGAGCCTCCGGGGCTTCTTCGAGTGGTGCCTGGCCCGCGAGCTGATCGACCACGATCCAACCCTGGGCCTGGAGGTGCGCAGCAGCACCAGGCGCTTGCCCCGCCCGGTGAAGGGTGACAAAGACCGCAAGGCGCTCGACGCGGCCACTGCCGCCTACGAGATGCCCTACCGCCTGATCTTCACCCTGCTCAGGGAGACCGGGATGCGCGTGGGTGAGGTGCTGGCGCTCAACGTCGGTGATGTGAGCCTGGCCCCCGGCCAGGAAGGGCTGCATGTGCGCGACCCGAAGAACCGGGTGGAGCGGGTGGTCATCCTGGGGCCGAACAGCACCAAGCGTAGTTTGCGGTTGCTCAGGCAACACCTGAAGGCCATCGGCGCCGACGGCGGCCTGCCATCCACCCATCCCCTGTTCTGCTCTAATCGGGCAACACGCCTGATCTATGGCACTGTGCTGTATCATTGGGGAAAGCTCTGCGAGACCGCTGGCCTGCTCGACGCCGAAGGGAAGCCGCGCTACACCATCCACCAGCTCCGGCACACGACAGCGACCGAGCTGCTGGAGGCGGGCCACAAGGTTGAAACGGTGCAGCGCCGGCTGGGACACAAAGACATCAGGACGACGATGGGGTATGCTGAAGTGAGCGACGCGGCGGTGCGCGCCGAGCTTGAGGGCGGGCCGCAGCGCCGATAAGCATTGTTTCGTAAGGGTCACAGGTGACAGATACGACGTTGATCCAGCCTGAAGCGCAAGCTTCGCTTCGCTCCACTCTTGCCGCCGCCCACGAGGCCGTTGCGGCAGCGCAGGAGCGCTTGGCAGAACTTGCAGTAGCAGTCCAGCAGGCCGAGGCGGATCTGCACCGTGCCCTGGTCGATGCGGCCCGTGGGTCGGCGCTGGCCGACTATGATCCTACCCTGTTGCAAGCCTTTTTCTAGCATCCCTACGTGCTACGCCCGCTGGGCCAGGGTCACTATGAGCTGATCGTACCGCGCTTCTTCGGCCTTCGGGCCGGTTGGCCGGTGCGCGAGACAGAGAGCTACAGTATTTATGAAGTTTCGCGCTTCACCCACCTGCTCGACCCACTGCCGGCGTGGCTGTGTCAAGAACGGGGGAACATGTCCGCAGATCACCGACTTGAAATGTCCCCCGTCCACCGAAACGAGTGTCCGCTGAACGCCGCTCGTTCCCCCTACTCCGCTGCCTCCTCCTTTCGCTGCTCAGCCTCATTCGAAGCCCGTCCCAACAGCCCTGCCCGCCGCTTCTCCTTCAGCCGGTAGCTTTCTCCCTTGATGTTCAGCGTCGTCGCGTGATGCAGCAGCCGGTCCAGGATCGCTGTCGCCAGCACCTGGTCGTTGAACACCTCGCCCCAGTCTAAGAAGCTCTTGTTGCTCGTCACGATCAGGCTCGCTCGCTCGTACCGTCGCACGACTAAGCGGAAGAACAGGCTTGCCTCATCACGGGAGAGCGGCAGATACCCCAGTTCGTCCAGGATCAGCACCTTGGGGTAGGTCAGTTGCTGCAGCGCTCGCTCCGGCCGGTTCTCGTGCTTGGCCCGCACCAGTCGGGTCATCAGCCCTTCCAGTGACAGAAACAGCACCGAGTAGCCCGCTTCTACCGCCTTCACCCCCAGCCCCACCGCCAGATGCGTTTTACCCACCCCCGGCGGGCCCAGCAGCACCACATTCTGCCCTCGCTCCACAAAGCTCAGCCCGGCCAACTCTCGCACCTGCCGGCGGTCCAGACTCGGCTGAAACTCGAAGTCGTACTGGTCGAGGGTTTTCACCCACGGGAAGCGCGCCTGCCGTAAGCGCGCCTCGATGCCCCGCAACTGCCTCCCCTGCCACTCGGTCACGAGTGCCGCGGTCAGGAAGCTCTTGTAGTCGAGCTCGCGGGCGGCCGCCTGCTCACAGACCGCGTCGAGCTGCGGTTCGAGGTGCTCCAGCCGTAGCCGCTCCAGCAACGCAGTCAGCTCCATTGCGCCACCTCCTCATACACCGAAAGGTCGCGCTGTGGACTGCACCCGATCTACCGGACCACGGATGACGGGTGCTCCTCGGCCGCGTTGTAAAGGCTTTCGTACTCCACTGGCGGCAGATAGCCGAGGCTCGAGTGAAGCCGCTTGAGATTGTACACGTCGTCGATGAAGCGGCCAAGCTGGGCCTCGGCGTCGGAGAACGAGTCGTACTGGTTGAGGGAGACCTCCTCACGCTTCAGCGTCTTGAAGAAGCTCTCGGCCTTGGCGTTGTCGTAGGGGTTGCCCTTGGCGGACATGCTGACCAGGGCACCAACCTCGCTCAGACGGTCGACGTAGGCGCTTGCGGCGTACTGGACGCCGCGGTCCGAGTGGTGGATCAGCCCGCGTTCTGGCCGGCGCAGGGCAATGGCGTGGTTGAGGGCCACGAGGGTGAGCTGGCTATCGATGGTGCGCGAAAGCTGCCAGCCCACACAGCGCCGGGACCAGGCGTCGAGGATGCAGGCCAGATAGATGAAGCAGGTCGGCAGGCGGACGTAGGTGATGTCGGCGACCCAGGCCTGGTTCGGCCGGTCGAGCACGAGGCCGGCCAGCAGATTGGGATAGATCTGCAAACCGTGGCGCGAGTCGGTGGTGGTGACCCAGCTCCGCTGGAGCTGGCATAGCAGCGCCTCGACGCGCATAATCCGAAGGACCCGCTTGTGGTTGACCGCCCACTGCTGCCGATGCAGCTCGGCCGTGACCCGCCGGTAGCCGTAGCCGGGGAACTCCAGCACACTGCGCTCAATGGCATCACGGAGCGCAACGTCCCGCTCTGCCTGGGTGGGCTGAGGTGGTCGCTCGTAGAGCCAGGAGCGACTGACGCTCAGCAGCGCGCAGAGCTGACGTACCGACAGACAGGGAAACTCCTGGTGCAGGGTCGTCATGAGCTGGTGCCGGGCTTGGACTGGAGCCGCTGCAAGGCCTTTTTTAAAGCCGCATGCTCCACCGCAAGCTGGCCGCAGACCCGCTCCAGTTCCGCGATCTGCGCCTCAGAATCGGGGGTGGCATTGGGACCAGCCAGCGGGGTGAAAGCGGCCTCGGCGCCGCGCAGCCGGACTTCGCGGCGCCAACGGGTCAGCACGCTCTCGGCGATCTGATACTCGCGACACGCTTGCGCCGGGCGTAGTTCGCCAGCCTCAACGGTCTGGACGACCTTGAGCTTGAACGCACGGCTGTACGTTTTCTTGGTCTTGCCCATTGTGCTCCTCCTCTGGAAAAGAGTTTACACCAGATGGGAGAAGCATCCGCTCCGTGTGGTCCGGTAGATGGGGTGCAGTCCAGTCTATGTCCGATCCAGGATTGGGGAATCTAAGCATCTCTATTCCTTGTCAGCATCAGCACTATCTGTCCCTAGCTGTTTGAAATCAAACAAGCTGTAAGGCTCTACACTGAGAACCTTAGCAATAGACGCTATTGATTCAAATGAAGGAGAGGCCAAACCTCTCTCTATACGGCTAATATACTCGGCAGATAGACCTGTTCTGTCAGCAAGGTCTTCTTGAGTAAGGTCTCTTAATCGGCGTAAAGACCTTACTCGCCTTCCAAACAGCCTTCTCAAAGTAATAGAATCCACAGTACGATTTTAGAGGACTGTGAATGCAATTTACACGACCTTCAGATACGAATTAGCTATGGCGTCACCTGTGACACGAGCGAGGCTGGCGAATCATCGGTCAGAGCCGTCAGAAACGCGATCAAGGCAGCACGATCCTCGCGGCTCAGGGTGATTGGCACAATCGCCTCGCTCTTCAGCGGGCTATCCCGCCCCTCGCCGCGGCCTCCCTGCTCATAAACATCCAGCACCGCCTCCAGCGTGGTCTCGCTACCGTCGTGGAAATACGGTGCTGTCAGAGCAACATTGCGGAGGCTCGGCACGCGCCAGCGGCCCAGATCGCGGGCCTTCCCGGTGATGCGATACAGCCCTTCTTGGCCTGGGGGCACATCAGCCAGGCCCGTGAAGCCGTACAGGCCCAGGTTGTGATAGCTGCTATTGGTGAGGAGCGGGCCGCTATGGCAGACGCTACAACCTATCTCGACGAAGAGCGCAGCACCCCGCCGGGCCTCTTCAGAGAGGGCAGCCTCTTCGCCGGCCAGGAAGCGATCATAGGAGCCGGAGCTTCGCAGCGAGCGCACGTAGGCGGCCAGGGCATCGATCACCCGCGGCCATCGCAGCGGTTCAGTGTCGTCAGGGAACGCTGCCCGGAACAGGGCCGGGTAGCAGGCGTCGGCCTTCAACCGGCCCAGGATCTCGGCCTCGTGGCCGACGGCTCCCATTTCAACAGGGTGGGTGCCGAACAGGGGCACGGCGATCTGCGCCTCCAGGCTCGTCAGATCGGGCCTGGCCCAGCCCAGGGCCGACAGCTCGCCGGCGTTCACCACCGACGGCGTATTAAGGCTGTGGGCCTCGCCGGTGCTGCCTACCGCCGTCTCTCTCCCGTCGGTGAACGCCCTGGCGGCCTGGTGGCACGAGGCACACGACTGTGCGCCGTTGCCGCTCAGGGCTGGCTCGACGAAGAGGGTAGCGCCCAACTCGACGCGGGCAAGATCAGGGGGGATCGCCGGAGAGGGAAGGGCAGAAACGCTCACCAGCACGAGCAAGAGGAGCCAGGCCGTTGCAGCCGCGGCTACAATCATCAGGGTGATTGAAATGCGGCGCTGCACTGCTGTTGTGCCCACAGAAGCCATGTGAGAGAGGATTCTACCATGTCCTATCGGCCCGCCCTTTTCCTGTTACTTCTGACCCTGGCCCTGAGCGCCTGCGCCGGCCAACCTGTCAGCCCGACCTCGGCGCCACCGGCGGCCACCACGCCCCCGGAGGCCACTGGCCCGCGCCCCACGCTGCCACCCCCTGAGTTAGCCCAGCGCGTCACCCCCGACATCCCCGCAGTGCGCGAGCGCCGGGAGGCCATTGCCGCCGCCCTAGCCGCAGATCCGGCCATTCTGCCGCTCGCTGGCCTTGACGACGAGGCCCAGCAAGTGCAGACCCAGGTGATTGCCGATCAGCGCGTGCGCGGGCTGCCATACACGGCTGGCGGCGCCGGCCCGCTGCTGGTAGAGGTGTTCGGAGTGGTGCCGGCCACCGAGGGCGATCTGACGGAGGCGACAAGCGCCTGCCAGGGCCGACGCTGCTACAAGACGGTGCTGTACAACTTCGGCAACAACAGCACGACAACAGTGATCAGCGACGTGGAGACAGGCGCGATCCTCGACGTGGCGACGCTCAACGACGTGCAGCCCGACGTACCGCCGCACCTGGCGGCCTTGGCCGTGGAGATCGCCCGCGCCTCCCCGGAGGTGCAGCAAGAGCTTCAGATGGTGCCCCCCGCCGACATGGCGACGATGGAGGCCACCAAGACCAACGTGAGCAATTCCCGCTGCGAGCGGTCGCGGCACCTGTGCGTCGCGCCGATCTTCCTCTGGGGCGAGCGGGCACTGTGGGCCGTGACCGATCTCACCGACCTGGCCCTGATCGGCGTCCAGTGGACGGATGTGGGCGTGTCGTCGCGCCGCCGGGTCACTGAGACGAGCCTACAAGATGCCGTTGTGAGCGGGCTGTGCGAGCGGGCGGAGCCGCTGGAGTGGGGGAAGTGGAGCTTAAACTACGTCCTGACCAGCTCCGACGGCCTGGTGATCAATGATGTCACCTATGACGGCAATGCATGGCTTCGGCAAGCTAAGATCACCGACTGGCATGTGCGCTACCCGCCGGGGCCGAACGGCCAGGCCGCCGGCTTCCAAGATGCCGTCGGCTGCCCCACGTTCTCAGCCGCGGCCGTCGTGCCCTTCAACCTGCCGGTAGTGGAGCCAATCAGCGAGGGGGATGAGCAGATCGGCGTGGCCCTCGTGCAAGACTTCCGCAGCGAGCTGTGGCCGATCCCCTGCAACTACCGCTATCAGAACCGCTACGAGTTCTATGCTGACGGGCGCTTTCGGATGCTCGGCGTGAATATCGGGCGCGGTTGTGGCCTCGGTGGCGTCTACCGCCCAATCTACCGCCTTGTGCCCGCCGGCGAGGCCCACGCAGTTGCGTCCTGGGACGGTGCCGATTGGGCAGGCTGGAGCGAAGAGCAATGGGCGCTCCAGGGTGCAGAGACGCCGCTGGCGCCTGAAGGGGCGCAGCTCCGTATCGAGTCGACCGGCGGCCCGAACCTTCTGGTGGTGCCCGGCCAGGAGCCGCGGCCTGACAATGCCTTCGTCTACGTCACCGCGTACAAGAGCGAGGAGGGCGACGGCGATCTGCCCGCCCTGGGCGGCTGCTGCCGCGAGGATTTCCAGCAGGGGCCAGAGACGTTCATCGACCCGGAGCCGCTGGCCGGGAAGCCGATCACGCTTTGGTACGTGCCCCAGATGCCGAACGCAGAGCGAGAAACCTGCTGGGCGGATAGTGTGCTGCGCGATGGCATCTTTGCGGCCGAAGAGTGGCCGTGTGCAGCCGGCCCCTGGCTCGTGCCAGAGCCATAACGCGCCGGTGCTATAGTCCTGGCTATGGAACATCGCACCAAACAACAGCGACATCAGCACCGCGCCCCGGCGGCTCGACGCGCTTCAGACACCCGGCCCGCGCCTGCTGGCCGTGCTACTCGTCGCCCCTGGCCCCTTATCATCGGCCTCGGCGCAGCCATTGTGATCGCGTCTCTGGCCGCCCTCGTGCTGGCCCTGCGCGGCCCTGCAAGCGCCGCCAGCGAGGTAGCTGGCAGCGCCGGCCAGCCTGGGGGCCAGGTGTCTGTCAACGGCTTCAGCGCCGTCACAGATTGCCGTGGCTTTCCCGCGTTTACCCCTGAATATGGCTTCCGGGGCGGCGTGATCATCAACACCAGCCTGCCGGAGCGCATGGGCCTGGTGCTGCTCGACCCGGCGCAGGAGGGCAAGGGCTTCCAGCATCCAAGCTGGGTGAAGGCTGGCAACCTCGGCCCCTTCACCGCTGACGAGGCCGGCAATATCTACGTCGGCCCGGTGCCACGGGTGACCCTGGCCGACAACCCGCCGGAGGGTGCAAACACCATCTGGCGCGTTGATACGAAGAGTGCAGAGATGACGCCGTTTCTGAAGCTGCCCGCTGCGGCTGCTCCGAATGAGCGCAATCCATTCGGTATCCTGGGGCTGGCATACGATTGCGATACCAGCAGCATCTACGCTTCGAGCGTGGCCGGCTCCGGGCCTGCCAGCGAGGTAGGCCGGCTCTTCCAGATTGACCCGGCGACAAAGCAGGTGGTTAGCCAGGTAGAGGGCATCGACGCCCTGGGCATCATCGTCGCCAACACGCCGGAGGGCAAGCGGCTGTACTACGGCGCTGCCCGTGAGAGCCTGATCTACTCCATCGCGCTCGACGAGCGCGGTGCCTTTGTAGGCGAGCCGCGGCTGGAGATCGACCTGGCTGACCTGGGCGGCGATGTGAATGAGAAGGCCCGCCGCATCTCGCTCGACGGCGATACGCTGAAGATCACCGTAGTGCCCTTCACCTTTACTCTGGCCGCCAGGAGCGACGACCTTCAGCGACATCTCGCCGCCCGCTACGACGCAACACTGAAGGCATGGGTGGCGGCAGACACGCCTCCAACGGCCGCCCCGTAGGCGAGACACAATGAGCGAAGAGGCACTACAGCACCGGCCAATGGAGCATGAGCGATACGTGTTCAACGTGCGGCTGTTCCTCCAGGCCGCCGGCTGGACGCTGACGGAACAACCGGAGGGGCCTGCTTCCGAACACTGGCGGGTGTTCCACCTCGACAGCGGCGCGGTGCTTACCAGCGGCGACCTCGAATACCTCGTAGATCGGGCGCTGCGAACGCTGCGCGAGAAGTATCTGGAGGCCCGGCGGGCGGCCCCACAGGCGAATTCATAGTGGTCAGCGGTGACACGAGGAAACGAGAGCGGCGAGCTGGGTGGCCCAGCTCGCCGCTTGCTTATGCCGGAGCTGCTTCCCCGTCAGGGGGAGCCTCTTCCGTCGGTTCGGCTTCCTTCACGAATCGCCCGCGGGCGCCCCGCTTGCGGTCGCTCACCTGATATTTCTTCTCCGCCACTGGCACAAAAAGCCGTGCCAGAGCCTCCTCCTGGCTGATACTCGCCGCTTCGCTATACACCGCTGCAATGCGGGCGGCGGCTGCACCCCCGATGTTTCGTCGCCGGGCAGCGACGTGAGAGACAGCAGAGCGGGGTGTGTTGATACGGCGAGCCAGCTCGCTCTGGCGAATACCAGCAAGCTCCAGCAGCGCGACAAACTCTTCACTGGCTTGGTAGATCATCGTTTTGCCGTCTGTAACTACCTGTGTGGAGCGTAGCAGCTTGAAGAGTCACCGTCAAGCGCACCGCCCCAAAGCTATCATTGACACCGAACGGACGTTCCATTACAATCATTGTCACAAGCATTGTAACCGCCTTTGTGTACAGTCAGAGGAGCCGGCCATGATGGATATTGGGATTGTCGTCATCCACGTTACCGGGGGGAAGGCCCTCGTGTCCCGGTGTGAGGAGGCGCCCAATGGCGTGCGCCTGGTGCCGGCGGCCAACGCCGCCGACCTCGAACCGCAGGCGGCCACGTTCATGCAAGGGCTCAACGTCTCGTTCGATCAGGATGGCATTTACATCTGCTCCGACGCCCTCCAGGCCGCCGCGCAGTTTGCGCCCCTGACTCTGCCCGCCGACGCCATCACCTACGGGCAGGCCCGCCAGCTTCTCTACCCTGATGTGAGTGTCAACACCGGCTGGCAGCGTGTCAGGCGAGATGCGAAGGCCGGCAAGCTCCGGGTGTGGCGCACCGGCATCGGTCACGAGAGCCGCTACTATCTGTCGCGGGCCGAGGTGCTCAAGCTCGTGGAGGAGTGTCATGCCCCCCGCCATCTAGTCAAGCGGGAATGAGAGAGTCTTGCTGCTGAGCCTGGGCCGCTTCCCAAGCTTTCTTGAACGCCGCCGGGGTTTTATAGTCAAGCCGGCTGTGAGGCCGGTCGTGGTTGTAGTGGTGCTGGAATGCCGCCAGCCGCACCCGCGCCTCAACCAACGAGGCGAAGACATGGAGATTGAGGCACTCATCACGCACCGTCCCGTTGAAACGCTCCTCCTTGCCGTTCTGCCAGGGACAGCCCGGGTCGATATACAGCGTGCGCACCTGCCGGTGGGCCAGCCAAGCTTGAACGGCCAGGGCGACGAACTCGGCACCGTTGTCGCTTCGAAGATAGGCTGGCGCACCGTGGCGCGCCACCAGCTCACCCAGCACTGCGAGTACCCACTCGGCGGATGTCACCTCGGCCACGGCGATGGCCAGTCCCTCGCGGGTGAACTCGTCCATCACCGTCAGGATGTAGAGGGTCCGGCCGTGCATGTCCTGATCCTGAAGAAAATCGTAGGCCCAGACGTGGTTTGGGTAGGCCGCCGCCAAGGGCGGCGGGCGCTCGCGACGAGCTCGCGGGCGCCTGACCCGCTTGACCTGCAATTTCGCCCGCTTCCAGAGGCGATGGACGCGCTTGCGATTGACCGTGTGCTTGCGCCGCAGGAGCGCCCAGGCTCGTCGGTAGCCGTAGCGCGGGTTGGCGTGAGCAAGCGCTTCGAGCTCGCCCACCAGTTCGTCTTCGGCGGCTGGGCGGGCCTGGTAGAGGAACGTTGCGCGCTGGAGTTGGACTAGCACACACGCCCGCAGCACGGACAAGCCCTTGGTGACCAGGAAACGCACCGCGTCGCGCCGCTCCACGATGCTCAAGCTTTTTTTGCCAGCAGCTCCTTCATCGCATCGACTTCGAGCATACGCTCGGCAAGTAGCCGTTTGAGGCGGGCGTTCTCTTTCTCCAGTTCCTTGAGGCGCTGGGCCTCGCTGGCCGACATCCCGCCGTAGGCCCGTCGCCAGCGGTAGAAGGTCGCTTCGGCAATGCCGTGCTCGCGGCACACCGCGCCAACGCTTTGCTCGCCCCGCTCAGCCTGTTCCAGGATCTTGACGATCTGCTCGGCCGTGTGTTGACTGCTCCTCATGCTGCCCTCCTGAGGGAGGACTCTATCACACCCAGCTGTCTAGTTCAGTGGGGGCACCACAGGAGCGCACCGTAGGGGCAACCGCATAGCGGCTCAGACGCCAGAGACGATAAGAGCATGAGTCATCCCGGATTTAAGGAAGGCATCAACGGGGTTCCGGGGTGAGCTCCCAAAAGGCGGCTGAGAGCCGCCCGCAAGCGGTAGAGCGGAGCTGCAACCAAGCGGCTCCGCTTTCCTGTACGGTGGCAGCCCCAGCGTAGGCACACTTCACGCAGCGCGTCGAATGACCGCGCCAATAGACTCAGCAGAAACGCATAGACCAGGGTCAGTATTAGCAAGAACTTCTCGCGCCGTTCCCACGTCCACACCCGCGGGCTCTCGCACCCCAACTCGCTCTTGTTGTACCGCCAGGTTTGCTCGATTTGCCACCGGCGAGCATATGCCACGACCACACCCCAGGCCTCCTCAGCCGTGCAGATCGGGTCGCTGGTGAGCAGATACCAGGGCTCCTTGGCGCCCTTCAGCCGCGCAATCACCAACCAGAGTGGACGCGCGTGCTCAGGGTGGGTTACCGAGATCGCCAGCACCCCGGCCTTCCGCCACTCCTTGCGTTTGGGGTCGTAGAGCTGGCGCGTCGCCCACGCTCGCTTACCACGGGCAATCTCCCACGCCTTCCGCCGCTCGCCCCAGGGGTCCAACAGCGTGTAGCGCTTCGGCCAGCGCACCACGAAGCGGAGCTTGGTTTCCAGCACTTGGAACAGCCAAGGCGTTCCGGCAAAGCCACGGTCCCAGAGGTGACGCACCTGGCGCCCCCACTGCTGGCGGGCTCGGGCAAGCAGTTGGCCCATCACAGTCTTGTGGTCGCTGGCGTGTGGACCGCGTTTGGTCCACCACTGCATCGCCGCGACCGTCGGCGTGCCGGAGTGGCCACACACCAGCAGCCCGACCCAGTGCAGGCCGGCGACGCTGATGGGAGCCCCGGTCAGCGGCGGACGGAAGAAGCCTTTGCGAACGCGGGTGAGGCGGCGAGCTTTACTGGAGCGAACGCTCCCGTAGTCGGGGTGACGCTCGCTCTCGCTCTTCTCGATGACGCTGTCGTCCCACACCAGGAGTGCGTCCTGGCCAGTAGCAACGAGGCTTGTAACCCGCTCGACGGCTTGCTGCCACAGCCAGTCGGCAATCAGGCGCGCTTCCCACTTGGGCGAGCGGAGCAGGTTGCTCAAGCGCTTGGTGCCGGCCGGGGCGTGGCCGGGGGGAGCGAGATAACTGCCAAGCTCGCTCAAGAGCATGCCGAGGTTGCGATGACGCCAGATCAGCAGCGCCTGAAGCGTTTCCAGAAAGGTCACGACGAGCCGACGGTCGAGCTGCTGGTCAAGCGAGCGCAGCAGGGGGGCAACGAAGCTCCGCAACTCTTCTCGCACGCGGCGCGCGAGCGGATGGGCTTGCGGCGCGCGCCGCGACGTGGCACCATGGGCCATACGAAACCTCCTGTGCTTGGTGTTGGCCTGGTAACCACATCCTAGCGCAGGAGGCTTCGTTTGTCTCAGCCTTGCCCAACCTTAAGTTCGGGATGTCTCATGTCTCGGTTTCCGCCCGCCCGTCACGACACAACAGAGAAGCTGGTGATCTCGTAGGTGCCGGGGTCGTAGACCAGCGTGAGCGTCGTCGACTCACCACGCTGCTTCCGGGCAATCAGCAGTGTCTCGATCTGCACCGACAGCTCACCGTTCACTTCCAGCCGAATCTCCTCGTTGTCGGGAAGGCGCAGCGTCACATACAACGCATCATTCTCGAAGTTGCGGAAGGTGGACAGGACAAGGCCCGTAACAGAGTGCCGGTTGAATATGCCGAACGGATTGAAGCCCACGCGACCCTCCTGCGAATTACTCTTACTGATGCGCTCCGAACCACTATTGTCAACACACTTAGTATACCACTAATGTCAACAAGTGTCAACACTTTACGCCTTTTCTTGCGTCACCGCTGACACCAATGAAACAGCGTGGCGAGCCGGGCAACCAGCTCGCCACGCACCAGGCTCAAACACGTTCTTTTGCCAGGGTCAGAGACGTGTTCCCAGGCACACCAGGCACGCTACGGCAGGCGCAGAGAGGCGCCGGGCACCGGGGGCGTCTCTCTGACCCTCACCGGCACAGCGGCGCCTCTGCGAGCTTCCTGCGTGTTTCGCCTCAGCCGAGAAACGCCGCCAGCCGGTGCCGGTAGCGGTGGCGAAGATCCGTCAGCTCTTCGACGAGGCCCGCGGCAACCAGCTCGCGCAGCACCGAGTCGGCCTCGCAGCCAACGGTCACGCCCAGACCCGTATCGCCGCCGAGCGCCGAGTCGATGTCCCATTCCGCGATCTGGCCGAAGCTGGCGCTGGCTTCCGCGATCACGCCCAGCATACGCTGGCGCAGCAGCTCGCGGGCGATCCTGGCACGGGCAGGCTCACCCATCAGGTGCAGGCGCGGCGCCGGGTGATGGTTGTCGGCGCTGGTGACAACCTGGCCATCGGCCTGGCGGAGCACCGTCACCTGCATCCAGTAGACGCGCCCCCCAACGCTCTGCCGCTCGACCGCGGCCAACTCACCAGGCTGGAGAGCCCCAAAATCATAGCCTGCCGTCGAAACGCTCATCGTGCTACCCCTTGCCATCGAGACGCCAGAAACCTTATCTGCCAGCAAACAACATTGCCACCATCGGCTTAGTGCCTATGAGTCTGACGTATCTTCCTCAGTCTCAGCTTGATAGGCGTCTGCCAGTGCGCGAAGCGCAGTAAATAACTCGACATGCAAAACAACCCCTGATGGATAGCCTTTTTGTGTAATAATAATGGGCTGATTTTTCTCGCGGGAACGCTTAATCAGGGCCGCCAGAGATGAGGCGGCCTTACTAATTGGCACCACACCCCCCAACAAATCAACGTCCAATGAGCCTTTGTGTAAGAGCGCAGACATTCACCCCTGCTTTCTAACGCGCCTGACATGAGACCCAAGAACTGGTCAAGCGGGAATGTTAGTCTCCTGGGTCTTTGCCTGGGTCTCGTACCAGGCCGTCTTGAACATCACAGGGGCGAGGTCTCCAAGGCTGCTGTGGGGACGAACCGTGTTGTACTCCTTCTGGAAGGCCGTCAGCCGTATCCAGGCCTCGGCCAGTGAGGCGAAGCAGTGCATGTTCAGGCACTCATCGCGAACCGTCCCGTTGAAGCGCTCCTCCTTGCCATTCTGCCAGGGCTTTCCAGGGTCGATGTAGAGCGTCTGGACGCCACGCTGCTTCAGCCAGAGCTTGACCGCTGTTGCCACGAACTCGGGGCCGTTGTCACTGCGCAGATGCTCCGGTGCTCCATGCTGGGCAACGAGTGCCGTGAGGACACCGATCACGCGCTCGGCCGAGGCAGACGTATCGACGTCCAGGGCAAGGCCCTCGCGGGTGAACTCGTCCATCACCGTCAGGATGCGCAGCGGCGTGCCGTCGGCCAAGGCGTCCTCCACAAAGTCGTAGGCCCAGATGTGACCAGGATAGGCGGCGACCAGGCGCTCGGAAGGGAGGCGAGGCGCCCGCCGGCGGCGCACACGCTGCACCTGGAGCCGATGCTTGCGCCACAGGCGCCTGATGCGCTTCTGGTTGACCTGCTCTTCTCTTCGTACCAGTGCGCTGATCCGGCGATAACCATAGCGCGGGTGGCGCTCGGCCAGCTCCTTCACCTTGGCGAGTAGCGGGTCATCATCACCAGGGTGCGCCACATAGTGGAAGGTGGAGCGATGAATGCCGACCAGTCGACACGCCCGCTGTACCGCCAACCCGCCCGCTACGAGGAACTTGACCGCTTTGCGCTGCTCGGTCACCGTCAACCCTTTTTTCCCAGGAGCTCCTTGAGCAGGTCAATCTCCAAGACCCGCTCGGCGAGCAGCCGCTTGAGCCGGCCATTCTCCTTCTCCAGCTCCTTGAGGCGTTGGGCCTCGCTAACCGACATCCCGCCATAGGCGCGCCGCCAGCGGTAGAAGGTCGTTTCGGTAATCCCGTGCTCTCGGCAGACCGACCCGACAGTCTGCTCACCCTTCTCGGCCTGCTCAAGGATCTTGATGATCTGCTCGGTCGTGTGCTGGCTGGGTTTCATCGGCTCCTCCTGCTGGGAGG
>NZ_DAOUDC010000054.1:0-6042 GCF_034431535.1 Chloroflexus sp. | reverse complement strand
CTGGGTGGAAACGCTACCCGTTCTCGCCAGCCGTGTGCGTCCCGACTTGCTCAGCGATCTGCGAGCCCTTGCGCCACTCATCCACGCTTTGGGTGGGGTGCATGCTATCACCGACACCGTCCGCGCTATCCAAGATGTCGCCAGCTGGTGGCCGTGAGGGGGTCGGGCGAGGAACCATAGGTGATTGGGGGTGGTATCGGTTGGAACTCACCACCGGGGTTCACAAAGCCCGCACCGCAGACCCAAATCTACATACGGAGGATTGCCCCCCGCCGTTGTTAGGCTTAAACCACCACGCGGGGGGATGGACCCTTGCCGGGGTCAGGCAGGGGATTGCTCCTGCGCCAACCTCCACCCATATTCGCCCGATTTGCACGTGTAATACGCGCCGGTCGGTGAGGCGAGGGTCTTCGTTGGCCGGGATCCACGCCGGCCCGGTGAGATGGAGCAGGAGCGCACCGGAGGTTGTCGGGGGAAGTTGGGTGGGATCGAGGGTGACGCGCACGAGCGTCGGTTCTTGTCCGATCTGATGGCAGCCGAGTGCGACAAGCGGGGTGTCGGTAGTCGGCCACAGGGTCCCTTCGCGCTGGGCCTCAAGACAAAGGGTGGCTGGGCCGAGATGGTCTGGGCGGAGGCCACTCGCAACTTCGATGACCAACGTCTGCTGGGTGACGCCGTTCGGCCAGGGTAGACGCAAGACTGCCTCGCCGTTGCTCCAACTGTACTGCCAGCCATCTTTACTCTGTTCGGGGCGGTAAAACCCGCTGACCTGTGCGGCAAATGAGGTGGGCGTAAGCGGTGGTGTGGCGGTGTCGACGAGTGGCGGGACGGCGGGATCGAGGCGGTAGATTGCAAAGGGGAGAGTGAGACGGGCGACGTTCCGCGGTTTCTGATCGGTCAGTTGCTCGAATTCGGCCAGATCGAGCGCAACTTCGGTAACGAAGGTGAGATGAAAGCCGGGTAGCGCGAGATTACCGCCACTCGCACTCAGCATGAAATAGACGGTGCGGCCGTCGGCTTGCCAGCGCTGCACCTGTTCGGCGAGCAGCATCGCGTAAGGTGCAGTGGCAACACTCTTGACCGTGAACGCATCGATGTCGTAGCCAAAACGCAATGGTGTCGCCAACAAATCTGGAATATCACGGGCGTCGCTGTAGTTCGATGCACCGCCGCGCAGCAGCACAATATCGCGCTTAGGTGTAAAGTGTTTGGCAATCGCTTCGACTTGGGCTAATGCGCCGGCATATTCGGTATGTACAAAGTAGTACCGTCCCGTCCAGCCGAGGAACAGGATCAACAGCCCGGCGAGAGCGGCGGCTAACCCTTGGCGCCAACGTGCAGCCTGTGGTCGCAGCTGCCAGGCACCGGCGAGTGCGGCTAATGCATAGGCAGTGCTGAGCGCGAAGATCGGATAGGCAATCGGCACAAATCGGCGCAAAATGTAGATATACGTCTGCTCAGACGTGCCGTAGGTCTGGCGGAGATAAAAGAAGCTGCCCAGAAACCCAACGGTGAGCATGAGCCAACCGGCCGTGCTTAGTCCGCGTCGCCACCAGAGCGCAAACCCGATCACGGCCAATATCACGCCGAGCGGTGATACATACCAGCCAACTCTGACCAAACCGGCCAACGGGATCAATTCTTTGGGTTGAACAGGTGCCGGTTCGCTGGAAAAGGTACTGGGATCGGCCAGCATGCGCTGCCACCAACTCATACCGCGGTACTCCTGATAATAGAGCACGAGCGGCAGTCGAATTGGTGCGCCAACATAACCTTGAATCCGGAGCCAATTGAGAGTTTGGTTCGAGAACGGCCCCCGCCACGGGCCGCGTGCGGCGGCCAGTTCGGCGCGCAACGCTTCAGTCGCAGCCAGATCGGGTACAGCTTCCCATGGTCGTCCGGTCAGTACCACGCCAGCTTGTAAACGGGCCTCGGTGGGAGTCATCACACCGCTCCGCACATCCCCTGCTACGAGGGTCGGATCGCGCGTCAATGGATCGTTCCAACCGCCGCGTGTGTTGAAGAGCAGATCGGCATCGATGATCTGCGGGCGTACAACGTATGCCCAACCTGCCAGCAGCACCAGACCGAGCGCAATCGCGTTCTGCCAGCGTTGCCGGCGGGACACAATCCGACGTTCGATGTGCAATATCCATCCACTCTGGCGGAGCAGGATCAACGCCACAGTAATCAACCCGATTAGTGTCAATTCAATCCAAATCCGTCCCGGATCGTCGAGCGAGCTAAACTTCGAGGTGAAATACGACTCGCGCACGGCGGGAGTGAGGAAGGGTAGCGCGACCAATGAGGTCAAAGCGAAATCCTGAAAACGGGCAAAGCCGGTATCGAAGAAATAGGCACGGGCAATGAAGATGATATGAAGTGCAGCGTGAACGAGCATCGCCACCAGTCCCAACGCCAACGCGGTTTGCACGCGCTGCCAGCGCTGGGTGAGCCAACAGTAGCCGAGATAGAGGATTGCCGGTGCCAGTAAGAAAAAGTCAATCCGGGCCAGCGCCACTTGCCCGAACGCGATGCCGGCCAACGCTGCGTATGTCAGGCGCGCACGCGCCGGCAAGCTGAAGTCATTGAACTTGGCAAATAGATACAAACCGCCCCACGTCAGAAACTGGGCGGTAGTTTCGGCGGTTGAATAACGGGAAAACCAGACCTGCACTGTATTCAGGCCGAGCAGCACCATCCCCAGCCAACCGACCCACGGCCCAGCGAGGCGACGCCCGATCATGCCCACGCTCCACACGCCGAGCAAGCCGAGCAAGCCGGTGGCAAACAGACCGAAGAGCGGGCCGCCGGCGGCAGTCAGCAAACCAATCCACGCCGGGAAGAGGTGGAATCCCTGGGGAACAATCCGCCCCTGCGCAAGTTCACCTTCGTTAATCAAAAAACCGGCCGCTCGCAAGCGGGTCGCGATATAGCGATCACGAGCCTGCCCGATTATCAGATTACTGATCGCCTGCTCGGCCGGCGCACGCACTGCCGGATCGCTGCTCTGCGCAGCTTGGCCTAGCTCGGCGACGACCGCATCGGTTTGGACGATGCTGCCGGTGCGGGCTATCGCAAAGCCGGTGACCGCATAGACGCCAGCGTCGCGCACCCCCAGAATAACCTCGAAGGGCCGGGCAACCAACAGCGCCAGCACTAACAACGTGCCGAACCATACCGCCGCGTCGTGCATCGTGAGGCCACGCACCGTTCCATTCGTTGATGAATGCCGTTGCCCCAGCCAGATCAAGCCGGCGCTCACCGCCAACGTAATGCCAAGGTGCAGCCAAATTGAAAAAATGCCGAAACTGGCCAACACCAACGCCAGCCAACCGCTCCAGAGCGCGCCGATCAAGCAGCGTTCGAAGTGGCGTTCAAGGCCGTCGTTATTGCCAAGTTCCGGGATCACCCGCGCCAGCGCCCATCCCGGCACGTAGATAATGATTGGTAAGAGTAGAATGCCGACGATAATCTGTGCCATGCTCGTTTCCGGCGATAAATGCCGTGCGTGATTATAGCATAGGCTTTGCATGGTACAATGCGGCGACGGCGAAAACGTCATGGAGACACATAGACATACATAACGATGGCTTCTTCTCTGATTAAACGCATCAACCTGCGCACCGCTGCTGGCAGCCACGTGCGTCGCTTACCGGGCGTGACGATACCGGCCCTCTGGTTGGCGATGATCACGGTTGTGACATTATTTGCCGGGTACGCAGTCCGGCCAGTCGTGACCGTTGATGTTGGCGATAACCGCGATGGTGCGTTTCTGATCAATTTCAACGCGCGCGAGATCGATGCCGCCGGCGCGTATGAGCGCTTTGATTGGCCGGCAGGCGCTGCCACTGCCACAGTACCCGGCGGGCGCGAGGGCGTTTGGCTTGCAAGGATCATTGCCCGCCCAGAAGCTGATCCGATCGTTCTGCAACGTGAGTCGGCAGCGGCGGTGAATGGAGTGCGGTTAGAGATGCCGCGTCGTAGCGGGACGGAGATGTTCGTTAAAATTCCGGCCCAGATTGCTGTTGCCCCGACCCTCACCTTCGAGCTGGTGTCGCCGTTGGTCGGCGGTGAAGCACCGCCCGCCGGCGTGCCGCTCGCGGTTGAGTTGGCGCCGGCCCGCACCTACCGCTGGAGTGCTGACGAGAGCCAGATCGTCTTCCCACGTTTGGGTCAGGGCAACTGGATCGTGCGGCTTGATGCGGTAGTCGCCCATCCCGACGGTTCGCCGGTCAATGCGCGAATCAGCGCCAACGGCGTTGAGCTAGCGCGGTTGCCCGAACGAGCGCAATTGCGGCGCATCCAGATTCTCATTCCGGCGGCGGTGATGAATGGCGGCGATCTGAATCTGACGTTGCAAGCCGATCCGTTCCGCGATCCACGCCCGTTGGGGCTGTTGGTGGCCGATGTTTCAGTCGCGCCAGCGGCAAGCCCCTTACTGGCAACGATTGCGCCGCCGCCGATAGCGCTGGGGCTGGGCCTGTTTATCGTACTAGGGATGTTTGCCTGTCTGGCGCTGCTCACGGCTGACATCCGGCGACGCTGGCATCTCGATGCCACTGGCTGGGCAGCCGTTGGATTGACGTTAGCGGTGCTCGTTGCCGGGTGGGCGTTGGTGGTCTATCGTTTCCCCAGCGGGCAGATGATTGACCGGCTAGCGGCGGTGACACTCCTCAGCCTGCTGGTCATGGTTGCGATGCGTCCGCTCACCCGCTGGCTGATGTCTCAGACCGGTGCTCAGGTGACGTCTGAGTTTACGGCGACGCTGCTGATCGTCTTTCTAGTCGGGTTCTGGCTCAAAGCGATTGGCATGCTCTACCCCTACTACGTGGGGATTGATGTCTTTTGGCACATGGATAAGGCGCGGCGCATCATCTACGATGGCGCATTGCCGCTCTACTACAGCGTCAATAGCCCGCTCAACGAGACGACGATGCCGGTTGCAGAGTGGGGGCGTAATCCGCCGGTGATCCCCTATTCGCCGTGGTTCCACATATTGGCGACGAGTTATGCGATCTTTCCGTGGCCGATGGAAACGACGGCGAACTTTGTGAGCTTGCTCATGGATATGTCGCGGGTAGTGCTGATTGCGGCAATTGCGCTCAAGGCGGGGTTCAGCCGGCGCACGGCACTCCTGGCGGCGATCACATACGCGGTGCTGCCGGTGACGTATTTGCTGCATATCTGGGGTAATGTACCGACGGCTGCCGGCTTGTGGCTCAATCTGCTGGTGCAAACGGCCATCTTACTGGCGTGGGATCGGTTGGGCGAGTGGAAGGTGCAGCTCTGGTTTGTGCCACTGCTGGTGTTGGCTTTCCTTGTCTACACTGTCACCGGCGTCTTTACCGGCGTGTTTTTGGTTGTCTTGACCATCCTGATCTGGCTGAATACGCGGCGGGGGCCGGAGTGGCGCGCACTGCTGCCGGGGTTACGCCCGCTGTGGGTGGCGACAGGAGCGGCGATTGGATTGGCGATAGTGATCTACTACGGCCAGTATTTTCAACCGATTGTGGAGCGCACGATCCCTTACATGATAACCGTTTTCACCCGTGGGCCGGAGACGGTGGGTGTGGTGCGGCCACCTTTTCACGAGTATTTGTGGTCGTTTGTGCCGCATTTGGGCTATCACATCTGGCCAAATCACTATCTCTACTACGGGCTGGCTATCCCGCTGATCTTCTTCATTCCGGGGTACTGGGCAATGCGGGCGAAGCCCTTGCTCTGGTTGGTGGTGTCGGCGTGGGGGACAGTGGCGTTGCTGTTTTTGATCGCCGGTTATCGCATATCGATGGTAGATAAGCAACTCTTCTACCTGATTCCGGTGATCTGTTTAGCGTGGGCGATCATGGCTGACCGGCTGTGGGAACGATGGGCGGGGCGCCTCTTTGTAGTAGCGACGCTGGCGCTTTCGCTCGGTAGCGCGCTGTGGTTGTGGGTGATGCGGATTAGCATCTCGCCGGTTCAGGGGAATTGAGCGGGGTATGTTATTGCGATGGTGCGGAGCGCCCGAAGCAATCTCCCGCTTTGGCGAGAGCGAAC
>NZ_DAOUDC010000053.1:0-38785 GCF_034431535.1 Chloroflexus sp. | reverse complement strand
CAGCCTGGTAGAGCACCGCGTTTGGGACGCGGGGGTCGTGGGTTCAAATCCCTCCGCCCCGACCACATTCGCCACGTGGCAATGACCGCCGGCCCTTTCCCGGCGGTTTTCATGTGTGGAGCAGCTATGGCGACGGTTCTGATCGTCGAAGATGAAACGACACTGGCCGAGACCCTGCGGTATAACCTCGAACGCGAAGGTTATTCGGTGATTGTCGCGGCAGATGGGGTGCATGGTCTTGACCGTGCCCGCCGCGATCAGCCCGATTTGGTGGTGCTTGATATTATGCTCCCCCGGCTCGATGGCTTCTCAGTCTGCCGCATCCTCCGCCAAGAGAGCGATGTGCCGATTATGATGCTCACTGCCCGCCAAGATGAGGTCGATCGGATTGCCGGCCTCGAACTTGGCGCTGATGATTACATTAGCAAGCCGTTCAGCCTCGGCGAGTTTCTGGCTCGCGTGCGCGCTATTTTGCGCCGCAGCGAACGCCAGCCCCACTCGATTGTCCGTGAGGTGCTGGAGGCGGGTTCGATCCGAGTCGATACCAGCAGCCGGCGGGCCTGGTGCAACGGCCAAGAGCTCAACTTGCCCCAAAAAGAGTTTGACCTGCTCACCTGTCTGATGCGCAATCGCGGCATTGCCCTCACCCGCGATCTGCTCCTCGAACGAGTCTGGGGGCAAGATTTCATCGGCGACAGCCGCACCGTCGATGTCCATATTCGCTGGTTGCGCGAAAAGATTGAACCCGATCCCGGCAAGCCGACGTATATTCAGACCGTGCGCGGCGTCGGCTACCGGTTTGAGCCGCCTGCCGATCAGACGTGATTGGGGTTGCGTAGCTTTGGGGAATGCGGCAGCTTCGCCGCCGCATCCGCGCCAGTTAAGAGGGCTGAAGCCGTGGTGACCGCAGCTCTCTCGTCGGGATTGCTGCGCGCGCTTTGTCCCGTGTAATGCTATCTATGAGCGTGACCAAACCGGTTTCCCTAACCCGGCAGCGTACAGCCAACAGCACAGAATCTGCATGACCCTGCTTGAATTGACGCTAACGGTGGCTACAGTAGTGCTGGCGATGAGCTTGATCCTCAGCGTCCGCCGTTGGCGTCGGTTTGAGCGCAAGCTAGACACGAGCGCCGCTATGCCATCGCTCGCCTCGCCTGAGCCGCAACAGGATCACCTGATGGTTTCGTCTGACAATTCGTCGGCAATGCTGATTGACCCCATTCCCGTCTTACTCGTTCCCCAACGCCAGCCCCTGTTCCTCGCCCTCGCCCAAGCGGTCGATACCGGCGTGATTGTGGTTAACACCGAGCGCCAGATCGTCTTTCACAATGATGCGGCGACCCATCTGCTCGCCGGGCAGGCGAATGTCATCGGCAGCGGCTTAATTACGCTCTTGCGTGATCACCAAGCTGATCTGCTAGCGCACGATGTGATCGCCGACGGTGAATGGCGAGAATTGACGATTCGCCCGTTGGCGACCGGTCGCACACTGCATTTGCACTATGTGCCGTTGGTCGCCCAAGCCGGTCAGTCGGAGGGAGCGTTGATCGTTATTCGTGACTTGACTCAGATTAGCATGCTCGAACGGGCGCGACGCGATTTGGTGGCGAACGTCTCGCACGAGTTGCGCACTCCACTTGCCTCGCTTAAGTTGCTGGTGGAGACCTTGCAATCGGCGCCGCCGCCTGATATTGCCGGGAGAATGCTCGATCAGATGGCGCAAGAGATCGATGCGGTGACGCAACTGGTTGATGAATTGCACGAACTCTCGCAGCTTGAGTCGGGGCGGGTGTCGCTCAAGTTAGCGCCGCTGGCGGTCTGGCCAGTGATCGAGCGGGCCGTGGAACGCATCCGTCCGCAAGCCGATCGGAAGCAGCAGACCATCTGCGCCGAGCCGGCGCATGATCTGCTGCCGGCGCTGATGGATGGTGACCGGATTGGGCAGGTATTGCTCAATTTGTTGCACAATGCGGTCAAGTTTACTCGCGAAGGCGGCACGATCACCGTTGCGGCGCGTGTGCTGCAGATTACGGTAGACGATCCGCCCTCGCGTGAGGATCGTCCGCCGCACCCCGCCGGCACGTGGGTGCTGATTAGCGTCAGCGATACCGGCATTGGCATTCCGAGCCGCGAGTTGCGCCGGATCTTCGAGCGTTTCTACAAGGTTGACCGGGCGCGCACCCGCCATGCCGGCGGCACCGGCTTGGGCTTGGCGATTGCCAAACATCTGGTCGAAGGGCACGGTGGCCGGATTTGGGCCAGTAGCCAAGAAGGACAAGGTTCGACCTTCTGGTTTACGCTGCCGGCAGCGTGACGGTCACGCGCTACGGATAAAGAACCACACCGTCAACCCGATACTAATCACCACCACGGCTATCCGTACCCGGCTGGCATCGATCCGGCGGGCAATCGCCGCACCGCCATAGCCGCCGGCGATCGCGCCGATCGTCATGATCAGGGCCGGCAGCCACGCGATCAAGCCGGTGGCAACAAAGGTCGCCACCGCAATCCCGTTGACGAGCGCCGCCTGCAACGTCTTCAGCGCATTCATCCGGTGAATGTTGTCGTGACCGAGCAAGGCCAGCGCAGCCAGCGTGAGAATGCCCAATCCAGCGCCGAAAAAGCCGCCGTAAATAGCGATAGCAATATAGATCGCGATGACCAGCCAGCGCTGGCCGTCGCCCTCGCCGACCATCCGCTGGGCTAAGCGGGTGATCTGCGGGCTAAAGGTAAAGACCAGCGTGGCGAAGAGCAACAGGTACGGGATCAGCGCGGTAAAGTGCCGCTCGTCGGTGTAGAGCAGCAAGATTGCGCCGAGTAACCCGCCAAGCAGACTCAAGCCGCTAAAGAGCCAAATATCACGCTGCTGGCCGCGCAGTTCGCGCCGGTAGGCGCCGATGCTGGCCAGCGTGCCCGGCCACAGCGCCAGCGCATTGGTGGCATTAGCCACGATGGGCGGCACACCGGCCACCAAGAGGGCGGGGAATGAAAAAAAGCTGCCGCCGCCGGCAATCGCGTTCAGGGCGCCGGCCAGCAGCGCCGCGGTGAAGATGAATAGGAAATCAAAGAGTTCCACGTCACATTCCTTTCAATCATCAGATCATCAGATGTTATAGAGCGTAAAAAATCAGGCCTCACCGGCGCTATGGCGCAGCGTCGCTTCGTGCCGGGCCAGAATCTGGCGCGTCACCGCGACTGCTGCTGCTACATCTCCCGCTGCAATCGCTTCGACCAGATCAACATGCGAGCGATCATCAGCGGCTGGCGCGGCGACGTTCCACAAGACGCCGAGCGCGTCGCGAAGGGTGACGGCAAACATCCGGTAGAGATCGCTGAGCATTGGGTTGTGAGTAGCGCGGGCGATGGCGCAGTGCAACTCGATGTCAGCGGCAAGCGCCGCGGCGGTATCGCCATTGGCCAGCGCCGCCGAACGCGCCGCCAACCAGTGCCGGATCGCGGTCAGATCAGCTTCGCTGCGCCGTTCGGCGGCCAATGCTACCACCTCTAGCTCCAGTGCGCGCCGCACCTCATGCACTTCTTGCACCTTCGCCTGCCGCAGCCGCGCGGCTAACGGCTCAGCGACCGCCGTCGCGCGCACGTAGGTGCCGTCACCTTGCCGCACTTCGAGCAAACCTTCGTGGACTAGCGCCCGAATCGCCTCGCGCACCGTCGAGCGCCCGACGCCAAGCTGCGCCATCAGTTGCGGTTCGGGTGGCAACCGGCTGCCGACGGGGTACGTCTGCGTCTTCAGTTGCTGGCGCAGGTACTCGATGACCTGTTCGACTAACCGTTGCCGGGCAAGGGGCATAAGCGCCTCTCCCAAAAGATCATATCATCTGATGTATTAGTGTACGCTACTCGGTGTGTGTTTGTCAACTAGCATAACTTGCTCATCGGCCACATCGCGGCTACAATACAAAGCATAGCGCAACGCTGCGGCTGACCGTCCGCTGTGGAGCAAGCCTCATGTCCGAATTACGGCAGAATATTGCCACCCGTGAATGGGTGATCATTGCCAGTGAACGCGCGCGCCGTCCCAATGCGTTTACTGAAACCCGCCAGCAACCGCTCACTGCCGAACGTTCGCCCCACGATCCGCATTGCCCCTTTTGCGTTGGCAACGAAGAACTCGATCTCGAAGTTGAGCGTTATCCGGCAGTTGGGTCATGGCAGTTGCGGATTGTGCGCAACAAGTATCCGGCCTTGAACGATCATGGGCCGGTGGTACGCCATTTTGACGGGGTGCGGCGCACGATCAGCGGCTATGGCTACCACGAAGTGCTGGTCGAGCATCCGAACCACAACACAACTCTTGGCCTGATGACCCATGCCGAGGTGCGGGCGGTGTTGGCAGTCTACCTCAGTCGCGGAAAGGCCATGAGCACCGACCCGCGGATCGAGCAGATTGTCATCTTTAAGAATCACGGCGAACGGGCCGGCGCTTCGTTGCAGCATCCGCACAGCCAGATTATGGCGGTGCCGGTCGTACCAAGCGATATTCGCCACCGGATCGAAGAGGCGCGTCGGTTTTTTGATGATACCGGCCAGTGTGTGTTCTGCACGATGCTGGCCGATGAAGTGGCCCGCAATGAGCGGATTGTCTACGCGAATGATGCATTTGTCGCGTTTGTGCTCTACGCCGCTTCGTCGCCGTTTCACCTCTGGATTTTGCCGCGCAAGCATCGGGCGAGTTTTTTTCATCTCGAAGAGTCTGAGCTCGATGGCTTAGCCGATGTGGTGCGCGAGGTCTTTCACCGGCTCTACTACCGGCTCAACGACCCCGATTTTAATCTGGTGCTCCGCTCGACGCCGGCCAAAGAGCCGGAAAACGGTTATTTTCATTGGTATCTGGCGGTGGTGCCGCGCCTGTCGTATATGGCTGGGTTTGAGATGGGCAGCGGCATTTTTATTAATCCGAGCATTCCCGAAGCGTGCGCTGCATTTTTGCGCGAATAAGGAACACACGCTGATAATTTATGTGATTTCTAGTACATATTTGCAATTTGATGGCTTGACTACTATTGCTGCGCCAATGATTCAAAAATCCGTTATACTATCGTTTAACTACTTTAGAGACAAGAGGCTTAGGTACCGGCCTTGTTGCCAATGACAGAGGAGTTCTGCTATTATGACCGGCGCATTCCCCCTCAGCGACGAAACAGTCAAATCCCTTGCGCCGTGTGACTTGCCGTTATTGCGCCAAGATCCCTTTGTGCGCAGCGTGACCAGCGTGAGCATAACTGCTTTGCCAGATGATGTGCAGTCGGCGGTGCGGCGACTGTATGATACGCTGCTCGCAATTTTTAGCCGATTTGACCAGATGCGCCGGGTCGATCTCGGCAAGTTGCGCCAGTTTTTGCACGAGACTGGATGGCACGATTTGATGCAGGAATTGCGCGGCATCTCACTCAGCCGGCAAGATCCAGTGTTAGGGCAGGTGATCCACGATCTTCGCGGCGGGTCGTTGCAAGCGTTGGCGCTCCAACTCCAACTGCTCGAATTCGATCAGGCGCAGCCGGCTGATGTCGAACGGATCTATCTATTGGTACGCGATCACCTCAAGATTATGCGCAACTGCGTGCCCGATCTCGATCCGGTGCGCACGGCCCGCGATATTGAACTGCGCGCGCACGGCGTCGATCTGTTGTTGGAAAAGTGGCAGCAAGCTGATTATCGCTTACCCGATGGCACAGCCCAAGTCTTGGTTGATGCCCGTTATAACGGCGTGGTGGCCGACCGGTGCGTCGAGTTCTCGGCGCTTGATCGAGTGATCTACAATCTGATCAATAATGCCACCCGCCACAGCATCGATCATCGGGTGATGGTCGGCATTTACCCCCTGTTCGATTGCTCATCGCCAAGCCTGCGTTTTGTCATAGCAAACCGGATCGATCCGCTGCAACGCAGCGCGCTCGATCAGCGCTTCGGCCAGCAGTGGAGTGATCTGTTCCGCGGCGGCTTTACATTTAGCAGTGATGGCAGCAATGGCCATGGCTTTGGCTTGGCGATTTGCGCTGAGCTAGTGGCGAATGCGTACGGTCTGCCCAATGGCACCGCAGCGATTGCCGACAACTATGTCGGCGCTCTCCCCCACGGCGATCTGTTTGTGGCTTGGTTCCACTGGCCGGTCGAGGCTCCGTAAGCGCATCCTTTGCTGTGGTTAGGCCCAGACCATTGCGGCTGGGCCTAACTGTATTTGTCCTCCGTATTCCGGCTTGCAGGAGACCGCGGCGACTGCTATACTGAGTCATATGCTGTCGCGCCCTGCACGGAAATTTGCTTCTCATGGATGAGCGGCTGGACCTCGAATTGAGCCTGCGTGGTCTTGGCAATGCTGGCTACGCAGTGGCGCTATCGTTTGGCGATCCCGATAGCGATGTCGATGTGCGGATCGAGCGGGGGACCAGCGAGCATCCGATCCGGTTTGATCTTGAGCGATTGCGCGAAGTGGCCGCTGATCCGGCGGCTTACGGCGCAGCGCTCGGTGCGATGCTGTTCAGCGACGACGACATCCTTGCCCAGTTTACTGCTGCGCGCGCGATTGCTCGCCGCGGTCGCCGTCCGATCCCAATCCGTTTCCGGCTCTTTATTGCCCCAAGTGCTGCTGAGTTGCATGCGCTGCGTTGGGAGACGTTGCGCATGCCTGACGGAGAGCCGTTGCTGATGGGTGAAGAGGTCTTCTTTTCGCGCTATGTCACCAGCAACGATGTGCAGCCGATCCGCGCCCGCCCGCGCGGCGCTTTGCGCGCGCTGGTTGCGATCGCCAATCCTGCCGGGGTTGAGCGGTTCGGCTTGGCACCGGTTGATGTGGCCGGCGAACTGGCCCGCGCGCGGGCAGGGTTTGGCGAGTTCGATCTGGTTGAGCTTACTGAACCCGGTGCGGCGACAGTTGAACAGATCATTACCGCTTTGCGCGGGGCGGCTCGTGAAGGCCGCCCGTTTGATGTCCTCTATTTGGTGGCGCACGGCAGCTATGTAGAAGGCAATACCTACCTCTGGCTGGTCAAGCCGGATAACGCCTTTGAGCGGGTTGATGGCGCGTCGTTTTGCCAGCGCCTGCGCGAACTCAGCGAACGTCCGCGCTTGGTGATGTTGATCGCCTGCCAGAGCGCCGGCGGGATGACCACCGATAACGGTGCGCTGTCGGCGATCGGGCCGCGCTTGGCCGAAGCCGGCATTCCGGCGGTGATCGCGATGCAAGGCAATGTCTCAATGCGCTTGACCGAGCGGTTTGTGCCGTCCTTCTGCAAAGAACTGCTCCACGATGGCGTGATTGATGCGGCGATGGCGCTGGCCCGCGGCGCGGTGCGCGATTTGCCTGATCATTGGATGCCGGTGCTCTATTCGCGCCTTAAGAGTGGTCGTATCTGGTATGTGCCCGGTTTTGCCGATGAGCGCGATACCGCCGAGAAGATCGAGGCGATTGCCGGCTATATGAGCGATGGTCTTTGCACGCCGGTGATCGGCCCGCAAATGGCCGAGACTCGCCTCGGTTCCAGTCGCATGATTGCGCGGATGTGGGCCGAACGCTATCGCTACCCGATGGAGGATTACGAGCGTGAGCAGTTGGCGTATGTGGCCCAATTCCTCTCGATTAAACACGATTATCGTTTTCCGCGCCGGTCATTGATCGAGACGCTCCGCCAATCGTTGATCGATGAATACCGCGAGGTATTGCCTGATCTTGACCGGCTCGATCTGCTCGACCTCTACCGGACGATTGGCCGCTATGAGCGGGCGCGCGATCCGTTTGACCCGTACCGGACCTTGGCCGCGCAGCCGTTGCCGATCTATGTGACGGCAAACGCTTCGAATATGCTGAGTGAGGCGTTGCTTGAAGCGGGGAAGCAACCGGTTATTGAGGTATGCCGGTGGAACGAGGATCTTGATCGGCTGCCCTCGATCTTCGAGCGTGAACCGGATTATCGCCCGAGCGCCGAGCGGCCCTTGCTCTTCCATCTGTTCGGGAGGTTTGAACAACCAGAAACGTTGGTATTGACCGAGGACGACTATTTTGATTTTTTGATCAACATTGCCGCCGAACGCGAGCGTATTCCGGCGATTGTGCGTGATGCGCTGGCTGATAGCGCGTTGCTCTTCTTAGGCTTTGAGCTGGAGGATATCGGTTTTCGCACGCTGTTCCACAGTCTGATCAAACCTTTGCGCGGCGCTTCCCGGCGGCGGCGCTACGTGCAGATTGCCGGCCAACTGATGCCGCGTGAAGATCAGGTGTTGCAGCCGGATCGGGCGATTCGCTATTTGGAAGCCTATTTTCAAGATACAGCCGCCATTAGTATCTTTTGGGGCAGTCCGCGCGATTTCTGCGTGGCCCTTGCCGTTCAGCTTGCCGAGAGTGACCGGCCACGGCGCCGACGCGGTTTCTAATGGAAATGTTACGCCACAATCCCTATCTGGGGCCACGCGCCTTTACCCGCGAACACCGGTTGTATGGACGTGATCGCGAGTTGCGCGATCTGACCAGCTTGCTGGTGTCGGAGCGGATTGTGCTGCTCTATTCGCCATCGGGCGCCGGCAAGAGTTCGTTGGTACAGGCCGCTTTGATCCCGGCCCTCGAAGCGCGCCGGTTTCGGGTATTGCCGATTGTGCGGGTTGGCTTGGCGCTGCCTGCTGGTGTGTCGCCTGATGCCAATCGCTATTTGGCCGCCGCGGCGCTCTCGATCGGTGGCGACGAGGCGATCGAGCGGTCGTTGGCCGAGCTGATTGCGTCGCCGGAACAGACCGATCCTGATGATACGGTGCTCATCTTCGATCAGTTTGAAGAGTTGCTGACGGTCGATCCGCTGAATCGCGCGGCGAAAGAGCAGTTTTGCCGGACGGTGGGCGATCTGTTGCGTGCCAATCGCTTCCTGTGGGCATTGTTTGTGATTCGCGAAGATTATCTCGCGCCGCTCATGGAATATGCCCACTTCTTCCCCTCACGGTTCCGTAACACCTTCCGGCTCGATCTGCTTGGCCCGGAAGCGGCGCTGGCGGCGATCCGCCGTCCGGCGCTCGATGCCGGGGTTGAGTTTGATCTGGCGGCGGCTCGTAGTCTGGTGGACGATCTACGCCGCGCGCGGGTGCAACTGGTATCGGATCTGGTGGAGACGATGCTCGGCGCGACGGTCGAGCCGGTACAGTTGCAGGTGGTCTGTTACCGCTTGTGGCAGCGGCTGTTTCCTGATGGGGTGCCGGCGGGGGCAGCGATTACGTCCGCTGCCCTTCGTATGATCGGTTCGGTTGATGAGGCGCTGGCCGATTATTATGCCGATCGGGTGGCTGCTGCCGCCGCTGCTAGCGGGGTGCGCGAGCGGGTCATCCGCGATTGGTTTGATCAGCAGTTGATCACGGCAGGCGGGATTCGCAATCAGGTGTTGCGCGGCGAGGGCGTTACCGCTGGCTTGTCCAATGCGGCGTTGCCGCCGCTGATCAACGCCTATTTGATCCGTGCTGAACAGCGGCGCAATTTTACGTGGTATGAGCTGGCTCACGATCGTCTGATCGAACCGGTGCGACAGAATAATGCCGCATGGCGCGAGCGGCTGGCGCCGTTTCAACGCCAAGCGGCGCTGTGGGCAGTAACCGATCGTCCGGCTAGCTTGCTCTTGCAAGATGCCGATCTGGCTGGGGCGCAGGAGTGGGTCGCAGCGCATCCCGAACAGGTCGAGCAGATTGATGAAGAATTCCTCAAAGCCTGTCGCGAACGCCAAGCCGAGATCGATGCTGATCGCCGGCGCGAGCGGCTTATCCGGCGGCTGGGGGTGGTGTCGGCAGTGCTGGCGGTGGTGATGCTGATCGCCGCTACGGCTGCTTTTTTCGCCTACCGCGAGGCCGATCGCCTGTCGCGCTTGGCCCGCGCTCGCGAACTGGCTGCCGAAGCGGCAGTGAACCTCGCAGTCGATCCGCAACTGTCGCTGTTGCTGGCCCGGCAGGCGGTGTTGGTGCCTCGTGAGCGGAACGAGCCGGTTGATTTGGCGGCGGAAGCGATCCTTTACCGGGCGCTGGTGGTGTCGAGGGCGCGTGAGACGGTCGATCTCGGCGCATCGGTGACGGCATTAGCCGTGAGTGCTGATAATCGCTGGTGGGCAGCAGCGACGATCTCTGAGGCTGGTGCGGTTGAAGTAGTGTTAGTTGAGCGGGCCGATGGCCGGATGCAACGGCTGGCCGGTGCGTCTGATCTGGTGGCGGCGCTCGCGTTTAGCCCCGATAGCAGCAAGCTGGTTGCGGTAACGTGGGATGGAATGGTAATGGGGTGGGCAACGGCCAATCCCGATCAGACCACTCGTTGGTTGCATCCGGCAGCGACGGGCGGTCATGCGACGGTGCAACAGGACGCGACCTTAGGTGTGCGCCTGCTCGATGTGGTGTTTGGGCCTGATGGCAACAGTGTTTATACCGCTGGTTATGATGGTTGGTTGCGGCGGTGGGATGCGGCCAGCGGGCGGCAGGTGGTGATAGGTGGTGAAGAGGGCGTACCGCTGGTGAGTCTGACGATCGATCCCGCTGGCGCGCGCATTGCTGCGGCCACCCAAACCGGTGAGCTGTTCGTATGGCGGTTGCGTGACGGTGAGCAGCTTGCCCGCCAGCCGATTGGGACGCAGCCGATCAGTGCGCTGGCCTACACGCCGGTGGGCAGTTTGGTGTTGGTAGAGGGGACGCGCCTGCTTGAAACGAACGGCGACCAAGATGCCTTTGTACTTGCTACCTTCAGCGCCACGCTCAACGATCTCTGGCTCAGTCCTGATGGTGCGCTGGCGTTGCTTGCGTCAAACGACGGCAACGATTATCTCGTCAATTTGACCAATGGCAAGACGATCACGGTATTGCGCGGCCATACCGATCAAATCAGCCAGACCCATTGGCTAGCCAATGGGCGCGAGGCTGTAACCGCTTCGTTTGATGGCTCGGTACGGTTTTGGGCCGTGGGTGACATCCAGCAGTTTACGCCAGCGGTGCTAGCCGCTGATCCGCAACGTGGCTCGATGGCGGTGGGTGGCGAAAACGGCGTAATTGCGCTCTTCCGCGATGCTACCGGCCCGGCCCAGCAATTACGCCACCACAGCGATGCGATCGAGCTGCTAGCCTTCAGTCCGGATGGACGCTGGCTGGCAGCGGCGAGCGCCGATGGCGTAGCCAGTATCTGGGAGGTGGCGACCGGTAGGTTACAAGCCAGTATCCCGCACGAGGTACGGGTGCGTAACGTGGCCTTTAATGCCGATGGCAGCCTCTTGTTGACCAGCAGCCGTCTGCAAGCCTTCCTCTGGCGCTGGCCGGAATCGACGACGCGCCCGCTGGTGACGCTCGATCTGGGCCAGTTGATGAAAACCGACATCATCACCGGCGCGGCGATCCACCCAACCCAACCGTGGCTGGCAATTGTCACTCGCGATGGCAAGACCCTGATCTGGGATTACCGGGCGATGCAGGTGGTGGTTGAAGCGGCTGATGACCGCGCCAATGGCTACGCGCAGTTTAGCCCTGACGGCTCGCTCGTGGTGAGTGAATCGAATGAGGGCATATTGTTGTTGCGTGAGAGCGCCTCGCTCCGCTTGCGTAATTTGCCGGCGACCCATCGCGGCGGCATTGCTGGCTTTGCGTTTGACCCCAGTGGTACACTGATCGCAACGATTGGATTTGATCAAACGGCAAAGATCTGGCGGATTGCCGATGGCGTCGAGTTGACCCGGATGGGTGTCGATGGCGTGCCGGCGGCGATCGCATTCAGCAGCTCCAGCGAGGTGGTAATTGCCGGCGCAAATGGCAGTGTCGTGAGGTTGCCGATTGATGTGGCACGGGCGCTTGAACTGGCGTTGGCCCGCTCGCGCCGGCCAACCGCCGAAGAGTGCGATCGGTATCAATTGGCGCGGGAAGATGCCGCGCTCTGCGCGAACCCGTGATGTAGGGCGACGGTAGGGGGCTGTGCCTAAAGGAGAGTACGGTAGCGCTGCGGCACTGCCTGCTCGTCGCACGGTGGAGGAAGGTCTATGGCGCGCCAATTGGTTGCACTATGTTTGGTATTGGTCGTTGGAGTGGCTGGCGTTGTACCCCCACCATCACTGTTGTATAGCCAAGACAGCGCCACGCCGTTGCGGTTGGCCTGGCAGTCAGCAGCTAGCGATGGGTTCACAGCGGTTGCCGTCGTTGATTTCGATAACGATGGTGATGATGATCTAGCGATTGGCCGGCGCAATCTGCCTACCCAACTGTGGCGCAACGATGGGCTTGACACCAGCGGCCAACCGGTGTTTACCCTGATCTGGAGTTCGACGACGGCGCACCAGACGGTGGCGCTGGCGTGGGCAGTCACGAGTGGCGGCGCATTGCTGTTGGCCGAAGCGAATTATGATGATGTCAGCGTGATCTATCGGGTGACGCCGTTCCTCGGCGGGGTGACGGTGACGGTGACGGTGCAGTTTACGACCCAACCGCTCTTTGCCCAAACGATTGTCTGGGGTGATCTTGATGGCGATAGCGAGCCCGATCTGCTCATCGGCGGCGAACTTGAACCAATCTATTACTACCTCGGCGCGACGATCATCACCGGCGGGCCGGATACGCCGCTGGTAGCGGTGCCGGGCAGTTTTACCGCCAGTAGCTTGGCGCTGGCGGATATGAATGGCGATAGCCAGCCTGATCTGGTGGTTGGCTTGCGCGGCGCTCCAACCACCATTTTTCCTGGCGTGCCCACGGCACCATTTTTCGTTGATGTACCCATGTGGATTGACAACGCAGCCAATACCAATACTCGCGCTGTGCTCGTGGCTGATTTCGATGGCAACGGGCGCAATGACCTCTTTATTGCTAGTGTGCGCGAGAATAGCCGGCTCTACCTGCACCAATCCGATGCTCCCTTTACTTTGGCGTTGTCGTGGGCGACCGAGCAACGTATCAATGCGATTGCCGCCGTTGCCGCCGATTATGATAGTGATGGCCGGCTGGATGTCGCGTTGAGTAGCGAACCACGCAGCGATGTGATCCAAACCTTGCCCGTCGGCGAGCATCTGTTACAGAACAACGGCGCCGGCGGCTTTACCCTCGTAGCGACGTTCGCCAATCGCGCCACCAATCTCAGCAGCGTGGCATGGGGCCAGTTGCTGGGCGGCAGCACCCCTGATCTGGCTGTCGTGCGGTTTGGCGCGCCGGCACGCATCTATCGCAACGAGTTGAGCGGGACTGTGAGCGTCTCGGTGGTTGGTGAACGGGCTGAGCCATCGCTCGGTGCGCTCTTATTCCGCCAACCCGCCGGCAGCACGGCGCTGGCCGATCCGATCCTTGCCGGTGATCGCCCATTGCGCACCGATTCTAGCGGAAATGCCACCTTGACCGGTCGAGTCAATAACGGCGATGCGGTGGCCGTCTTGCAACCGGTGGGTGAATTACGCACCGTCGCCAGCAGTCATGCCCCCATCCCGATAGCCGCTGACCGGCCCGATCTGATTACCGCTACCCTCACGATCACTCAGACCGGGATTATCCAGTTTATTGATACTATTGCCATCACCGGCACCCATACTTACGTTAGCGATCTCACCATGACGCTAATCAGCCCGGCGGGTACTGCCGTGCGGCTAGTTGATCGCGCATGCGGCGCTGCCGCTGGGTTTGCATTGCGCGTCACCGATACCGCGCCGGGAGTACATTGCCCGCCAACCGGCGGCGCCGTCTTTCGCGCCGTTGATCCGCTTGACCAACTGCGCGGCGAGCCGATTGCCGGCGTGTGGCAACTGGTGATCAAAGACGATTTTGCCTTTGACGGCGGTTCATTAACGGCGTGGAGCATCAGCGCCTTAGTGAACGAGATCCCACTCTACTACACCAACTTTGCTCCCGGCGATCCGCCGGTGTTTTCAGTCCTGAGCGATAGTGCGCCCAATGCCTTGAACGTCAGCGCAGCCAATCCGCTCTTGCTCTTCGATCTTGACGTGTCGCTCGAATGGGATGCGCGCAACGATACCGGTTATCTCGCCCAACTGCGCACTGATCTGCGCCGCGCCTCTGAATTGCTCTACGACTGGACGAACGGGCAAGCGGCGTTGGGCCGGGTGCGCATCTTCCACAACCGCGAACGCTGGAATCTGGCCGATGTGCGCGTCTATGCCAGCAACCGGTTGCGGCCCAATTCCGATCGAGGCGGCGTGGTGCAGCAGACGACGATCACGACCAACGGTAACGGCGACGAGGTGGTCTTCTATCCGGGCCGGGTGCGGATCGGCGCGACGTGGAACCAGTACGGCGCCAGCCGGGGCGCAATCGGCGAGGATTGGCCGCGGGCGCTCGCGCATGAGCTTGGTCACTATCTATTCTTCTTGTCAGACAACTACATCGGGTTTGCGACGGTGGGCGGGCGGAAGGTGCTGGTTGGCGTCGAGGGTTGCCTCGGTGCGATGAACAATCCCTACCGCGAAGAAGAGTCGGAATTTCACCCCTTCAATCTCAATTGGGAACGTTTCTGCGCCAATACCCTCTCACAGCTCGAAACCGGGCGGGCCGATTGGGATACCATCGTCGCCTTTTACCCAGCGCTGGCCGCCCGCCGTCCGTCCACGCTCAATCAGATCACCGGCCCCAACACGCTGCCGGCCAATCTGACCGAGGTGATTGACATGCCGCTAGCCGAACCGGCCCGCACCGTGCGCCAGAGCGCCTTCAGCCTGTTGCTGGTCTTTGGTGGCGATGAGATCAGGCTGCAACCGGATCGTAGCGCGCGCGGATTTCTCTTTGCCGATGATGACGGCAACGGTGTCACTGACCGGCTGATCGATCTGGGTGCGCCGGTGCGCGATCAGCTCGAAGCGCGCGGCGCGCGCCCCGGCGATCGGCTCTGCCTGTTCGAGCCGGCGGTGCGCCGCTTGGGGTGTGTCGAAACGATTGTCAACGGCCAAACTACCCTCACAGTGGCTGAGCGGCCTGATTGGCAGCCCGATGTCCGGATCGAGCCGCTCGACGGCCAGCGCATACGGGTGACAGTGCGGTCGGAAGGGATCAGTGCGCCGTTGCGCGCCCGCCTCTTCCCGCTCGACGGCCAGCCTTCGGCAAGCGTCACCCTGCCGTTCAGCGGCGGTGTCGCGCAGGCTGACATCACAGCGCCAGCGCCCTTCGAGCAGGCTCTGTTGCATCTCTTGGTCGATGAGCCGGCGCCGCGCCGAGAAACGGTGACCGATGTGAGCCTGTTCTACTACCCAGCAGACACCCCGCGCACTACCGCCAGCGGATCGCCGGTGCTGAGGCAACGCCGGCCATGCAACCCACGCTTGCAAACGTGTCCTAACGATGCGCCGGCTTCGCTTGACGGGCAAGCGATGGTCTACGATCTGGAAGGGGTATTTGGGCCGGGTGATCTGCTCTCATTTCAGGCGGCCACCCGCGCGCCGGCGGCACCGCCGCCGTGGACCGAGCAGGTTGGTTCGGGCTATTGGCTCAGCGGGGCAAGCGCTACCAACCTGAATGGTTTCTCGATTAATCTGAGTTATGACGAAGCCAGTCTGCCTCCCGGCACTGCCGGTGGGTTGAGCATCTTTACCTACAACCCGGCCGATCAGGCGTGGCGCGAGCTTACCGTCTACCGGTGCGATCGCGAGCGGCGCGAGCTGGCCGGCGATTCGGCGGGAGCGGGCTTGTACACGTTGCTCACCACGCTACGTCCGGCGTTGGGTTGGAACCTGCTCGCCTATCCGTGGGCCGGCGAAACGGTGCCGGACGCTTTCCGCCGGCTCAATGCCGATGCCCGTCACTACCGGATCGTCTATGGCTACGATGAGACACATAACCGCTGGCAACGCTACGATCCAACTGTGCCGCCTGCCTTTGATCCGTGGGTCAACACGCTCACCAGCCTTGCCTTCGGACGCGGCTATTGGGTGTTCGTCACCGATGCCGGCCCTGCCGGCCCAGCGTCACTCGCTGGCGCCACGCTGCAATCGGCGCTGCCGCAGCCGCCCACGACCTACTACGGCTATATCGCGCCGCTCGGCGACACCACTTTCAGCCCCGGCCAGACCGTCGCGGCCCTGATCAACGGTACCGTGTGCGGCAGCGCGCAGGTGCAACTGATCGGCGGCAGGCCGGCCTACATCATCGACGTGGCCGCGGCTCAGCCGGGCAGCGAAGGCTGCGGCATAGCCGGGAGAACGGTTACCTTCCGCATTGACGGTCGCGATGTGCGCGGCTCGACGATCTGGGGCGATCCCGGCGCGCACCGGCTCGATCTCAACCCTACGATCTGGTTGCCGCTCTTGCAGCGCACGCCAGTGTGTTTGGTAGCGTGTGAGGCTGGCGCGTCGGAGCAGGAACCCTAAGGTTATTGCGCTCTCTGGCGTGCGGCAGTCAAACGGCCGCACGCCATACCCCACGATCTGGCTGCCGCACTCTTTCATGGTTTCCGCCCTATTTCTCCTTTACAACGTTGCTTGCTTTTGGTATACTCAACATTGTTGAATATCTATACGCGCTAGCATTAGGGCAACGTATGGCCGAATCGGAACTGCCCAACCTGACCACCGAGCACTCGACGCTCGACGCCATCGAGCAGCTGATCCTGCGCATCAGTTGGCTGGCGCAGCGCCAGTTTGTGCAGTTGCTCGACGACGACCGGTTCAATCTCACGTTGACCCAATTCTACACGCTGCTCCATCTGGCCCAAACTAACGGCGAATGCAAGATGTCAGATCTGGCCGAAGCGACGCAGCAGTCGGCCGCGGCGCTAACCGGTGTGATTGATCGCCTGCTCGATAAGCAACTGGTCGAGCGCACCCGCCACGAGCGTGATCGCCGGCAGGTGATGGTGCAGATTACAGCGCGCGGCATTGCCATGATTGCGGCGATCAAGCAGGCCCGTCGCGAGCAGATCCACGCGGCGCTTGGTCACTTGCCGGCGGCGGAAGCCGAACGGTTGCTGGAATTGTTGGAAGGGGTGCTGGCCGGTATGGTGCGGGCCCTCGAACGGAGTGAGACGGGACGGCTGGCTTGAGGTAACGAACCGCAGCAACGTCTGCGTTCGTTAGAGGAGTGACGCTTGGTGCGACTACGGCTGCAATTGACTCGCCCGCCTGCGCTGCCGGAAGGCGCGAGTTGGCAACGTCTGCTTGGCTATCTCCGCCCGTACCGGGGGTGGATGACAGTTGCGCTGGTTGCAATGGTCATCGGCGCCGGGTTGGGCTTGGTGATGCCGTTGGCCATTGGTCAGATCGTCAATCTGATCACCGGCGATCAGGCGCTGCCGATTGCTCAGATTGCCTTGCTGCTGGGCTTGGTGGCAATCGGGCAGGCGGTAGCCGGTCTGATCCAGACCTATAGCCTGACGTTTGTGGGTGAACGGGTGGTGACCGATCTGCGGCTAGCGGCTTACCAGCAGCTTCAGCGGCTTGATCTAGCCTTTTTCGAGCAGCGCCGTACCGGTGAAATTACGTCACGGATTACGAACGACGTGACGTTGATTCAAACGACGGTAACGACCAATCTGACCACGCTGCTGCAAGGCGTGATCCAGTTGGTTGGCGCCGTGGTCTTGATGATCGTGGTCTCGTGGCAGCTCAGCGGGCTGGCGCTGGTGCTAGTGCCAACGCTGGTAGCGATTGCGGTTGTCTTTGGGCGCTGGCTGCGCCGGATCTCAACCGCGGTGCAAGATCGGCTGGCCGACGCGACCAGCGTGCTCGAAGAGACGGTGGTCGGGGTGCGGGTGGTGCGTTCGTTCGGGCGCGAGCCGTATGAAATCGAACGGTTTCGTATGGCGATTGAGGCTACCTTTGCCGAATCGATGAAGCGGGCGCGGGTGCGCGCGCTCTTCCAGCCGGCGATGTCGTTGGCGGTATGGGCCGTGCTCATTGGTATGCTGGTGATTGGCGGCTATCTGGTGAGGGCGGGATTGTTGACGCCGGGTGATCTGGTGGCGTTTCTCTTCTACGCCGGCATGATCGCCGGGTCGATGGGCGCGTTTGCCGGTCTGTTCGGCCAAGTGCAAGAGGCGCTCGGCGCAGTGACGCGGGTGTTTGAGCTGCTCGACCAGCAGCCGGCGGTGGCCGATGCTCCCGATGCTATCCCGCTGCCGCCGATGCAGGGCCGGGTCGAGTTTCGCGAGGTGTCGTTCGCCTATCAGCGGGCCGAGAATGGCCAAGTCGCGCCGGTTGTGCTCCGCAACTTCTCGTTGGCGATCGAGCCGGGTGAGATGGTGGCGCTGGTTGGGCCAAGCGGCGCCGGCAAAAGCACCATCGTGAGTCTCATCCCGCGCTTTTACGATGTACAATCCGGCAGCGTCCTCATCGACGGCTATGACGTGCGCCGGGTGCAGATGCGGTCGCTGCGCGAACAGATCGGGATCGTGCCGCAAGAGACGCTGCTGTTTAGCGGCAGCATCCGCGACAACATTCGCTATGGCCGCCTAGAGACCAGCGATGCCGATGTGGAAGCAGCGGCCCGCATGGCGAACGCACACGAGTTCATTTGCCAGTTGCCGGAAGGCTACGATACGCCGGTTGGCGAGCGCGGCGTGCGCTTGAGTGGCGGCCAACGGCAGCGGATCGCGATCGCACGCGCTATTTTGAAAGATCCGCGCATCTTGATCCTTGACGAAGCGACCAGTTCGCTTGACAGCGAGAGCGAGCGGCTCGTGCAAGAGGCGCTGGAACGGTTGATGGCCGGTCGCACTAGCATCGTGATTGCCCACCGGCTAAGCACCGTGCAGCGGGCTGACCGGATTGTCGTGGTGGTGGCGGGTGAAGTGGTTGAAGCGGGCACCCACCGCCAATTGTTGGCCCGCGGCGGGATGTATGCCCGGCTCTATGAACTGCAATTTCAAGCGCCGATGCTGCCCATTGCCGCCGATTAAATCGCAGGAACAACGTTCACTCTGAACGTAGGAGATATGTAACCTATGAATGAGCCAATGTCACTGTTTGATGATGTGCCTGAAGAGCAAGAAGAGCAATTTGAAGCGCCTGAGCGCCGATTGCCGATGGTGGTGCTCGGCGAGATGGTGATTATGCCGCACATGACCATCCCGTTGCAGGTGCCGCAGGGGAAGTCCTACCGCGCCATGGAACGGGCATGGGATGAAGATCGCGATGTGTTGTTGATTTTTGTGCGTGAGCATCAGCTCGAAGGCTACAAGAGCAACCAACCGCAGAATCTGCCGCTAATCGGTGTGATTGCCCAATTGCAAGAGTTCGCTAAGCTGAATGACGGCACGGCGCGCGTCATTCTTGAGGGCCAGAGCCGGGCGCAGATTATCGAAGCGGTGCAGATTACCCCCTTCTACCGGGTGCGCTGCCGGCCAGTGACCGATCCGGTTGTCACCGGTCTCGAAGTCGAAGCATTGATGGAGACGGTCAAACAACAGGTAGATGAGTTTGTCGAGCACCTCGGCGAGGTGCCGCAAGAGGCGGTGCAATTCGTGCATCGCATCGACCGTCCCGGCCACTTGGCCGACATTGTGACGTGGGGACCGGCGTTCGACTTCAAAGATCGGCTGGAGATCCTCAACACGCTCGATCCGGTTGAGCGTTTGCGCAAAGCGTATCTGGTCTTGGCGCGCCAGCTTGAGCTGCTCAAGCTGCGGGTGAAGATCCAGCAAGATACCAAAGAGGTGCTCGATCAGAGCCAGCGCGAATACTTCCTGCGCGAGCAGTTGCGGATTATTCGCCGCGAGCTCGGTGAAGACGAAGAAGGAGATGATCCTATCGACGAGCTGCGCCGTAAGATTCACGAATTGAATGCGCCGGAGTACGTTAAGAATCAGGCGTTGCATGAGCTGAAGCGGTTGGCCCAGCAGGGCATGAACAACCCTGAGTCGGGTGTGATCCGCACCTACCTCGATTGGATCCTCTCGTTGCCGTGGGCTGACGAGGAGTTGCCTGAAATCAGCATCACCGAGGCGCAGAAGGTGCTCGATGCCGACCATTACGGCCTCGAGAAGGTCAAAGAGCGGATTCTCGAATATCTAGCCGTGCGCAAGCTGGCCGGCGACAAGCTGCGCTCGCCGATCCTCTGCTTCGTCGGCCCTCCTGGGGTGGGCAAGACCAGTCTAGGGCGCAGCATTGCCCGCGCGTTGGGCCGCAAATTCGTGCGCACCAGCCTTGGCGGCGTGCGCGATGAAGCCGAGATCCGCGGCCATCGCCGCACCTATATCGGCGCGCTGCCCGGCCGGATCATTCAGGCCATGAAGAACGTCAAGTCGAAGAGTCCGGTCTACATCCTCGACGAGGTAGACAAGATCGGGTTGGATTTTCGCGGTGATCCAACGTCGGCGTTGCTTGAGGTGCTCGATCCAGAGCAAAACAACGCCTTCAGCGATCACTATCTCGAAATTCCGTTCGATCTGAGCAAGGTGATCTTTATCGCGACGGCTAATCAGCTCGATCCGATCCCGTTACCGTTGCGCGATCGCATGGAGATCATCGAGATCGGCGGCTACACCGAGGACGAGAAGTTGGAGATTGCCCGTGGTTTCCTCATTCCAAAGCAGCGTGAGTTCCATGGGTTGACAGATGATCAGATCGAGTTTACCGAGAGCGCGATTCTGAAGCTGATCCGCGAATACACCCGCGAAGCCGGCGTGCGTAGCCTCGAGCGCGAGATCGCCAGCCTCTGCCGCAAGGTGGCGCGGCAAGTCGCCGAGCAGACCGAAGCGAACGGCGAGGCGCCGCCAAAGGTGGTGATCGACGAAGCGGCAGTGGTTAAGTATCTCGGCCCTGAGCGCTTCACCTTCGGGATGGTCGAAGAGCAAGACGAAGTCGGTGTAGCGACCGGCGTCGCGTGGACGAGCGCCGGCGGCGATATTCTCAGCATCGAGGTGTTGCCGTTTAAGGGCAAGGGTCAACTGCAACTGACCGGCCAGCTCGGCGAGGTGATGAAAGAGAGCGCGCAAGCGGCGGTCAGCTATGTGCGGTCGCGTGCCGCCGATTTCGGCATCGATCCCAATACCTTCGAGGAGACGAATATTCACATTCATATCCCCGAAGGAGCAGTGCCGAAGGATGGCCCTTCGGCGGGGATCACGCTGACGACGGCGCTGATCAGTGCACTCACCGGTACACCGGTGCGGCGCGATGTGGCGATGACCGGTGAGGTGACGCTGCGCGGCAAGGTGTTGCCGATCGGCGGCTTGAAAGAGAAGACGCTGGCCGCGCACCGGGCCGGCATCCGTACCTTCATCTTGCCGAAAGAGAACGCCAAAGACATTAGCGAGCTGCCGGAAAAAGTGCGCCGTGAGTTGAACCTGATCCCGGTCTCATCGATGGATGAGGTGCTGCGGATCGCTCTCAGCCGGATGCCCGCGCCGGCCAACAGTCAGAACGGGTCGCACGCGAACAACAACCGCGGCCAGCCTTCACCGGCGCCGGCGGGTGCGTGAATGGAGATGGGGCAAAGCATGGGATGTGAACTGCATCCCCTGCTTTGCCTGTCTTGATAGCAGTTTCCTACGCTAGAGTAATGCGCAGAGGTGGTTTGATACAGATGCTGCGTTCGTTGTGGTTTATTGGGTGGGTTGCTCTTCTGCTCGGAGCATGCCACTTGCCGATGAACGATTTACCATCCTCTTCTCCTACCGTCCCCGTATCAATCACTCATGCGCCTCGACCCGCTTTACCACACCAGGCGCGTTGGCAGATTCAATATACCGGTGATCTGAAACTCGATCTTGATGTCGAGGTGTTTAATCTCGATTTGTTTGATACGTCACCAGAGGATATTGCGTTGCTGCATCAACGCGGTGTGTTTGTGATGTGCTATTTTAGTGCAGGCTCGTATGAGGATTGGCGTTCTGATGCCCATTTGTTCCCAGTGGACGTATTGGGAGCAGCAATGGCAGGTTGGCCTGGTGAACGATGGCTTGACATCCGGCGCATTGATCTGTTGACCTCCGTTATGGAGGCTCGGCTTGATTTGGCGCGAGCGAAAGGGTGTGACGGTGTCGACCCTGATAATGTGAATGGGTATGTGAACGAGACCGGCTTTTCCTTGACTGCTGCCGATCAACAACGCTACAACATCTGGCTCGCTACGGCAGCTCATCAACGAGGATTGTTCATTGGACTGAAGAATGATGGTGAACAGAGCGAAGCATTAGCACCGTATTTCGATTGGGCATTGAATGAGTCGTGTTTTTTCTACGATGATTGTGATTCGTTGCAGCCTTTTCTACGCAGCGGAAAGCCGGTTTTTGTGATTGAATATCATCTCGAACCGGAGTCGTTCTGTGAAACGGCCAATCAGATGAATGTCAATGCGCTCCATAAACGACGAGAACTCGATGCCTATCGAGTGGATTGTCGTGAGTGGTCACGATAAGATATTGTTGAGCATCGTATCGATGTCTACCATCCTTTGCTACGGCTCAATCTGTGCCGATCTTCACATCTGGCTACCACGCTGGCCAACGTTGGGCAGTGGTGTTCACGCTCTTCACAGCCGGTGGATGGCCGGTGGTAATGCGCTCAACGAGGCGCGTGCATTGGTGCGCTGGGGTGTGCAACCACTCCTCTACGGCGACCGACTAGGGTACGATCTGCCCGGCGATCTGGTAGCGGCAACGTTGCAGCAGCTTGGTTTAGATGCACACGTTGAGCGTGATGCGACGGTAACGACCCCGGTTTGTCACATTTTGATCACTCCCGACGGCGAGCGCACGATTATTGCGTTGCGGCAGGGGACGGCTGCTTCACCACCATCATCACAAGCACTTGCCGCCAGCCAGATTGTCAGCGTAAGTCGGTACGGTTTGCATACTACCGAAGTAGCGCTGGCTGCCCGTCGTCACGAACGGTTGGTTGTTGCCGGCGATGTGGGTAAACCGGATGAACCGCTGGCGCAGGCGGCGGATGTCATTGTGACTTCAGCCGCTTTGCTCGGTTCTGAGCCACGTGAGCGTGCTGTTCTGCTGCAACAGGTGCGCGGGGCGATTGTCTTTGTCACTGATGGTGCGCGACCGGCGCGCGTGTTGGTCAACGGGACGTGGTATGAAGAGACACCGCCCGTCCAATCGGTTTCCAACTCGACCGGCGCCGGCGATATCTTCCGTGCTGCTGTCGTCTATGGTCTATGGCAAGGATGGGAGGTCTCCGCGATCTTGGCGTTTGCCGCGCATGCGGCTGCTGAGCAGATTGCGGTGTAAGCAGGTGCGTGGCGCAGAGCGTTGGTATGGCTCGATTGTCATTGCGAGGGAGGGGCGGCGCCTGAAGCAATCTCCCACTTTCCTACTGTCATTGCGAGGGAGTGGCATCACCCAGCACGGCTGGGAGCCGCCCGACCGCAGCAATCTCCCCCGATAGCGAAACCAACCACCTCAGGCATAGCTCTCGCGCTCGCGGGAGATTGCTTCGCCTCGCGGCAGACCGAGCGGCGCTCGGCCCCGACCGCTCGGCTCGCAATGACAAACAGGCTGTGAAGCTTCCCCAAAAACCCCTTTGCGTCCTCTGCGACCTTCGCGCTTTTGCATTAAGCGTCTCTGCGTCTTTGCGGAGCCGGACAGCCGTCCGGCTCACCTTTCTCGATACCGTCTCACTTCGCGCGATACGGTTGTCGGTACAGATCACTGTGAACACCCCACCGCATGGCTTGCAGATGCCAGTCGGAACTGCCTACCAGCCGGTAGAGCCATGCCGGAACAACATTCCGATTTAGCCGGTCTTGAGCGGCAGCGGGAATTGGCTGCCCCTGCGCCAACGCTTCAGCCGCGAGCGCCAGCGCCGCGCGGATCGGCATCGCTCTCCCATCCATACCAGCTAACGGATTGCCCTGCACCAACTCGCCGCCGCCGAGCGCCAACCCGCCTTGCCAAGCGAAGCCAGCGGTTTGGGCAAACTCGGCGCAGATCGCTAACGCATTTGCAAGCTGGTGCGCTTCTGGGAAGCCACAATTGCCGATCACGGCAAAGCGTTGGGGTTGGGCTGGATGAGCACGGGCAGCGAGCAATTCGAGAAACCGGATCACCGGCGCAGGGAGCGTATCGATGTAGAGCGGGAAGGCCAGCACGATCAGATCGGTCGTGTCGAGTTGGTCGTACAGCGCTTGCAGCTTGGCCGGCTGGCCGAGCGTGGTGTAGAGAAATGCAGTATTGGTGTCGACGCCGCGCGCGGCGAGTTGTTGCATCAGATACTCCCCCAGCGAATGAGAAGTGCTGTGGCGCGTGCGGGGGCTGCCCACTAGCAGCACGGCAGTGTGCGGCGGGGTATCGAAGGTAACGCCGGCTGGCAGTCCCGGCAGCTCTGGGGTGCTCATCGTCTCGGTGCGGGTGATAGTCGCGAGTGCAGCGGCCATCTGCGCGGTGAGTTCGGCTTCCGCTAGATCGCCGGTGACAATCGCGCAGTGCGTGATAGGGGCGTAAAAGTTGATGCTATTGCGCCAAACGAGATGGCGGAAAATCGCTTCACGACGTGGGTTTACTTCGGCTTGCCAGCCAATTACTAGCAAGCTAGGGTAACGCTCATAGCGCCGCTTGTGGTGGGTTTCATTGTTGAGGGTAACGAAAAAGGGGGCGATATTCTGAATCTGATGATCGACCGCCTGCTTGAGCAGCGAACTGTACCCGCCGAAGGTGATCGGCGTCAAATACACCAACAGATCAGCCGCCATGATGGCTGCCGCAATCGCGCGATTGTCATCGGCGACGATACACTGGCCGGGGTTGCGCACCCAACAGAAGAAATCGCCGGCGCAGTTGCCAATCTTGTGCTCGCGGAGGGTAATGATGCGGGCCTGATGCTGGTGGGCCGCAAGCTGATCAAGGAGCGCCTGCCCCACCCGTTCCCCGTGGCGGTCACCGGCAGCGGAACCGTCTAAGATAACCGTATTCATCACGATTCTCCTCTCCAATCCCCTATTGATTACCTTCCGCTGAAGCAGCTATAAATTGATGCTGAATGCGATCGAGTTCGTACCGGTACAGGGCCGCGCCATCGCCGCCAAACGGCGGAATCTGATGGCCGATTTCAAGCGAGACGAAGCCGTGAACGCGGGCCCAAATCACAATCGCGAGGGCGAAACTCTGCGGATCGCAGTGGCCGCCATAACGCTGCCACTGTGCGAACATCGGCTGATAAGCCGGATGAATCTCTGGGAGTTGTGGCGCGCGTAACCGGCCCGCTAGCCGCAATGCCTCGATCACGCTCACCATCGCGCTCAAGGCGCGTGCCGCCGCCGGCAGCACCTGCTCGACCGGCGCGACATAACCGGGAATCGGCGTGCCAAAGATGAGTTGGTATCGTTCGGGGTAAGTGATCGCCCACTGCCGGTAGGCGATGCCAGTGGCATGCAACCGGCCAACGAGGTCATCAGCCGGAACTGCGTCGCGCGCGGCTAATTGCGCATCGCCAAACGAGGTGTATGCATCGATGATCAGCGCAGTCACCAGTGTATCGCGGTCAGGATAGTAGTTATAGATCGCTGGGGCGGTAATACCGATGGTGCGGGCGATCGCGCGCAGACTTAGCGCCGGTGCGCCGTATTCGGCGATTTGCTGCCACGCGGTTTGTTTGATCACCGCCGGGAGATTAGGCATCTGTTGGGTTTTGGGTGGACGTGGCATTGCAGTGCTTGTAAAAATAAACATTGTTTATTTATGATGTAAGTATACCATTGCGTCCAGCGAGCGCCAAGGGAAGATTCGATAACCAGCGTTGTGGGCAGAGCGCGGCTATAGCAGAGTAGTCTCGACGCTTCGTGTTATAATCTCTTCACTATGCGTGCGTGAGCGTCGCACACATATCGCTAACTCAGAACCCTCTGCCGGCGATACCGGTTGCTGCATGAGTTACGAACTCTCTGAACAGGCCGATCACATCATTCTACGCACCAACGAATACACGCTTGGCTGGTCAACCGACAGCGGCGCATTGATTCATCTCCAACGCCATGACAGTTTGAATGTGCTGGGGCATGGTCCGCCGATCGCCGGAGTTGATGTCGCTTTGGGCGGGCCGGCGAACTGGATCACCAGCCGTACCTTTGCTCGCTATCTGTGGCATCGGGTGAGCGTCAACGATGATCGGCTTGTGATGACGATCATCGTCGGTCTAGGCCCGCTCAAAATCTTCGACCATTACCAGATCGGCTGCGAGACGATTAAGCGTTGGATCGAGATCGAGAATGTCAGTGGCGATGATCTGCGGCTATACGGTGTGCGGTTGGTAGTGCCGCATGCCCGGGTAGGCGAACCGAACCATTGCCTCTTTGAGGCGCCGGGCAACAGTGTGCGGCCCCGCGCGCCGCTGGCGATTGCGGCGACCCAAGATCGCACCATTCTCCCGCGCCGCTTTTTTGCGCCGGGTTTGCGGGGCGGCAGCGCCTTCGAGCCGGCGCCAACGCAGGGGGCAGGGGTGATGGCGTTGTGGAACGACGAACTGCCGTTGACCCTGCTGTGCTGGTATGCCGGCGACGATGAAGCGGCGCTGCCTTACGTGCAAGGCGGTCACGAAGCGGTATCGCTAGCTTATGAGGTTGCAGTCGCGAGTTGGCTTCGTTCTGATCAGCGGTCGGCAGTTGGGCCGCAACACATCGCGTTGGTAGCGCAACCATGGCCGGCAGCGCTTGCCGTATACCGCGCACGCATCTCATTGCCACAGCCGCCGGCGGCGTGGCTGCGCGATGCGATTCTCTATATAACCGATCTGCGTCAACACGGAGGAGCTGCCGGTCTTGCCGAACAATTGCCCGAACTGAAGGCACTTGGTATTGACACACTATGTATACTGCCGTGGCATACGGTTGGCGAACGTCCACACCTGATTGGCGATCTTGAACGGATTGATCCGGCGTGTGGCGATAACGCTGCCATTTGTCAGCTTATCGAGATGGCCCACCATCACGGGATGCGCGTTCTCCTTGACATAGCGATGCAAGGTTGTGCGCCCGACTCACGCTACCTTAGCGAACACCCAGAATGGTTTGTCCGCGACGATACGGGGGCATTTGTTATCAATGTGCCGACCGATGCGCCGGCAGCAGCTCGCCATCCGGGTGTAAGCTTGCCCGCGAACGGCTATCACTTTGACTGGACGCGCACCGATTGGCGGTTATACTGGCAGCAATGGGTGATCGCGCAGATCGACCGGTTTGCGCTTGATGGCTTACGGATCATCGCACCATACCAAGCGGCCCCGGCCTGGATCCGTCGACCACCGTTGCGGGCGAGTTCTGGTACTGCACTGATGGTACAGGCATTACGTGAGATTATCGCTGTACGTCCATATCTTTCGCTCCTGTGTACGCTCTCTGGCCCCCATTCAGCCCACTTCGCCGGCGGATGGTTTGATTATCCTAGTCATCATATGCTCATACATCTTTCTATGCGTCGGATCACCCCGGCTGAATGGTGTGCCTATCAAACCGATTACGCCGAGCTGTATCCGGCTGCCTACCGGATCGGCTTTCTGGAGATGCACGATACCGCCGATTGCAACCCGTTGGCCGACGGTTTACGCGGATCGCGACTGGTGCAGGCGTTATGGACGGTGATGCTGTTCAGCGGCTTGACGCCGGCAATTTGGAACGGGCAAGAACATGCCGATCACACCGTCTTGCCGCGTCTGCTTGCACTCTGGCGGCACGAACCGGTGTTGCGGCATGGAACCGTCACCTATCAAGCACTTGCCACGGCACCGGTCGAGGTACTAACAATTCGTCGCACGCTCGGTGAGCGTATTCTGACCGGAGTAGTTAATTTCAACGCGCTCCCATCACATGTGCTCATTACCGAACCGCTTGGTAACGATCTACTTGGCATCTTTCCGTGTAGTCGTGAGCGGCGTGGTGTGGGGGAGGTTGTGCAGTTGGCGCCGTTTGGGGTGTATTGTTTTGAGGGGTGAGACGGCTACCTCGGCTTTGTGGCTCTCACCCCTCAGCCTCTTTCCCGCTGCGGCGAGTGAGAGGAGTCCCTTTGCGTGGTTTTTCATTGCTTTGCACCTTGGTCAGGTTGTGGTCAATGACGGCGGTAGTTTCCGGGTGATCGCTAAATGACGCGGTTGCTTTCGGTGCCGATCAACTCTACCGGCTGGCATTGGGTGGCAGATTGACGGTTACTGAGTCTGCGGCGGTGGGTGGTAATTTCTGTACGGCCAATGATGAGGCCGGTAAAAAGTTGCGCTGGGCGAAGAGGCGTCGGCAGGGGGTGATGGCCGAGGTTCATATGTCGTATGTCGCCTTTTGCGAGTCGTGTGACGTGGGGGTTGGCGGAACGGTGTGATCGTGGTCTGCGCGAATTGGTCTGCGCGAATTCTTTGGTGGAGTGTACGATACGTATGCTAAGGAAGCGGCAATTCCTGCCCACATTGAACCTGATTGGCCCGAAGACGCTGATACCATATTCCCGGCAGTGTGCTACGCGGCGCGCTGGCGTGGCGTGCGGCGAGGCGTTTGGGACAGCAATTTCAGGGGTCAGTATACCGGTATTTTATCGCTCTGGTCTATCATGATACAGTGCGCTTCTCGATGTTGACTCCGGTAGAGGTGTCTTTGCCGGTTATCCCACCATGATTGCCCCGCGCGATCTGCTAACGTGCGAATCACATCCTGGGTATGCCGATCATAGCCGAGATAAAGGCCATGGATTCTGGAGCCTGTTCGATCTTCGATCCGAATGTGCCGGCGAAATGCCCGTGATGTAAGCCTACCGGCTAGTTAACGAGCTTGGGAGGGTTTATTTCATTAATCAGCGGTATGCCGCGTTCCAAGCACAAACCGTCCACAAAGGTGGAAATGCACATTCGCCATACGCAGTGGAAAGGTCGGTCAGGCGAATGCCGAGCCGTTGAACGAGCGAACGCAGTGCCGGACGTTTCACCAGGCGACCGCCGTCGATCAGGCGCATGGGCGTCAGGAACCGCAGGGTCAGGCGGTCGGTCGGGAGATTGGCGGCGAACGCTGCGACTTCTGCCGGACCGATAGGAATGCCGGGCGCCTGAACCTGGCGTTGACCGGCGCGGAAGGGTGATTGCTTTGCGCTGGTCAAGGGATTGAATGCATCGCTGGCAGCGAGGCGCATCACGCCGCGCCGCCCGTTGTTTTCCTGGAGGCGCCGTCCCAGCCTCTGAACTTCGTCCCCTGCGCCGCCATGACAAAGATCGGTGGCATACCCGAACAGCTCCAGCTTGAAGGTCAGAGTTGCCCCGGCGCATAGCGGCCCGGTTGCGGCGGACGACAGACGTAGGGGCGCAGGCGTTGCTCGCCGCCGGGCAGACCGTGAGAAGCGGGCAGTCGGCGCAGGTCGGCGCCGCTTTGTTGGCGCAGAAGCGGTTCAGGAGCGCATTGACATTCGCACCGCGCACGGCAGCCCCGGCGTTGTCGTCGAGTTCAACGGGCGTGGCCGCGGTGAAGGTTAGGAGGAGGTGGTCATGGAAGGTCTCCCGCGTCATGTCTCTCTGATGCGCTCATAGAGACTGAATGATCGACTACTCCTCACCAGGCGGTAAGGGAGAACGACGTGGCGCAGAATGCGATCTTTGCCGAGAACTATACGCTTGTCACTGTAGATGTTTGCCTGCTCAAATGTGAGTTTGGAGCTGCAATCGTCCAGCATTTGCAGCGTCCCGCCAATCTTGAACTGCGTCTGATCGGCTGAAATCAACGTCCATCCTTCCGCCTCGTCTGGCTCCTGATCGATGTACTCAGGTCGATCAAGTAATTGAAGAAAGCCTCCTCGCTTGCCCAGATACGTGATCTGGGCAAACAGCGCGGCGACCTCATTAGGCAGCGAGTCGCCTGCTTCTGTTTGTACAGAGATGCCGATGTCACCGCCGAATGAGACGTATTCACGGTAGGCAATTGTATTGTTGAAGGGTGTAATGAGCCCGGTTCCGGTATCATCGCTTGGCCCCATTTTCTTCAAGCGCACAATTTTTGTGAAGGTGTTGATGACAGTCAGGCGGTCAGGCAACAACACCTTCAGGCGCAACCCGCGCAGCAGGGGCCAGAGACGTTGCGCCGCTGTCGCGCCGAGCGTGCGGATTGCAGCATCCAGGAGCGCCATGCGCAGCGCAAATGGGGTTGGACATATCAGAGTTCGACCACCCGATGAGGTGGCTGTAGCCAGTTTCAGCGAAAACAAGGCTGTTGGGCGGTAGTATGCAATCAGCCACATACGACGCATCCTTACTTGATTTTGATGGTGTACGGCTGAGCTTCATCGCTCAGACTTCTCATCAACTCAGCGAACTGTGCAAGTGATGTGAAGGTCTTAACACACACCTGATTACCACCGATCGCCCTTCCGATGCGCTGCATCTGATCTGCATAGTCTGGTGCCAGTGGACTGATGAGCGGTGCGGGGATGAGCGTCGTTGAAAATGCCAGAGCCCCTTCCAGGGTGACAAGATGCGGCAATTGCGCCGAGCGCATTGCACCGTTCAACTGCACAAAGGTATAGAGAACGCTGTCGAGTAATGCAGCGCCACGTGCAGCCCGTTCCTCAGGCGGGAGCGTATAGTCTTGGCGAATGTCGTTATAGCCGACACGACCAAACTCCAGGTGGCACACAATGGCGTACTGTCCGCTCGATGCCGGACGGTAGAAGATCGCCTGCTGCAGGTTCGCCCCGCCAACTTTTTCTTCGCCCTGCCCCTGGATGCGCTGAGTTGCATCCTGCTTGCGCTGTTCTTCGCTGCGTTCGGGAGCGTACTTTACGTGGAAGAAACTCTGGTTATGCCCTTCGCGCGTTTCAGGTTTCCCGACTGCCCAACCGAACTCGATCACGCTTTTTCGCGGGATGGAACGTCCGCCTTCGGTGATCAGGATACCCTCAATATCGTCAATCGCGCAGGTTTTCAGAAGGTCATCGATGGTCTTTGCATCCGATTGTCCTTTGGTGCGGTTGATGAAATTCGCGTCGGCATTAATCCGGTTTGGATTGAATTGCTGACATCCGGCGCAGAGCGGCAAGTTGCGTTCACGCGCAAGGTGGAAGAGATGTTCAGCCTGAATATGCTTGAGCATATCGCCGCTGATCGCGTTAACGCTGTACAGTTGTCCATCCACGCCAATAATGTCTACCATACGGGTTTGCAACTGATTTCCTTCGTTGCCTTCATTGTTGAGGTTGTGCATATCGAGGGTGGCGTTGATCGCCAGCGAGATTGAGTAGATGAAAGTTGACATGACAGTTTACTCCTGTATCTGTTGATTAGAACGGTTCATCAGCATTGTTGGCGTCTTCTGCGATAGCTTCACTTGTCTCGCCGTCATCTTCTGGCGTTGATGCCTCATCAGATGGCGGTTTGTCATCTTTACGCCCTGGTTCGCGGGCATACCCGAAGGCGATAAGCAGACTGGCGACCGTTGGAGCGCCGTATTTGTCTACCAGTTCGACCAGCTGCTCAAGGTCTTCCGTGGTGATTTTTACCCGCTCACGCGGTACCTTTTCACCACGCTTGCGGAAACGCTCCAGAACGCGCCCATTTTCCTGGCTATATTCCTGAAGGAACTTGCTCAGGGCACGCAGAAAGTCGGCGTTGTCGCGTGAGTGGCGGTGCAGTTCGTCGGCTAATCCGTAGCGAATGTCGTACAGATTGTCGTCAACAAACTGCTGTGTGACGGTGCTCTGGCGAATAGCGCTCGCAATTCGGCGAAATCCCGGTGTTTGGACGAGCGGAAGGAATGCCTTCGGACGTTCTGTTTCCTGCGCCATAATGATGACCTCCAGATTGTTTGTACTAAAACGTCGCGCCTTCTCGCGCAACACGTACCCGGCATATGCGGTGGTGAAGCGAAAAAACGCCTGGAGCGACGGGTCGCGATCCGAGAGAAAATCTCGATAATCACGGAGCAACTGCTCCTCTTCACCCGTCGGCTTATCTTCATTCTTGTGGATGCCAATGGCAGTGACGATGCGCTCATGCTCTTCCAGTGCCTGCGCGATCTGTCGCGCTTTTTCGGCTGAATCGGGCCACCGGACCCATTCAGGCAACCCGATGGTGGCAACGTTCATGACCGCAAAGGCGCTACCGAGGTCCTTGAACGACGCAACTGCCAGCCCTTCCACAAAGTCGGAAGGACGGTGCCGGCGAATATTCAGACTTGCCTGCGCTGCCTCCCATTCCGTAATCATCGTTCTGGTATAGCGCAGGGAAACAAGGATATCCATCTTAATCGCGCTGCTCGGATAAAAGGTTCGTTGAAATTCAGCGAACACATGCTCGTGCCAGCGAAGCAGCAATCCCTGGCGCGACGGAATAATGACATAGGTCTTTCGATCTTTCTTACCGCGCACGGTGCGTGGCAGCCCGGCGACATACAACCCGACAAACTTGAAATACTCCAGCAACCAGAAGCCTTGCTGATTGGCATTGTACAGTCCATCCGCCTTCGCGCGGTTCGCGCCCTTGCCCTGTTCCGGGTTGACGATCTGCGTTGCCGTCAGATCGGCGTTCTTTTCGAGACCATGTTTTTTCGCCAGACGCTTCCATGCTGCCTGAGCGCGTTCAATCGCGCCAGGCTGACCGTCGCACATGGTGAGGATGATCGGAACCAGATCAGCGTAGATCTGACCACACGCATGCCAGCGTTCGATCGCTTTGTTGTACGTAGTGAGCGCTCCCATCTGATTGACCAGGCCGGCGACATACCACGCGGCGCGCGGTTCCAGTTCCTCAATCTCATGTCGTTGTTCATCCGGCAGATCCTCCAGCCGAAGGTTACGCTTGCGCAGTTTGTCGCGGCGGGCAAAGTACTCGGCGTTCCTTTTCCGTTCAGCCTCATAGTCGAAAACACTCAACCCGGATGGCGCCGGACCATTCTTCGCCGTGAGAATCCACGGCGCCAGTGATCCGGGATATGTTTTAGCAAGTGTTTCAGCAGTCAATGGCTCCAGCGTGCGCACAATGATGCGGTCACCGCCGTTGCACACCTCAACTTCCGGTGCATCACCATTCGCATGCCTGCCGGCAACCTGCAACCACTTCGCCACGCCAAACGCTGCAAGTAAGGCGGCGAAAGGCGAGGTAGTGATAGAGAGAGAGAGTTCGAGGTTGGGCACTTTATTTTCCTTCTCCACCTTATTCTCCTTCTCGAGGTTGATCCGTCATATCCGACAACGGGAGCGAAAGTTGACGATCTGATGAGACGGTCTGGCTTTGCGCTCCTCGTCGGGATTTCTTGATTTCTTTTCGGATCTGACCAACCAGTTTCTCCAGCGCGTGCATCCGTGACTCGAGAGCCTGCAATGTGGCAGAGTCAATTTGGACATATCGCGGCGAACGCATGGTATCTCCTTACGGCTGCTCCTGCGCTCCCTGATCCGCCAGTCGCAAGATGCGCACCAGGAAGAGGTACAGGATCACCTCAAACCGCTTGTTAGTGTCAATCAGTGCACTGCTGAGTGATTGCCCGCCATCGAACCCTTTTTCCCAATCAATCAGCGGTTTTTTCTGAACCGCTGCGATCAGTGTCGGATCATTGAACAACCCGACGGCTTTCATCGCCTGGTTGAAGGCGGTTTTCGCATGCTTCGGAACCGGTTTCCATGCGCCGTGATTATCGCGCAGCGCCGCGTTGTGGTGACAGATGATTGCCGATATCAACGCCACGCAGAGTGCGTCATTATCTCCGGTCAGCGCCGCTATCAATCCGTATGCAGCGCGTGCACTTTCGGTTGCGTGGGGAGGACGACGAGGTTTGATTTTTCGTTCTTCCTGTTTCTCCTGCGAATTGCTCTCATCATAGTCGGTATGTGCGGCCATATACTCCTTTGATATCCGCAAGGTTGGATCGTTGCGTAACTGACTGACCTTCTCTTGCCAGGTATGCGCCCACTCCTGCCATGTCTCGTCAAGTTTGCCGAGGTCGTGGGTGGCGAACATTAAGCGGATTGAGCGATCAAGCAATCCTTCTTGCAAATTACAGACTTTCTCCAGGCGGCGCTGCGCAGCAGCGGTGCGTTCTTGCAGTACGCGCTGATACACCCGGTACAGTCCTTCGATATGTTCTGCGTAGGTCTCGCGGTGCATAACCTTTGGCTCGCGTTGCCGGCGGGATGTGCGTGGCGCCAGTGGCGACTCAGGCGCGGATTCGCCATTGCTGCCGAAGCGAAAGCCGATGCCGGAATCGTATTGCACCAGACGTGGATTGATCGCGATAATCCCGCCTCCAACCACTGCATTAGCGAGGTTTCTTGCGTCAAATGGCGGGGACCACCATTGAATTGCGGGGACCTGCACCTGTTCAGGGGCTTCGGTGTCTGCTTGATACTTTTCGTCATCTTTGATCGGCAGCGCCACTTTGATAATCCAGTCGAGTGCGCGATTGTTTGCTTCGTCAAGAGCGCGACCACACCAGGCCAGCAGTGTATTCCGGCGCAGATTGATCATTTCATAGCGATACGGAAACTGGATTGTCTCAGGATCAGGATGGATGATGACCTGGCGATTATCAACATCGCGGATCAGGTCGCGGGCAGTACGACGATCCTGCTCCGCAAACGCTGTCTTTATGCTATCACTGATAAAATGCTGGTTGGTTTTCAAGGAGCTGAGCATTTGTTCATCGAATGGGGTGTGAGTTTTATCAATCAGCGCCAGTTCATCGCTATAAGTCAGGATTTTGCCCTCCTTAAGCTGTGTCTGACATACTTCGCGGGTTCGCTCGCATAATTTGAACTGCCCCTCGAAATCGTGATTATCGTCACCGCGCTTTTGATCGGTGTATGGTGCGTAGTTGAACACTCCCTGCTCGTCGTGCAGGACATCGTAAATAATGATGTCTCCTGTCTCTCCCGCAAAACGAGCGCAGCGTCCGGCGCGCTGAATCAGCGCACTTGCAGGCGCCATCTCGGTGTGCAATGCGTCACTGGTGATATCCAGACCAACCTCAATCACCTGAGTTGTGACGAGAATGGTCTTTTCCTTTTGATATTGTGATTTATCCTTGCCAAACTCACGGCGTATACCCAATTCTTTTTGCGCTCGGTCGCTTGCGTAGAAACGGCTATGGAGTAACTCAACACGGAGATCTTGTGATCGTGAATCATTGCGGAGCGCCTGTGCCAATGACTGGGCACGTTCTACCGTGTTGCACACGCAAATCACCCGATTACGCTTATTTTGCTGCATGTCGTTCAGAACAGCGTCGGCATCAAGCGGCTGGGCGACGTATCTGTATCTCTTCTTTTGCGAAGAAATTCGTTGTAACCCCTGATCGTTCAATACGACCTTCTCGGCATCTAGTTCCTGGCATAGATAATCAATCAGGGTTTTCGAGAAGGTTGCCGTCATCAAGACGAAGGGTGTAATCCCCTTCAGCATCTTTAAGATATGGAGTGTGGTTGCTAGTGCACCCCTACCCTGATTATCGACAGGAAACAGATGAAATTCGTCAAAGACCAGGTAGCTGCTGATTACTGCACCTGCGTTTAGATTTGCTAATCGATTACCGAGACTGTATGGGATGGTAAGGAAACTGCTCAGAAATTGGTCGATTGTCGTAAAGATAAGATCGGCTTCAAAACGCGGATCATCGCCGTGCTCTCCGGTCTGAATGCGCACGTCGCGATCGTTTGCGATGTGCTTAAACTCGGCGCTGAACTGATTGGCCAGCACCCGCAGGGGTGTAACGTATATTCCCTGATATGGGAAGATTTCTGGCCTGAGATGGCTCCAGGCATAGAGCAGGGGAAAAAGTGCGGCCTTCGTCTTGCCGCTGCCGGTTGGTGCCTGAAGAATGACGTTCTTTCCATCGAAGAGATACCGAGCGACAGCGATCTGGAAATCATACGCTGGAAAGCCGAACATTTCCTTAAATGACTGTTTGAGCGTATCATCGTCCATAAGGTTAAGGTTCTATCTTTGGATATTATCTTTCTGCTGGGTTAGGCGTCTCTATTCCTAGAGATAAGGCAATGTTAGCACTGGAATTTCGTGCCTGGCCCAACATCGTATGTGCTACCTTCAGCCGTACCAATTTTCAACCCGACAGACACTCCTGCGTTCCGCCACCCGCGTTCTTCCCCGAAGACCCTTGAGGTCGGGCGGGATAGCGACCAGGCACAGAGATCATTCCGCCGGTCTGGTTCCGCAACCGGGAGGAGTGTGCGGTGCCAGACCTCAGGGGTCGGGTGCGTTTCTTGTTGAAGTCTGGCACACAACACCTTCACAAACGCGACATCCGACGCCAGCACGAGAGGCAATGGTCGTGTATGACGCGCGCCGTGTGATGTTCGGTCGTCATGTTCGCAATAGCGGGTGAAAAGTCTGTATTGCGCGATACCTTGTTGCATTCTCCAAACTCATATTATAGTTGCGCCATCTGCCAGAGCGTTCTGAGCCTCATTTTCTGACCGGCGCTCCGGCTATCGGTTGCCCCGAAGTACAACCAGCGATCCTGGACGATGCTCCTGCACTTTGCTTGTAACGACAATGCCGTTCGTGTATTCCTGCGCCTGGACGATTGCCAGCCACGGATGCTGGCGATAGGCGAGCGCTAGGCCAACCAGCAACCAGAGCGGCAGCTTGCCGCTGAGGATCACGCCGTGCTGCGGATCGAGGGCAGGGGCCAGCACGTGCTGCAGCTCGTCATAATCGAGATGGGGTTGGGCCGGATTGGCCTCTAGCCAAGTGAATCTGGGCTTGGGGGTTAGCGTCCAGTGCAGCGCGGCTGAAGGCTGATCGCCAAGTTCTACCACTGGCGGCTGCACCCAACCCAAGCGCGGGTCAAACAGAAACACCGGTTGCGGTGCGGCGTGCAGCGCGAGCGCTGCGTACAGCCAATTTGGTCCGCGACCGTAGATTGAAAGATCAGCAGGCGGGATCTCGGCTAAGACACGGGGCAAGTCAGACGGCTGCCAGCGCGTGATACCATCAGCCCGCGCAAGTTGGTCAAGATCGACGATCAACTCGGTTGGCGCCTGTTGAAATAGCCACTCCTTCAGCTCTCCCGGCGTGAACGCAAACAGATGCTGCAAGCGCTCGGCCAGTTGCTGCACCATCACCCCATTAGGCGGATGGTGCCGCTCTAACTTGCTCACCACCCCGCGCAACACCGGCTTTTCTTCGTCGATCCGATCCTCGCCATGCAACACCGACTGCAATTCGGCGATCAGAATCAACCCGCACCGCTCAGCGCGCTCGCGCCACTCGGCCAGCCCTTCCGGCGTAGCCGCCAGCAGCACCGCGTGAGTGCAAGCGCGTAAAAGCTGCTCTTGCTCAGGTGTCGGCTTGCCCCCCACATCAACCAACAACGGCAAATGGCGGCGTTCAATATCACGGCGCACCCGCTCGACAAACGCGCTGCTGAATGGGCCCTTCTGTCGTAACAGCCGCACCTGCTCCGCTGGTGTCTCTTGGCTCCAATCACCTTCGCCATCGGGACAAGCCCGCAACACATAGTGAGCCGCCTGCGCCTGCCGCAGCGCCTGCGACAGCGCATACACCAACACCGACTTGCCGCTATGGGGCGGGCCACCGATCATCACTGCCGGGAAAGGATTCATAGGATACATAGATGAAGTACTAATATGTTTGAAACGATGTTGACTGCTCTTGCCCTTGCCCAGCCTTCTTTCAAGCATAGAGCTTTGGAATGCGCTCGACCTTGCCTTGTTCTGGTTTGACCCTCATCCCCCCAAACCCCTTTTCCCACTAGGCAAGATCCAGCGTTACCAACCCGATCTTTCGTCTCTTCGTGGTTATTCGCCCCACCACCCTTGCGCCAGATATGCTATCATAGAGCGTATCAAGTTTGAGCCAAGCACAGCTATGACGTTGCATCAACCGGCTACGCTGATCACTACCCTCGGCGGTCAACCCCAAGTGATTACTTTCGCCCTCGATGCGCTGCTCGCACAGGGTGAAGCCATCAGCGACGTCTACGTCTTGCACCTCTCGTTTGCCAACCCGCGCACCCGGCAAGCATGGCAGCGGCTGCAAGCCGAATTCGTTGACGACTACTACGCCGGACGGCGCTGCCGGCTGCGTCACGTTCCGATCACCCGCAACGGCAGTGAACTTGACGACATCCGCAACGAAGGTGACGCCGAGGCGGCCTTTGCCGCCATCCGCGATCTCATCGTCAGTCTCAAAACTGAAGGCCGCCGGCTGCACCTCTGCATCAGCGGCGGGAGGCGCATGCTCGCCCTGTTGGCCACTGCGGTCATCACCATCTTCGGCGACTTCAGCGACCGCCTGTGGCACATGTACACCCCCGAAGCGACGCTCGCGCGGGTCAAAGACGGCGCGCAGATGCACGTCAACCCTGAAGACGGCGTGCGGCTGATTACCGTCCCGCTCAACCCCTGGGGCGCATACTTCCCCGGCCTGCGCGAGCTCGCCCAACCCACGCCGACCAACCTGCCCGCCTATCTGCGCCAGTTTACCGCCGTCGAAGACCCGCGCTGCCGTCAAGTTTGGGAACAACTCAGCCCGCGCGAACGCGACGTCCTCCGCGCCTTCGCGCAAGGCCTGCGCCCCGACCAAGTTGCCGAACGTCTATCGATCTCGCTCAGCACGGTCAACACGCACAAAACCAAAATCCTCGCCGAATGCCGGAACGTGTGGGAGGTGCCGTCTGAAGAGACACTTAACTACCGCTTCATCCGCGAGCACTTCGCCACCTTTATTGAACGAGTATAGCAAACCGCTCGCGCCAGCGGATCAGCAGTTGTGCTGAGGAACAATCAACAGTTGTGGGGATGAGCTGCACCGACAGTAGTGGTAATGTAGACTGCAAGAGCAGATCAGACTGCTAACCGATATACGTAGTGGTTATCCACAAGGAGGGGTGTATGGGTGGCAAGTGTGATGTTGACACTTTGAAGAAACGAACGCGCGACTATTGGGAAAATAAACGTATAGTTGACTATTATATCGAGTATATCAAG
>NZ_DAOUDC010000052.1:0-115796 GCF_034431535.1 Chloroflexus sp. | reverse complement strand
TATCGCCGGCTAGGCCGAACACGGCCCCCTCCAGCGTCGGGAGGCACGTGCCCGGTTGATGCATCCACGGCTGCCGGTTTGGAATCGTGGCTGAAACTGAGGCAGGCGGAACCAAACTGCCGATCAGCCACAGGAGCACGATCGTGCTGACCAGTGAACCAACGATCCGGTTGAGTTGCGGAGAGATGCATCTTAACAGCACGGAACCCCTCCCTTGTGTGAGTGACGCATATAGTGTAAGGAAGAGAGGTTAACGACTTTTGAATCTTCTCCGAACTCTGGTGAAGATTATGTAATTGTTAAGCGCATGGTTATGGTTGATTCGGCGCTAAGGCTACAATCGCGCCATCAACACTGCGCCAGTACAACACGCCATCATGGAAGATGGGTCCGTGCATCGGGGGATGCCAGAATTGATCGTAGACGTTTCGGTTGTGATAGGGCAAATAAAATCCCGGTTCCAGCAGATAGGTGTCCTCTGGCGCTTGATGCGCTTCCGGGCAATAGCGCAGCACACTGTTACGAGTTGGGCAGCGCCCTTAGGCAAGGGTATTGGTCATTAACAGGTATTCAGTGGTGGGAATTGGATTGGCAAACGTAGCGCCGCCGATCGTGCGATACCATGGTGATCGCGCTTTGCTCATCGGGGGCAGCCGGATCATCCCTTCATCCTTGTGGTCTTGCACGTAGCAGATAATGCCGATTGTGAGATCCATACTCGCCGAAGGTCGTATTCCAGCCACTTGCGCGCGTAGGGCTACATAATGATCGGGATGTTGACGACGATAGGGGTCGGGGTTGAGGCAACGGTGATCGAAGGCGTTGGTGAAGAGGGAACCAACGCAGCCGGCGCGGTGACTCCGAGACCGCAAGCGCTGCTGAGCACGGCCAATGCGATCAGGATGCTCAAAATGCGCCCCATATGTACCCTCCTTGCTGGCATCTCATGGCTGAAATCAGCATGGAGTCCGATCCAGCCACTCCAACAAACTCGCCATTGCACCCCGATGATAGCGCTGCACCCAATTCGGATTGCTCCAGTCGATCGGGCCCTCACGAATATCAAACAGGGTATGCTCGGCGCCTGCAGCAATATAGAGTCTCGCGCTGTCAGGCCAGCGCGCGTTGTGCGCAGCGACGGCATCGGGGCCAATCCGTTGCAGATCAGGCTCGCTATCGGCGACAATGACGTCGACAGGAGCGGTAATTGCGACAATTTCATCCGGGCCGAGCAAATTTGAGAGCAGCGCCACCCCGCACGGCGGCGTCGCAGCAACATACTCAGCAAATGAGGCTGCGACATAGCGCGTGCCAATACTCTGTGCCACAATAAACACCCGCCGCTGATCGATGCCGGGTTGGGCCACAGCCGCGCGATAGGCAGCCAGCGCATCTGCCGCTTCACAACAGCCATACGCGCCGCCGCTTGCCCCTGTGCCGCGTTTATCGAACCGAAAGACGGCATAGCCGCGCGCGACCAGCAGCTCGGCCAGATAGCCGTAAGCGTCGCGATCAACCGGCCCGGAATGGTGGATGATCACTGCTAAGGGTGGTAGAGCGGGTTGGCGCGGCAGCGTCAACTCGCCGGCAAGGATTACGCCATCATCGGTGGTAAACGACATCGCGCGCCGCTCGGCGCTGATCGGGTCGAGGTTAGGGGTAGGCCGCGCCTCCGGGAGGTTGGTGGGGGCGCAGCCGGCAACGATCAGTAGTGCGATCAGCCACCACGCGACGCTACGGAATCGTTGCGCTCTGCGGGGCCAACGCGATAATCGCGCCATCAACGCTCTTCCAATAGACAATGCCATTCTCATCGATGGCCGGACCGAAGACGGGCGGAGTGAAAAAGCGATCGTAAACATTTTGACTGGTATAATAGATATAGAATCCCGGCCCAAGTTGATAACCGTCGTCATTAGCGAAGTGGCTGGTTGGGCAATAGTGTTGGGCGCTAGTACGTTGATCGCACGTTCCCGGACGGATGGTATTGGAGACAGCGACCAATTTACTGGTGAGAATCGGATTGCTTACACTGCTGCCGCGGCTAGGTGACCGATCGGTGATTTTTACCGCAGCCATCCCCATCCAGTGCGAGTAGAAGAGAGCATCGCTGGCCATGATCATCGAGCCAAGCTCATCGACTGGCATACGCCATTGCCAGCCGTTTTTATTGACGTCGATGAAGCGAATATCGCCATTACTCAGGTTCATCTCGCCGACCGCGCCTTCTTCGCGGTTATCGCAATTGCTTGGCGAGAGACAAGATTGGCTGTTGCGCCACGTGACATACGCAACCTCACTCCCGTCGCTCAAGCGCCGGATGACCGCTTGCGGCGGGGTTGAATAGTAGTCGCCGCCATTGCCGATGCCACCCCCTAAGACTGGCGCAACGTAACGTGGTTGGCCGTTGGCAAGATCGAGCACGAAGAACGACTGGTGGGTAGGGTTTTGGGTAAGGAACTGGCGAATTTCGGCCAGCGTATCGGTTTGGCTGATTGGCGGCGCCCATGTCAGATTCCACATAAAGTAGGAACGGATAATCGCAACGCCATTCACCTCTGATATGGCCGGATAGGTATCAGGGAAAGCAACGCACTTACGCCGTGGATCACGTCCTGCGTTAACCGTCCTGCTCCAGACGAGTGAACCGTTGCTCACGCGCAGCGCGCGCACCGTTTTATCTTCGGCTGTGATGATAACCATGCCGCCATTAGCGGCAGTGTACGCCGGCGAGGCAAGGATGCCGGCGCCGGGGTTGTATTGCCAGCGCAGCGTCAGATCGGCTGCATTGAGCGCAACGAACTGGCCGCTCGTTGCGCGATAGTTGGTGCAATCTTGGTTGGTATTGGTGATCGATCCGACATACACGACATCATCTACCAATAACGGTGACATCTCGATTGAGCCGCCAACGTCATACGAACCAATGATCGTTCCGTCAGTGGCATTCAGGCTATAGATGCGCCCGTTGGTTGAGCCAACAAACACGCGCCGCAGGCCGGGATGATACGCGACAGTACCGAGCACCTGCCCGCCAACCGAACGGCTCCACGCTAGCGTGCCGTTGCTAGTGCGTAGTGCATGCACAATCCCATCGCTATGGCCAACAAAGACTAGACCATTGCCAATCACTGGCTGTACACCTTTTGGTAACGGCAGATGGTCGCTTGGCGGGCCGGCATCACCACCGCCAGCCGGCCCGTTCCAGATCCAGCTAAACCGGTAAGGGCCTTGGACAACGACCGGGGTGTAACTGGTACGTTGGGGATTGCCGGCGAGTTGGTACCAGCCTATTGATGATGGCGGCGGTGGGCCAATGATGAGGGGGATAAAGACGCGTGGTATGGTTTGCGTAAGGGTACTGCCAGTGGTCGTAGGGGTCGGTAACGGTTCATGGTTAGTTGGCGAAATAACCGCAACGCTTGGCGTGTATGCGCATGCGGCTAATATGCTGATGAGGCATAGACCAGCAACAAGGCGAAGCAAGGCTTGCATTGGCGTCCCCTTGTATGAAGTGGCTGCTAGATCGTATGAAGTTTGTTGGGTGGAGATGCGGGCTGGAAATACCTTTATTGTAATTCAATGACAGGATAATTGATTTAGTACTATAGTACCTGTTTGATCTTGAAGTTATTATTTTCTTGTATAATCTCTAATATTCTTTTTGTTTATATAATGCTTGACATTTAATCTTTTTGCGCGATGATCATGAAGAGTGATTGATAGGTATAATTCAAAATATGTATAAAAATAGTTATTTTTGTTTGGAATAGTGTTTGATGAAATAGTTTTTTGATTGCAACATATACTAGAGTGCAGAGTTCAGCAAGGGGGGGTATGAACGACGTACCTAGTACTCGTAAGCGGTTCTCCATTCAGCTTCTCGTGCTGTTTATATTAGTGCTATTTCTTGCCTTCCACAATCTAGCCGGTTATCCAGCTTTTACGGCTCTTGATGAAGGAATTCGGCTCTATTTTATCAGAGACGTGGTTCAACACGGACGCTGGGCAATATTGACCCAAGAAGGTTTTCAGGCATACTGGCGTGATTCTACCGGCCCAGTGGTCTTATTGCCGATTATGGCGCTGTTTCGGGTATTTGGCCCTTCTCTGCTGCTGGCCCGTTCATTCATGGCGGCATTGTTGATCTTAAGCGCCGGAGCTGCCTATCTCTATACTACCTATTGGTATGGCCATCGCGTTGCTTTGTTAGCTACGCTGCTGTTTCTGATTGGTGGTCCAGAGTGGTTAAACAGTGTCACGATGGGACGGTGGGTGTATGGTGAAGTGCCTGCCCTTGGTCTCTTTCTTTTGGGATGTTGGCAATGGTCACAGGCATTGGCCGGAAGACGGGGAGCGTTAGTGCTTGCCAGCGGTGCATTTGCGTTAGCTGTGCTGGCAAAAGATTTGATTGCGCCAATGATCATCATTGCACTGCTTGTACTCTATGGTGCAAGCGCTGTTCGCGCTGTTGATCGGCTCTCATTTCGCGAAATATTGTGGCCATCGCTGGCGTGCCTCATTGCATTCATTGCTTGGAGTTTGTTTCAAGCGTATGCAAGCTCTGTTCATGCGGTTATCAGCGGGCAGCAGAGCGATCTAGCGCAACTGTCGCTGAGCCGGATTGTGGTGTTATCACTGCATAACTGTGTGCAGAATCTCAAATTGCTGCGGGATAACGATGTCTTGTTGTTGCTTCCAGTTGTCGTGTATGGAGCATTTCTTCGCCAACATGGCGATAAACCTGGGCGATTAATCGTGCCAGTGTTTGTGCTGGTGTGGTCGTTCTGGTATGTCTTTTTCTCGATTGGCTGGCCTCGGTATGCGTATCCCATTTGGGCCTTGAGCAGCATGCTGCTGGCTGTTGCTGTGGATTAAGCGTTTGATGGAGTCGCAACATTTCGTATATCAGGTTGCCAGTATCATGTTTATCGCGCTCCTCTTTGGGTTCATGATTATGTGGCCATTTCAGAACACCATCCATCGTTTGTTTGAGCCGGCTGATGACTCGGCCCGTATCATTGCTTTATACATTGATACTTATATTCCACCCAATGATCGGATTGTTTCCGGGCAATGGGAAGTGCATTTTTATGGACAGCACCTCTTTGTGCCGATCCCTGACGAGTATTACAATGCGAAAATTGCCGCTCAGACGCACCGTTCGTTTCAAGCATCACATTTTCGCACGATGCATGATTTAAATGCAATATATATCCTTGATGGATCCGAGAATAGAGTAACGGAGATGGTATCTCCAGCCGAATTAATGCGTGACTATGACGTAGTATTTGCTACTGGTGAATACTGTTTATACCGGTTACGTTCGCAACAGGGGCCATAATTCTTCATTACTCCTTGCGTACTTGATACACCGAGACCGTCGCATTTTCATACACGATCGCTAATTCAGCGGCTCCTTGCTGACTGAGCTCGGCTCGTCTCCCGTCGCGATCGCGCATGACCACATACGAAACGCTAAACTCATCCAACAGGCGCCGGCGTTGGCTGGCTGGCGTCATTGGATCCAGTACAATCTGCGTGTTCTCACGCTTGGTGAAGAAGTCAAGCGTCCCTGCCCAGTGGGCAATATATGCCCGCGCATCGCTCCATACCGGTACAAACTGGCCGAATTCGATGTCCGCCAGCACCACATCAGCGCTGGTCGTATGTTGTTGCAGCCACTGCAAGGCCGCAATTTCGTCGTGGGTCAGGTAATGCGGTTGTTCGTAGCGGGAGAGGTAGACGAAGCGCCAGCCTTGGATGTACACGCTGGTGACGATGCTTAAGCCAAAGACGGCGGCGATCCCAAGCGCCAGCGCATACCGGCCTCGCCGGCGCAACGCCGGAATGAGCTGTTCGTCGATGAACCGGGTGGCGAGCAAAACCATCGGCACTTGCAAGCCGAGCAGCATGTGGATTTGGAACTTGATCGGCAGGTACATCAAGAGAAAGTGAACCACGAACCACGCCACAATCAAGATGTCGCGATCGTCGGCGCTGCGGAACATACGCCAGCGGAGACCAGCAAGAGCGAGCAAGAGCGGTACGCCGAGCAATATCATCAGCAATGCAGGGTTGGGGGTAAACACACCAGCGTTGTCAAACTGTTCCAGCTTGCGCCCCCACGTCGGTTCATTAGCGACCATGGAGGCCAAATAGAGCGCCCCCGGCGCGGAAAAGATCGCCAGTATTACCCCTTGCCAGAAGAGCAAGCTGGGAAAACGCCGGTCGCGCCGCCAGATCAGCAGGCCAAATAGGCCCAAGGCACTATAGATGATGAGTAAGTCGTAGGCATGTTGCAACGCCAACAGTGCCCCCACAATCCCAGCAGCGACCGCGTAGCGCAACTGTTGCTTGCGCCACCCCAACCACATCAGGCTGAACATCGCGATGATCAGGGCCAGTGCCATCGTGAAGTGCGGGAAGGCTTGCAAGATCATCAGCGTGTTTGGTTCCACGGTGTAGATGCTGATGGGGAACGGCGCGTCTGGCAATTTGGCAATATATTTGACGACGACCCAGATCACGCCAAGGCCGCTGCTGGTGCAGATCAGCCAGAAGGCGATCTGGCGTTGGCGCGGTTGATCCACCATGAGCTGCAAAAAGATGAGCAAGCTGCCCAAGAGTGAGAGGATCGCCACTAGACGCAAGATGGTGTAAGCTGTGATGTATGATACGTCGGTGATGACGCTACACCGAGCCGTGACCCACCACAGCAAATTGAAAAACGCTGGTTCGTTTGCTTCCGGTGTCAGCCGGTTCGCAGCGAGATCGGCCTGCGTAAAGCTGCGCATCCACGCGAAATATTGATTATGGTCGGCGATGCCATCCACCACCCCCATAAATTGGCGATCGGGAGGCGCTGTCACAAAGGCAAACACAATCGGCGCCCAGATCACCATCATCAGGCCCAAAATCACGATCCCGTAGAAGCGCCATTCGGCAGTATCGATCAGCCACCGCTGTTTGGTTGGCTGGCCTGCGGCGGTTAACGGGTTTGGTTGGGTGATAGCCATGCTTGTTCTCCTGCGCGCTTCTTACTGGCGTGATCGCACAATCATAATCAGACCGCCGATGATGCCGATGCCGGTCATGGTCAGTGCCAATGCCATCCCGATGGACTGTAATGCGTTCAACTCCCAGTGCATCGGTTCTTGCAAGGCCGGCGCATTGCGTGCTTCGTCCGGCAACGCAATTGGTGTGGCGACGGGCGCAACCGCAACGCCGGCTGCGGCGGTTGGGGTGGCTGGGAGTGGGGTGGGGGTAAAGAGCGGTAAGCCGGGCTGGGCCGGCAGATTGAGTTGGGCCGTGCTGTACCAGATTTGGTGGATTGGTCGCTCGTTATCCTGGTTGCGTTCAAACAATTGCGACCGGGTAAACCAAACAGCATGGAGTTGGTTGCCGTTGTAGATGACCAATCGCGGCAATTCTGGATACAGTTCGTTTTGCATGATGATCCGCGGCGGTAGCCAACGCGTGCCGTCGAATGTCATGTGGATCAGCGCCGGTGGGAGGTTGATGTTGGCCGTTCCCGTAAACCCAACCATGAGCAAATGGATATTATTAGCGCTATCGGTGGCGAGACTGTAATAGTCAAGGTTGTTGTCGCTGATATTGCGGGCGCGCACGTAGGGAATCTCGGTTGCCGGCAGCCATGTATTGCCGCCATCAAGCGATCGTTGGAAATACACCCGATCATTGCGCACGCCGCGATAGACTACTGATGGATTCCCGGCTGAATCGACGGCAATGGCTGTTTGTTGCACTGCTTCAAGGGGCGGCCCATTCGATTCGCCATTGGTTCGCAGTTCGTTGCCTAGCTGCTGGCGGATACCCTGCACTGCGGCGGGAGGCAACCTGAATTTGACCGGATCAGTCCACGTGACGCCGCCGTCGTCTGATCGCCGGTAGACGCCATAGTGCGGTTGGCCCTGCCCGGCGTACCAGTCGGCTCCCTCATCCCAGACAATATGAATCCGGTTAAAGGCATCAACCCGCACCTGTGGCCGGTTTTCGCCATCGTCACTCTGCGAGAGATTCACTACCGGCAACCATGTGGCGCCATTATCGGTTGAGCGACGGTAAAAGAGTTCACCGCACCCATAGCAGCGCGGGTTTGTGTTGTCAGTAACAATATCGCTCCAGAAGGCGTGGATCCCGCCGGTCTGATCGGCTGCCAGCGCGAGGTAGTAGCCGGTGTCGTTGATTATTCGCCCCTCAGACCACGCTTGCGGTTTGAATGCGTCGTTCCAGTTGGCGTGAGTATAGAGAATGCTGGTGCCGGCCCGATAGAGCAGGTGGAGATTGCCATCACGTCCGAGGGCGATCGCGGTTCGTACCGTATAACCGCCGGTTCCCGGCGCAATCAGTTCACGGGCCGGTTCCCACGTACCATCGGCATTACGGCGCCAGTACATCAGCAAGTCAATCGTGCCGCCTTCACGTTGGTCAACAATCAAGCCGCCGTACCAGACCACATGAACGCTGCCATCGGGGCCGAGGGTCATATCAGGCAGCCACGACCATCCATAGCGGCGTTCGAGCTGTTCGAGCGGCACTTGGCCGTATTGCAGCGGCGAGATTTCAATCGGATTTGACCATAATCCTTGCCCGTAGGCAGAAGTTTGTGCGCCGGCTATGAACAGGATTGAGCACATCGCAACGAGCAAAACCAGCCGTGCCTTCATCGTGCCTAATCCCTCTGTGCTAATTGGTGAACGCTGATCAACAACCCTACAAATACCCAGCTATACATCGTATATTTATAGCCAGCTACCGTTTGGTTGTAGAGGAATGGGAGTATCCAATCTCCCAGCATCATTGAGGATTGGGCGGCAATCCAGCCTGAGGTGGCCACAATTGCGGTCGTGCGCAAGATGCCCGGCGGTGCGAGTTGAATCGTTCGCCAACCGTACCAGAGGCTGGTGATGGCGAACCAGATCCAGATGCCGAAGCCGACCACGCCAAATTGCGCCAAAATGTCGAAGTAATTGTTGTGGGTCGAGCGCGCATCTTCGCGGAAGTAGGTCATATTATAGGGCGCATAGCCAGCTACGCCGGTACCGAACAGCCAATGCTGCTGCGCAACCCATAGATTGCGTTGCCAGATTTCTAACCGTCCCAATCCTCCCTCTTCGATATTTTGGTTGATCACTTGATCGATATAGACGTGGCCCGGCCCAACCGCTAAGTTCAAAACCACAATTGCTACTAAGACGAAAAAGGCGCGACGCGAGGCGAAGAAGGCCATCACTAACAAGCCCACGATGGTCGGCAACCAACCTGAAACCCAGAGTGAATTGCGAATAGCCACCAGCCAGAGGTGCCAGACTAAGAAGGAGCTGCCGGCCAATCGCCATCCCCAATGCATGTTTGGCTGCAAATAGATCATCCCGGCGACCGATAAACTAAACCATAGTCCCCACAATCCAGCGTCGGTGAGGAAGACGTGATTGATATTGAATGTCTGGGCGATAGTCATCAAGCCGCCGCAGATAATAAACATGCCTAAATAGGCTTTGATCTGCCATTCATGTTGGATAAAGCGCCCAACCAAGAGCGGTATGCTCAAGAGACCAAGAAATGACAACAATGACGCAATCTGGGCAAAGCGAAAGTTGCCCATAACCCGCCAGTTGAGAATGGGGTCGGCCCACAAGATGCCCCAAGGGACTGAGAAGATGCAGATGAACATGAATGCCAGCAACGGTTTGTTGAGCGGCGATGGCGTAAGTTGCCATGTCTGCCGTGTGATCATAGCCAAGATCCAGATCCCGCTGAGGGCTAGCGTCAGCAACATGCTGATCGGCAGCTCGCTGCCGTTGCCTGCTGGTACCGAGATTGGCCGCATAGCGAGGGCGGTGAGCGGTAAGATCAACACAAACCACTCAAACCGGTAGAGGAGCAAGGTGAAGCCGATCAGTCCAAGCGGCAATGCCAGCAGCGCCAACCCGATCAGTTGCCGATCGGTGCCGAACATCGCGCCGATGACGAGGCTGTACATAGCCAATCCGCCCACCACGCCGCCGATAATCAGCGGACGCGGCAGGCGTTCGAGCCAGTGCGGGGTTTCGATGTGGCGCAGAAAAGAAAGCATAGCTGTTACCGCCTTCGTTTACCTATCGTTATTGCGTGCGATCGCTGTGCGATGCCTCAACGCTCGAATCTCCCCTCCCTTCTCCCGCGTCAGTGGGAGAGAGGAGGGGGTGATGGTCAGCAGCCTGCGCAGCGCGCTTCGTCATCGTAGCCGGCCCTTCAAAAGGCCGGATTCCAGATCAGATATTCTGTCCGCCCTTGAACCCAGCGGGGGGGCTGGGGTGGGGTTAATATGGCATTGCTATCCTTAAAACCGTTCCGGCGCTACCGGTTGCTGCACCCGCCGCCCAATCGTCGCCCACAGCAGGCCGCCATCGCGCACAAATTGCTCGCCGGTAGGATGGTGACCGCCGCCGGCAGCTACCAAGACGCTGCCAATCGTGACCTTGCCAAAAAAGATGATTTGCAATCCTATTCCTAACAGCAAGGCTGCGGCTTGGCCGTAGTGCTTGGCGAAGAAGCGCAGTTTGCTGAAGTAGAGCTCAGCCTTCATGCGCGTAACCGCTTGTTTGCTGCTCTGACCACCGAAATGGATGATCGAGGACGAAGGAAGGTAGCAGATCTGCCAGCCGGCCCGCTTGATCCGGTAGCACCAGTCTACCTCCTCAGTATACATAAAATAGGCTTCGTCCAGCAAGCCGACTTGTTTCACGACCTCGCGCCGCAAGAGCATAGCCGCGCCATCGAGCCAGTCGGTTGCGTATGCTGTTGCGCCGTCTTTGGTTGGGTACCGCCGCCGCCACCGGATCTTTTTGCCGGTCAGTTCGGTAAGCAGGTTCGGGAACATTGCCCATGATGGTTGCAATGAGCCATCAACGTTGAGCAATTGCGGCCCAACGACGCCAACTTCGGGGTGCGCGTCGAGAAAGCGCACCAGCCGGGTGATCGACTCAGGTTGGGCAATGGTGTCGCTGTTGAGCAGGAAGACGTATCGCCCGCTGCTGGCCCGGATAGCCTGATTGTTAGCGGTGGCAAAACCGCGGTTTTCTTGGTTGGCAATGATGAAGACGTCGGGAAAGGCCGCGGCCACCGCCGCGACGCTGCCGTCGCGTGAGCCGTTATCAACCACCCAAACTTCGGTTTCGATGCCGGCGGTAGCCGCCGGTAGCGCTGCTAGACAATCGAGCAGGAGTTGGCAGGTGTTCCAGTTGACAATAATAATACTTGCGTCAGGCGCGGGCCATGTCATAGCGGAACTTCCTTGGTTGGGCGACTTCTTCCAGTACGTCGTTTAAGCGCGGCACAATCACGCGCCAATCGTAACGCGCGGCCACTGCGTGCCGGCCGGCTTCGCCAAGCCGGCGGGCGAGCGGCGGGTCGGTGAGCAAACGGCTGGTAGCGCGGGCGAAATCCATCGGTGTATCGGCCAACAGTAGGTGTTTACCATCAATCAGTTCTAGCCCTTCCGCCCCTTTGCTGGTGCTGACCACTGGCACCCCTAACGCTAGTGCTTCGAGAATCTTCAGCCGCGTACCACCACCCTCTCGAATCGGCGTTACCTCCACCGCATGGCGGGCAATCACGTCACGGATGTCGTCCACGTAGCCGGTATACTCAACCCCCGGCATGTCCGGCAGCGCTGCGCGCTGTTCATCGCTGACTCTCCCGGTGATACGGAAACGCGCTTGCGGATGGCGGGCGCGGATCAATGACCAGATAGCGCGCAGGAAGTAATCGACGGCGTCGAAGTTGGCGCTGTACGAGAGCGCACCGGGGTAGATCAGCGTATCGGTTTCGGGCCGGTAGCTGTAAGCAGCGCAAGCGGCGCTATCGACCCCGTTGGGAATGACCGTGATCACCGGAGGGGGTGAACCAGCGATCTGGCGAGCGAGTGCCGCTTCCCGTTCGGAAACAGTGGTGACAGCCACAAACGCCGGCAAGATCGTTGATACGTAGCGGCGATGCTGGGTGGCCGTCAGCAGGCTTCGCAACCGGCGCAAGCCCGATTGGTGGCGATAATCTTCGAGGATGGATGTGAGCTCCAATTCTTCCAATACCAGTGGCGTATCGCGCACAAGGCAGGCATACGCGGCGACATCGATCTCTAAAGCAAGCACCACATCCGGTTTCCAGCGGGTGGCCGCCGCTACCACTGCTTCGGCGAAGGCGTTGCTCCAACGCACCCGCACCGATGCCGGCTTCGAGCTGGTGATGCTTCCTAACCGGTCGCTCAAGGTCAGTGGCCGATCGGGTCGCTCAAAAGCTTGCCACGTGCGGCAGAGCCGGCTGATCTTGCTGGCTTGCACCGCAGGAGCCGGCCCTTGGCTGAAGGCCAGCAGGTGTAGTTCGTGCCGGGCCGCTAAGCCGCGCAGAATTGCCATTGCTCGCAAGCGTGAGCCGTTGTCGTCGGGTTCAGGCCACCACGTTGAGAGGATGAGGATGCGCATGGCGTCGTCCTATTGGTTATGCTGTTCCAATCCATGCTGCTAATCGCTTCTGCCGCTCCACAGCAGCATAATAAGCCGTGAGCGTTTGCTGCGCGGCTCGCTGCCATGAAAACTGTTGGGCGCGCTGCCAACCTGCTTGCCGCAGCCGTTCGGTTGCAATGGGGTCGCTCAGCACTGTGGTGAGATGACGGGCCAAGGCTTGTTCATCTTCTGCGTCACCGATCAGACCGGCATCGCCTACGACTTCCGGGATGGCGCCGCGATCAGAGGCAATCACCGGCGCGCCACAGATCATCGCTTCAAGGATCGGGATTCCAAACCCCTCAAACCATGATGGAAAAACAAACGCTGCTGCCATACTAAATAGTGCAATGAGATCAGGCCGTGGCGGACGCAAGAGCAGATGAGCATACCCCGCCGCTACTGCCTCGCGCACGGCCGGCCACGGTTCACGGCGAGCGAAAAAGACGATTTCATACCGCTGCCGTAGCGATTCCGGCAACAGCGGCCATGCGCGCGCGAGTACTGCCGGGTTTTTTAACCCATCGGCCAGTACAAACGGGCGTGTCAGTCCATATCGTTCCCGCACTTCAGCGGAGACCTGCTCATTGGTAATCCGGCGGACATCGGGGGGGGGGCCGTGCGGAATGACGCTGATCGCATCGGTATCATACCGGCAATAGCGCAGAATATCGCGTTTCGCATGCTGCGACACGGTTAGTAGGCCGTGCGATCGGCGCACTGCGCGCCGTGTCATCACATGGAGATACGTCATCATCGTGATTGAACGCGGGTCTTTGTTGTGGCCGGCAATAATCTCATGCCACGGCATGACGTTAATCGCGTCGTGCAGGGTAATGATCGTAACGGCGTGGTGCGGCCCAAACCCATAGTTGGCCGGAAAGTGCGCAACATCGATCCGGTCGGCAGTCATTGCGCGACGCAGACCAACCACGTCATTCCTGATACTCGATAGGGTGTTGCGGTACGGCAAGGTACGGATCGTCACATTGGTCGGCAAATTGCTTAGCTCAAACGGTGCTTTGCGGTCGGTGTACAACACAAATTGCTCGTTGCTGCCGGCAACAAATAGTTCCGGCAACAGATGCTTGAGGTAGGTGTGAATGCCGCCGACTAACCCATGTGAGAGGTAGCGGGCATCGATGCCGATCCGTAATGGCCGTTTGTGCGCTAGTTGCTCCATACCCACCAACCCTCAACAGTTCCAATCCGTCGCACCCGTGTGCATCCGTGTCCTATCTCCCCACCACTACCACCGGCGCCGGCCCAAACCGTCCCCGCCAGAAATCAAACCACCCCAACCCCATCCCGATCCGGCCTTTGCGTGTCCGCCACTTGGGGCGCAGCCACAAACTGAGGTAGGTGCGCAGGTCTTGCAGAATAAGCGCATCCAGCCACGTGCGCCAGGTGGCCCGTGTGGCCCGCAAGAAGAGCAGCCGGTTGCGCGTCATGTAATAGGCGAGATATTCGCGGTCAAAGCGAGCGTTGAGCGGGATTTTATGCCAGACTTTAGCTGCCGGCGTGAAATAGCAAGAGTACCCGGCCCGTGTGATCCGCACACACCATTCGGTCTCTTCAAAGTACATAAAGAAGCGTTCGTCGAGCAGGCCAACCTTCCCCAGCGACGCCACCCGGATCAACATCGCGCAGCCGGTGATGAAATCAACCACACGGGCCGGATACTGGCCGTGATCCTCCGCTTCGCCAGCCATGCGGCAAATGCCGCGCCGCCAGTCGATGCTGCCACCCGCCGACCAGATCCGCTGGGGCGCATCGTAGTAGTAGATGATCGGTCCCACGGCGGCGATGGTAGGGTCAGCCTCGGCGGTTGCCACCAGCCGCTCGAGCATATCCGGTGCTACTTCGGTATCGTTGTTAAGCAACAACGCGTAGTCGTACCCCTGCGCTTGCGCGTAGCGTAAGCCAACATTGTTGCCGGCGGCAAAGCCGAGGTTTACCCCATTCTCGATCACGATCGCTTGGGGGAACGCATTGCGTACCTGCGCTGGGGTGCCATCGCGTGACCCGTTATCGACCACCACGACCTCGTACCGTGCAGATGGATACTCTAGCCGGTAGAGCGAAGCGAGGCAGGCCAAGGTGTCGGCGATGCCGTTGTAGGTCAGCACAATAATGGCGACGCGCGGCTTCATCAGACTCTTCCTCGCACTGCGCCGCGTCGCTCGAGCAGCGCGGTGTAATGGCCCAACAACGTCTGCATTTCGTCGTCAATCGATGGCAGTGGTTGGATACCATCCCGCAATCGCTCTAACAAGCCCTTTTCCGTCCGCAACCGCTGTAGTTGGCGAGCCAAATCGCGGCTATCGTTCGGCGTGAAGTGCAAACCATCAACGCCATCGCGCACCAGTTCGGCCATACCGCCTAATCGTGACGTAATCACCGGTCGTCCGGCGGCATGCGCTTCCATAATGCTGAGCGGACTGTTCTCGTACCAGATCGATGGCACGACCATCGCATCAACTCTACTTAAGACGGTTGGCAATTGGTCGTGACTAAACTTGCCCGCCAGATGGATGTGCGGGTTATCGCCGATCAGCCGGCGCAGATAGCGGGTATACGCTGGGTTTTGCTCGGTGTTGCCGAAGATGGTTAATTCAACGGTCACATCGCTGGAGGGCAGGCTTTTCAGCGCCGTAATCAGCACATGTACACCTTTATGCGGTGCGATCTGGCCGATGTAGCCGAGCCGTAGGATCGATCCGGAGCGGACAGGTGGGATGTTGCGCAATCGTTCGCGAGCGATGCCTAGGCGTATCACTTGAATTTGCGGCAGTTGTTCGCCGAACAAGCCGGCTAAAAAATGTGATGGCGATATGATGAGATCGGCTTGCCCCAATGCTGCTCGCAACGTCTCGCGCCGGGCCTGTTGTTCTTCCCGGCCTTCATTGCCGGCCAGCCTGATCCACGCCCTCCCGGCCCAGCCGCCGCTGATCTGTTCCGACAAGCGGTAACGGCGCCGGTCGAGTTGCAAACACCACGCGCACTCGGCGGGATCATCCGGCGGTTGCCGGCAGAGCGAACCATCGCCGCGCAGCAGGGTGATGCGCGGGCAAAGGAACCAGTAGTCGTGGAGCGTTACAATGGTAGGAATGCCCAGCGCACGCGCTGCCGCGATTGCGCTGGCGCCGATGAGATAGCCGCTGTGCAGGTGCATAACGTCCGGCTGCCAGACGCGCATTCGTTCGTGCAGCCACGCCTCGATCGCCGGGTTAGCATAGCTCCAGTTGGCCGGCGCGTCGTGCAGACCAAGATGTAAGCGCCACACCGGGATCCCTTCGTAGCGATCGGGTTCGGCCCGCACTCCGAAGGGTTGGGTGGCCGCGAGTGTCTCGACACAGACCACTTCGGTTTCGTGACCACGCCGCAACAGCTCGCGCGCCAGCTGCATCGTGTACAACTCAGCGCCGGCGCTGTATGTGGGAGGGCAGTGATGAACCGCGAGCAACACGCGCATGATGCCTTCCTCCTATCGGCGCGCCGCTAACAAATTGCGCACAAAGGAAGCCTCTTCCCCGCCAATCACCCGTAGCCCGATCAGTAACCCGCCATAGATCACGCCACCACCGACAATAACGAGCAAAACCGGCCATTCGCGGGCTACATAGACCGCCACAGCCATCAATCCCACCGCAATCGCCGCTCGTCCGATTGGTTGCCAGCGCATCAGGCGTAATTGGTCGCGCAACAGCCACACATATTGCACCGCCAATACCGCTTCGGTCAGCACGGTGATGATCGCTGCCGCTGGCGCGCCGTGCCGTGGCGTGAAAATAAGGTTCGCTGCGACATTGACGGCGCTGCTGACCATGATAGAACGCGCGACCAATGCCTCACGGTCGGCAATCACAACCACATAACCGAGAAATTCGGTCAAGAACATCAGCGGCAATGTCCAGATGAGCAAGGCGAGTAAGGGCGCGCTGGCTGCATAGGCTTCACCAAACAGCAGCTTCACGATCGGTTCGGCGAGAATAAAGCCGCCGGCGGTAATCGGTAAGGCCACGATCAGTAAATAGCTCAGAATACGTTCGTAAATGCGCGGGAGATTGCCCGGATCGAGCTTGGCCTGACGTGACAGGGAAGGGTATAACGCCGTATTCAGCACGTTCGAGAGCGTGACGAGCGCAAAAATAAGATTGTAGGCTGCGTTGTAGTAGCCGGTGGCGGTATCGCCAAAGCTGACATTGACCACCACCGTATCAAACCGGTACGACAGACCAAGCGTCAACCCGATCACGCCAAACGGGAAGGCAGCGCGTAATAAGCGTAGCCAACGATCACGTTGCCAACGTCCCGGATGGATGCCCAACCGCCAGAGCGCTCGCATGACTAAGGTGGTCATTGCGGCTACGCCAATCAGCGTGGCAATGATCAGACCATAGTAGCCAAAGCCGAGCCAAAGGGCCAATCCGCCGAGCGTCACGAAGATCAATTGGTTCACGACTTGCATGCCGGCAGTGAGATCGAGCCGTTCGTAGCCGGCTAATATTGCTTCGCTGCTGCCATGCATGGCGTAGATGAGCAGCGTGATTCCGTTGAGAGCAATTGCGCCGATCATCAAGAGGGACCGTTCGGTGATGATAGCGGCGCTTACCACCATGATCCCGGCAATGAACGCCAAAATGAGGCGCAGGCCAAGCACATCGGCATAGAGATTGCGAATCCGCTCGAGATGATCCGGTTCGCTCCGTAACCGGGCCACTTCACGCACCGTATAGGGCGCTAAACCGAGGTCGGCAATGAACAGAAAGACGCTGCCAAAGCCGATCACTGCGGCATATTGGCCGAAAGCTGTTGCCCCCAGTTGGCGGACGATCAAGATCGAAAAGCCAAACGAGAGGATTTTGATCGCCACCTGAGCGATCATACCGGCAACCGAATTGCGCAGTACGGTGCGGGCAAGTGTACTCATGACAATCTACCCTGACATTATCAAGGACAATGTTGGTTTAGGCTTGGTCACCATCCACTGCACCAATTCTTCCACCTTTGCCAACCATTGATCAATCGTAAACCGCTCTTCCATCAACTGGCGTCCAGCCTGCCCCATAGTTTCCGCGCGATCGGGGTTGTCCCAAAGGGTGGCAATCGCCGCTACCATCTGTTCGGCATTGCCCGGTTCAACCAACAGCGCCGTTTTGCATTCAATCACATATTCGCTCAAACCCGGCCGGCGGGTGGCGATCACTGGTCGTCCCATTGCTTGCGCCGCTTGCACCGAGGTGCAGCCGGCGCTCCATTGGGTGCTGGCCTTGATCGGCACCACGACGATCCGGCTCTCTAGATAACAATCGCGTAACCGATCCGGCGGCACAAATGGTTGCAGACTGATGTTGGCCGGTAGGGTCTCGTTTTCGTGTCCTGCTTTCCCGCTCATCCAGCTACTCCCGACCCGCAGGTGGCAAGGAATGTGCGGCAGTTGCCGCATTGCCTGAATCAAGGTTGGGTAGTCGCGGTGCGAAAGACCAAGGCTCTGCACAACGCTAGCCGGCGGCGTAACCGGTTGTGGCCGGTAGAAATGGGTGTCCACCGGGGTATGCAAGGCGACCACTCGTTCTGCCGGCATCTTCAGTGCTTGTCGCATCCCGTCCGCCTCAGCTTGGCTAATCGCTGCGGCTACATCCCAGCGCCGTTGCAAGCCCAACCCCTTGATCAAACGCAATTTATGCGCCGACATACCATGGTGGAAGATAACCAGATGGCGCACGTTGCGGGGCAGTACGAGCGCCAATGGGATCCCCACCCGCTCGGAAAGACTAATCACCGCTTGGTATCGTTCGCGCCGCGCCAGTTGCACAACCTGCCGTGCCAACCGTAAATCCATCCTTAGCCATTCTTCTAGCTGTTGTAGCATCGGGTTGGCGCGGACGATGCCGTAATCGATGTAACGGCTGCCAAAGCGGGTTGCTAGTTCGAGGTAATCAACCCGCTGGTGTTTACCATCGCGTACTGCTGCCGCTAGTTCCGGCGCCGGCGTATTGGTTGCGATGATCAGGGTGCGTGGCAATTGATTGTTCATCGTTTATACCCTATCACTATCGGCTGACAGCCTGCTAAACGAAAAGCAGTGGACAGATGACGCCATTGTCATATCGTTTCAGCCTGCACACCTCCTTCTCTTGAGCATAGATGTGGACTGCGGCAGCTCCATTGCCGCAATCCACATGATAGTACCGCAGTCATCGCTGCTTGGGATGGCCGCTTGCTCTTTGCTCGTTGGTAAGCAAGAGCGCAAAGCGCATCCTTACAGATAACTTAACACCCGCGGATACCGCTTGCGTTGCCGGAGGTACCAGTAGCCAAGTGGCACTAACACGGCCAGCCCGGCCAACCACGCGCTGTAGCCCCAGATGATGCGCGGCCCGATCAGCGGCAGTTGGTTCATGACGAGGGCAACGAGGTGGTAGATGATAATGTGGGTGACGTAGAAGAAGAGCGAGACTTGCCCGACCATGGACAGCCAGCGCAGCCAGCCGGTGGTGAAGAGGTGCGGGGTGGCGTAAGCCCATGCGAGGATCAGCGCCGCAATGCCGAGGTTGAAGGCAAAGTAGCTGAGGCTAGGCGGCGCTTTGCTCATGATCAACCAGTGGGCAGGTGTATTGCCAATCGCAGCCATCGCGCCGAGATCGCCAAACCCGCCGATGAGCCGCAGCACGAGCCAGAGGATGAGCAACCCAAACCCAATCTGCACCCAATTGCGCGGCTGGCGCAAAGCCGGGTGTTCTTGCCAATGTCCCAACGCATACCCCAACCAAAGCAGCGGCCCCCATCCCAATACGGCAAATCCGATCGCGGGGTTGGTGTCGTAGCTATATGTCAGCCAGAACGCTTGCCAGAAGGGTTGCGGTGCATTCGCTGCGAGCTCGTTCGCCATCCAGCCAATCCATGCTTGATGAATCAGCAAGGTGATGATGGCGACGATGCCAATTTGGCGTGGTGTTAAGAAGTGCCGTAAGCCGGCGAGGATGATCATCGCTGCGGCGATGCTGGTCAACACATGCACGTAAGGCGTGGCGCCGCTCCAGAACCAAGCACAGACCGTCAGATCGAGCACGAGAATGACTAGCGCCCGGATGAGCATAAATCTGGTGGTGTTTTGCGGCGGCCGGCCGCGCCGGGCCTGCGCCGCGGCGTAGAGCGCCAAACTATAGCCGCCCAGAAAGAAGAAGATCGGTGAGGCGAGATTAGTGAGCAACCCACTCAGCCAATAGGCGGGGCTTTGTAACACGACCGGCTGGCCTCCATACGATTCGGCCTGTAAGCTGGCCCCTACAAAGAAGGCGCTATGGTCAAGCGCCATCAAGGTCAGCGCCACGCCGCGCAGTGCGTCAATCGCGACAATGCGCGCACTGCTGGCGCTGCGCTCGGCAACGGTTGGATGCGCTTCGGCGACAAGACTGGCAGTGCGCATCGTCATCCTCCTTCGCATGGAGTGCGGTAGGTTCCCTGCCGCGCGCTCGTTCTCTTATGGAGTGCGGCAGTACCACTGCCGCACCTTAATCATCACCCAATCAAACCAGCATTGTGTATCGGGATTAGCCCCACCCCAACAGCTATCATCTTGCAACTGGAGTCACCGACGTATCAGCCGCAGCATTCGCTGGTACGCTGACGGTTGCCGGATCGCGCACCGCTACCTTCCAGAGCGCGCCGCCAACTATAGCCGCTAGCGCATAGCCGGCAGCGCCGCTCAGCATTGCGGTGGTGAAGTTGCTCGCCATGCTGACCACAATCACCAATACTGATCCGATCACCGAGAAGACGCCGTTCATCCCCCATGCCCACACCACGAGCCCCGGCACGCGCGCATTGAGTTGGCGCAACCCTGCCGGGAAGGGGAGGCCGAGCATGGTAGCCAGCGGCGTGATGATGAAGATGCTGGCGATGATCCGTGCCAAATCAGGCCAGTGCATCCACGCCGCGAAGATCGGCGGCAGGGCAACGATATAGATCGCTGTCAGCGCCGCAATGCCGATCAACGCTAGCCGTAGCCCATTGGCGGTTCTAATGCGTTTGCTGCCCAACAGGCTGCCCAATGCGGCAAAAGCCAGCATACTAGCAATGGTCGTGGTTGTCGCATGGATCGGGTAGCCGATGAAGAGCGTAAAGCGCTGGATCAGCACGATCTGAATGAACATATAGGCGGCGCCAAGCAAGCTGAAGTAGGCCAACGTGGAGATGGCGCCGGGCATGCGCAGGCCGTCGCGCTGGTAACGTGCCAACGGTAACACGATGAATGCTACTGCTGCGCCGAGCGCGAAGATAGCCATTGTCAACAAGATCAGATTACCGATCGGGAACCGGTTGAGCCGCCCTTCATAACTGCGATCGAAGTGCAGGTTCTCCCAACGGAAGTAGTTGTAGAAGAAGGGGTTGTCATCGGTCACTGGGAAGATTTGGAATGAGTAGGCTCGCTCAAAAGCCCGCGGATCGGCAGCGTGCAAGTAGTCGGCGAAGGGAGTGTTCAACCGCGCCAACGGGTCGTGCAGCATGGTGAAGTTGTTCGCTGCCCCCCATGCGCGCAGCCGTTCGATCTGTTCCGGCTGGAACGGCGACCGGCTGACCAGCAACGTGGCATTAACCCCGCTCTCGTTGGCAATAATCGCGATATGCGCCGACGGATCATTCACTCCCATCCGGCGCAGCGCTTCCGCCGCCAGCCCGGTTAAGCGCAGCATCTCGCGCGGCGGGTTGTTGACATCGCGCGTCCACGAGAAGATGCCGTTCGGGGTGAGCGCACGCAGCGCCTGTTCGAGCGAATCAACCGTGTAGAGGTATGACTCGGCGAGCACGTAGGCCCCGCCCGACAATGCGGCCAAGTTGTCGAGACCGATGCCTTGAATGATGTCGTATTGTTCGGTCGTGCGGCTCAGGAAACTGCGTCCTTCGGCGACGATCAGCTCGGTCGAGGGGTGGTCAGCGATCCGGCCAGTGTAGTCGGCGTAACGATCTTGTAAGAGGCTCACGATTGTCGGGTTGAGTTCGATCGCAGTGATCTGTTTGGCACGATAGAGCCGGGCCAGCAGAATGTCAAGCCCGCCCCCCACCCCAATCAGCAAGGTGTGTGGGTGCTCATTGCCGAGCTGGTAGGCGGCGCTGATCACCGCGTGGTCGAGGAAGCGGAACCGTTCCAGATCGGCGTCGCTGCCATCAAAACGGTACATCCCGGTCATTGACGTGCCGTCAATCGTCACCAGTTTCAGCGGCAGCTCTGGCCGGTTTTCTAACGGGTAGCTTGAACTGACGGCGCCGACGATCATCGGTTCGGTGACAGTGATCTCTGGCATCACGTCCACCCGCCCAACCGGATCCCAGCGGGTAAATTCGGGGCCGGTTCCTTGCGCCTGCATCGCCCAACCCAGCTCTTTCGAGCCGGGTACGGCGAGGGTGGGTGGCCGCATGATCAATGTTACAAACACCAGCGCTTCCGCGCCAATCATGGCCGGCAAGAGCCAACGCTGGCGTGGTTTGGCTTCGTAGCCGAGCAGCACCGCCGCCAACGCACCGATCAACCCGATCAGGGCAATCACTGCCGGGCCGCCAATTGTCTGGATCACGAACAAGACCGTCATTGTGGCGATGCCTGCCCCCAGCATATCGGCAAAATAGAGCCGGTGGGCAGCGCCAGCCCAGCGTCCAAAGATGGCGGCAATCACCAACCCGCCGGTAAAGAAGGTGCTGAAGAGACAAGTAAAGTAGATGCCGAGGCCGATGATTGCCCAGCCGAGCTGCGCTGTGCGCAGCGGATCAATGGCGATGGTGGTGATCGCGATCAGATTACTTAGACTGGCGAGGCTGAAGAGCAACGCCAACCCGCCGAGGCGCTGCTGGAGCTTGTCAGGCCCCCAACGGCGTACGGCAAGAAACGTTCCGGCTGCCCCGCCGCCGAGCAAGGCGATGCCGATCACCATATAGGTGAAGTGGTGCCAGATCATCAACGAAAAGATACGGGTGAAGGTGATTTGGAGGGCGAGAATACTGCCGCTTAGCAACGTGAGGCCAAGGTACTTGCCGATCGATTGCAGTGGTGGAAATGTCATGCCATCGCTCTCTTTACTGATGAACTTATCACGAGGCATAGTCGGCGATCAACTGCTGTTGTCCGCTGGTTAGCCTAATCACCCGATATGACCTGCCGGCAATTTCACGCCGTTGCGTGGCGGGTTCGCCATCCGCGAGCATAATTGTACGCAACCGCGTGTTGCGGCATTCCTCTGGGAGCAAGACCGTGAGCGGCAAGGACGTTGATGGTACGGTGATCGTCCCTTGTAGTCGTTGCCCGTTCCATTCGATATTGTTGAGATCGCTGGCATTGCGCCCTTCAATAAAGCACAGCCACCGTTCGGCGGCGATGATGGGTACTTTAGCGCCAGCGGCGTAGCTCAGCGTTGTGTCAAGCCAGCGCGCCACTTCGCCAGCAATCGGATCGCCGAGCAAGAACGGATCGACATGGCATTGGAGACCTAAAGCTGCCGGGTAGCGATCGATGCTGGCTGCAATTTGGCTAATCGTCTGATTGGCTGCGGTTGCTCCGTTAAGCCCCACATCGTACCCGGTTTGAAACACTGGCATCAGGTGTTCATCGACCAGATGGGTGGCTTGCTGATATACATCGATGATTGTGCCGTCTTCGGCGACAAATCGCAGCGGCAAGCCACTGCCATTCAGATATCCCATCGTCCACGTGCCGTCGGGTTTGCGCACTGCCGGGCCGCTGTGGTAGTGATCGAGATTCATGCGAATGTCGTACCGCGCTTGCACCACGGCATTGTCTACCCAGCCGTGCCACAGAATGCGGTGGGTGCGCACGGTTGGCGGCAGCGGCCCGTAGCCAAGCTTGAGAAATTCGCTCCAGTGCCGGTAATAGCCTTCTTCTAGTCCATCTTCGACATACGGGTGCATGCCGAATTCGTGGCCGCGGGCGCGCCAGGCAGCAACGTGATGCGGACCCGGCAGCGGATCGTCGCCGCCGAGCGTTGAGCCGATCAACGGTGTGCGGCTGAGCGTCCAGCGCAACTTGCGCGCTAAGCGTCCGCTGGCGTTCGCTGGCGGCGGGGTGTAGTAGATCGAAGCCGTGCCGCCGTGTCGTTCGACGATCGCCAACAACTGTTCGATATGGCTCACCCGGCTGCCGTGGGCGTCGCCGGTGGCGATGATCGCACTAGGTGCATTGTCGGGCAGATACCAGAGCCGGGGAAGCGGCAGCGGGCTGACCTCGTCAATGACCCGGCTCAGTAAGCGTTGATGCTCGTCGGCTTGCGGGATGGCGATGCGTTCAAGGTTGATCCATCCCGTAAAGAGGTCGCTGGCGCGCAGACCTTCCATCAGGTCACGTTCCTGATTGGCCCACGCCGGATTGCCTTGCCGGATGAGGGCAATAGTCTGCGCCAGATCGAACGTCCAGAGTGCGGCGGCGCCCTGCCCAAAGCGATGGATGGTTACGAGCGGATCACCATTGCTTGCAGTCGCAATCACCTCCGCCCCGCGTAGTTCAACCCGGTCATACAAGGTGTGAATCTGGAGCGGCCCAGCAATGCCGGTTGCCGGCGCCGGATAGCACGTATCATCAATCTGGCTGACGCCAAGATACCTGACCCCTAATACTTCTGCTAACGCCGGATCGGGGCGAATCGCGACTAAACCGCCGCCAGCACTGACAAATTGGCGCAGCCATCCTTGGCTGTCCAGACTGAGAGGTGTCGATCCCACCATAATAACGGCGGCGGTGATGGGGCGATCCAGTTGGCGCAGGCTGATCTGACGTAGACCCAAAAACCCTTCTGCGCGCAGGATCTCACCAAGGTACGCCGTGAAATCAGGCTGCGGCGCCGGATCGGCGACTAACGCTAATGGCGCAAAACCGTTGGCAGGTGCTAGTGAAACAGGTGGCGACGGCAATGTGGTTGGCGCAGGCAGTGGCCATTGTTCGGCGCCATAGGCTACGATGCCTCCGAGACCTGCAGCGGCGAGGGTGCTGGTCAGAAACGCTCGTCGGGTGACCGGTCGCTGCAAGTAGTTCATAGTGCGTTACGTGCGCCGGCGGCGACCAGCGGTTGGGCGTCGCCGGGCCGGCGGCGGTGTTGCGGCTGGCGGGTTGGTGGCGCGCTTCCCTTCCTGTTGCGGCGCTGCCGGCCACACCGTCTCGCCTAAGGCGCGTTCTTTCAGCCCATTGCTGTGATGTTCGCTGCTAGACTGGGCCACCACGACTGCTCGATGTTCAGGCACCGGTGGGGTCACAATCACGCGCGACGGTTCCGCGACCGGGGTTACAATCACGCGCGACGGTTCCGCGATCGGTTCGGTACGAACAAAGCCGTTATGATCTGCCGTCGAATCGGGTGTTGGCGTAGACATACCATTGGTAGGCTGTTCTTCCGATGGTGCCGTTTCTGGTTGACCCTTGCCGGGATTAAGCAGCCGCAACGGCATATCGCTCAACAACTGGCGGAGATTAGGCAATGGCAAGCGCGGTCGCTCGGTTTGTCCGGCCAACGTATGTTCATCGGTTAACATCACCGCGCCAAGCACACTATCGCTGCGTTTCAACGTCAGCCGCTTGAGGCTTTGTTGAATGTCGCGGCTGCTGTCTTCAGCGGGCTTAAGCGCTAACACCACGCCATCAACCATCGGTGCCAGCAGTGCAGCTTCAACGCCGCTGAGCGTTGATGGGCCATCGAAAATTAAGATATCAGCAGCGCGTTGCAGTCCCTCGACCAACGCCGGCCACGGTTGTGATGGCGGCAAGGGGCGGCCATCTTCGTCGGTGTTACGGGCTAATAGCAACACGTTCTTTATCGGGGTGACCCGCAAACTCGACCAAACTTGCGCTTCGCCATCGATCATAATCGGTTGCAGCACCGATTCGGGATTGCCAAACAGTTCGCTCAATGCAGCCTGCTCAGTTTCGGCATCAACCAGTAATACCCGATAGCCCGATAGCGTATAGCAATGTGCCAAATCAATGACCAGCGCGCTCCGTTCATACGAAGGGCGCGGCCCACTGATCATCAGAATGCGGGCATTGCGTGGCAAGCCGGCCAGCACAATCTGGGTATGGGCCTCTTTCACGGCGTCGGCGCGCATGTGTGCTTCATCTTCGCTCAAGCCTATCAATGGTCGCTTGCCGGGCACTGCGCCGAGGAAATTGAGGCCAAACCGGTTGCGCAAATCGTTATGATTGCGCCAGCGAGTGTCAATGGCTTCGAGCACAAATGATGCCATCAGTCCTAATAGCAACCCGGCCAATCCAGCCACGGCAACCGTCAGGTTACGTTTGTTCGGCAAGGGTGCTCCCGGCACTTTTGCAGCTTCAAAGACCGAGAGACTGTTGACCATACTGGTATTTTGCAGCCGCAACAACTGGGTGTACGCATTTTGCGCCGTATCGCGGGCCAGTTCCAATTCTTGCAACTGGTTGCGCGCCTCGCGGAGATCGGTGGCGCTGGTGGCCTGTGCGAGCAGTTCACGGGTCTGGTCGATCTGGCGATCGAGTGCCGTGATCTCGCGTTGCGCGCGATCAATCTGCTCATTCAGCAGGCTTCGCTGCGCCGCGACATTCTCTGGCGAATTCGGGCCGAATTGGATCAACTCGGTGGCAATCGCATTAGCGATGGCTGTCGCGCGCTGCGGATTTGTGTCTGTAATGGTAATCTCCAGCAAACTGGCTTGTCGGTTGACGCTCGTTGCCAGCATGTAATCTCTGATCACCGGCCACGGGAAGGGCAAGCCGAGCTTTTCAACCACGGGGCCTAAAATAATCTCGCGTTTAGCCATTTCGCCATAGAAGCTGGCTACGGTATTGGTCAGACCGATCATCTGCGGGTCAGGTACGGCAGTTGAGAGCGTATCACCGACGCGCAGGGTTGCCCGGCTGATGTAGTAATCAGGCTGGCGCATGGCAAAGATCAGCGCCGCACTGGCGGCGAGGAGAGCGGCGAGGAGGGCAACCCACCACCAGCGCAGCATGATGCGAATGTATGACCAGATGTCGCTCCACGTGAGCATGAACGTGCTCCTTCTTAACTGGATGCCGGCAAGATAACCAGATCGCCGGCTTCCAGCCCGCTCACAACCTCCACTTTGCCATCGACAATCAGTCCAAGTTGCACGTCAACTCGTTGGGAGCCGTTCTCAGTTGGTACCAAGACATGCGGGCCGCCATCGCGCCGGATGGCTTCGATCGGCAGCCAGCGCACTCCTTCACGTTGGCCGAAATCGATCGTTACCAGCGCTGGATCGCCAACCACGAGGGCGAGATCGCCGACGTTATACGTGATATGCAGTTCTGGCGCTTGCAGCGGGTTGTTCATCGTCGTTGCTTTGCGCACCATGCCGGTAAAGGTGCGGCCGGGATAGCGCACAAACGTGATACTCACCGTCGCACTATTTGGGATCCGTTCGATATCTTCGGCGCTCAATCCGCTGACCGTAATCCGCAAGCCAGAGTTATCCATGAGCCGTAACACCGGAATCTCAGCCTGCACCGGAAAGCCCACTAAGGCATCAACCGCCGTGATCGCGCCGTCGAAGGGAGCATAGATCCGGCGGGCCTCGATCTGGCGTTCGATCTCTTTGATAGCCAGTTCCGAAGCGGCTAGGCTCTTGATCAGCAACGGGTCGGGATTGAGCCGCTGGCGAGCGGCATCGAGTTGGATCTGCGCCTGTTGCACCGCTCGCTGCGCGGCAGTCACTTCAAACTGATCGGGCCCGTTAATCAAGCGATCAAGCCGGGCGCGTGCTAATTCGACATCGGCTTCGGCAGCTTGCACAGCGGCGATTTCGTTGCCGCGGGCAGTGTCGTATTCGATCTGGGCAAGTGCAACTGCGCTTTCCGCAGCCCGCACGGCGGCAGCCAACTGATCGACTAGCGCACGCACCTCTGGCGTATCTTCAACTTCGAGCCGGGCGCGGGCCTGCTGATAAGCGTCTTGCGCCCGTTGCAATTCGGCTTGCCGGTCGAGCAGCGCTCGCTCGGCGCGCGTCTTCACCGCCGAAGCGTCATTGCGGGTGCGGGCCAACGCAGCTTCGGCCCGTTGCAGAGCAGCGCGCGCTTCGGCGATCGCAGTCGCAGAGGGCGGAGTGGTCAGGGCGTTCAGCCGGTCACGGGCCGAGGCAAGCGCCACTTCGGCGGCGCGGACATCAATTTGCGCCCGCGCGATCGACTGATCGATCGCGCGTCGATCTTGTTCGGCATTGATCCGCCCTTGGCGGAGTTGATCTTCTAACGTGCCGAGATCGATCTCGGCCAGTAACTGGCCGGTGGTTACTTGCGCGCCAACTTCAACGTACAGATTGCGTAAAATGCCGCTCTGCCGGAAAGCGAGATCGCGTTCGAGCACCGGTGTAACTTGCCCGCTCAGTTCGCGCCGGTCATCGAAGGCGCCGATCGCTACGGCGACCGTGCGTTGCCCGGGCGGCGCCGGAGTGGCGGTTGGTGCTGCCACGACCGTGGTGGGCGTAGGGGCCGGCGGCGTCCATGGCTCCGGCGTCGGCGCGCCAACCAGTGAGCCAATGCTACAGCCGCTCAGGCCAATCACGAGGCCCATCGCCAATGCGCTGCGAACAGCAATCTGTACGTAACGCTCCATATCTTCCTCTTACTTATTGTGGCAAGACAAATGCGCCGGGCAGCGGTAGCGTTGCGAACGGAGCGCTCACTGCTTCTTCGGCCAGCATCCAGCGCGCCGCGCCTAATAGGTCGGGGGCGATGAATGACGGCTGGTAGCGCCGCAATTCCGGCTTCTGCAATTCGATAGCGCCACGCCCTGTTTTCACAAGGATGGTCTGGCATCCCATGCGCTGCCCTGCCGCAATATCACTGAGCGCATCGCCGACAAGGTACGCCTCGCGGCAATTGATCCGGTGCCGGGCAGCGAGATCCTCCAACATCCCCGGTTGAGGTTTCCGGCAGTGGCATTGCTCTTCGGGCCGGTGCGGGCAATAGCGAATGTCGTCAATCTGCGCGCCGTGGTAGCTGGCGATGTCGCGCAAACGGGCGTGAATCTGTTCGAGGGTTTCAACCGACATCAATCCGCGTCCAACCGCTGCTTGATTGGTGACGACAAAGATGCGAAATCCGGCATTAGTCAGTAGGCGGAGCGCAGTCAGAGCGCCCGGCAGAAATTGGAATTCCGACCAATCTTTGACGTGGTCTGGCCGGTTGTAATTAATGACTCCATCGCGGTCGAGAAAGACAGCGCGCATGAGCCCCCCTAGCGCTGCAACTAGATTATAGCATGTAGTAGGTCGCAGGCTACGATGACAATGCTACAGTACACCTTATGGTTGAAGATCAGCTAACAGTGGAGTAAAGAAATAGTGACAATGCTTTCATCTTGGTGTAAGTCATCTCTCGATAGGTGACGGATTGGGCGCTTTTCTCGCATGCCGCTCGTTTCCTCATTGCTTACTGCAAGCGTTCCACCTGCTGGGATGCGGTCAGCAACTGCGTTTGGTGTTTGAAGGTCTTTGTAGACTGTGCGATTTGGGCGTTTTTTTGTTCATAACACTCAGTCTCTTTCTTAAAAAGATGACAGTTGTCCCGTTAACGGCGGCTGAATGATATGTCCACCATTCCCGATCCCAATGGCAGTTATATTCAGCGTGACGGAGTAACTGCTGATCGGAATAATCCGGTTGGCGGCGAGACCATGTTTCGCAATGCTTGGCGGGCGGCTACCATCAACCCAGACGGGACTGAGTTGGCGATGTGGGCGGGCGCCTTCCGCAACGAAGAAGCCAACCATGTCTACGGCGGTGCTTTCACTCCAGAGGGGGATCTGATTGCGAACTATTTTCCGATGTATAACATGACGGAAGCTGCCGGCTTTGGCGGCTTGCGCAGCTACCGTCGCGGTGCCGGCGGTTATACGCTGCTGATGGGGATGACCACCTTCACCTTCGACTACGTCAATCCACGGAATCCAACCTCGTTCGGCATTTTCAAAGGGCAGTATGTGACCGATCCCGATGTGTCGAACAACTAGATGGTGGTGTCACTGGCGCGTGATATTGGTCAAGACTATGGGCTGTATCAAAACCAGATCGATGGATCGGTCCTGCGCCTGCTCTACGATAACCCCGGCACTGCCGAGGTGCGGGACCGTTTCCTCGCTCCGTGTCCGTTGCCGCCAATCATTCCCGATCGCATTACCCAAGTGCCGAGCCTCTTGCCGCCTACCGCAGCCGGGCTGTACGACAAAGATGGTACGTTTATCTTTGACGCGCTCAATGTGTATGCCAATGGGCCGGTCGATAGTTCTCATCGTGGGGATATGCGCTATCGAGCAAGGAAGCGTTCGGTCGCGCATACCGCTCTGCCATCAGATCGAGAAGTATTCCCGCTGATGGGTATGCGATGCCTTCCGCCGCTGGCGAGCGCGCGACGTAAACAAATTGCTATCTCAGGCGCGCTTGTTAGTGAAGTTTTTGTCATTCGCTTGCGGTACGCTCAGATTATACTGATGGCGGTGTGGATAGACAGATCACGCCGTGGTGTTCAGTTCATTCGTTTGCCATCCGCAAATCAAGCTCTGCGATGCGGTGTTCGTAGCTTCAATGCGATGCAGAGAATGGTTCGATCTAAACGACAAGGGGCAATGCCATGATCATCTCGCGCACGCCGTTGCGGATCAGTTTTGCTGGTGGCGGCAGCGATCTGCCGGCCTTCTACCGCTATGAACCGGGGGCGGTGGTGAGTACGGCGATCAACAAGTATATCTATATCACCGTCAACGAGAAGTTTGATCATCAGATTCGGGCTAGCTATTCAGTGACTGAGATTGTTGATCAGGTTGATGAGCTCAAACATCAACTGATCCGGGAAGCGTTGCGCTTGGTGGGGCGGCAGCATTCGATCGAGATTACCTCGATCTCCGATATTCCCTCGCAGGGCACTGGTCTTGGCTCATCAAGCACGTATACGGTGGGGTTGCTAAACGCACTCTATGCCTTTATTGGCCGGTTTGCCGGCGCTGAACGGTTGGCCCGTGAGGCGTGCATGGTTGAGATTGAGCGTTGTGGCGCGCCGATCGGGAAGCAAGATCAATATATCGCCGCCTATGGCGGATTGCAGTTTATTCAGTTTAACCCTGATGAGACGGTGTTTGTTGATCCGATTATCTGCCGCGCTGAAACGAAACAACGCTTGCAGCAGCGGTTGATGATGCTGTACACCGGCGCCATCCGCAAGACGAGCGATGTGCTGCGTGAGCAGCGCGAGAATACCGAGCGTGATGAATCGCGCCGCCGGCATTTGCGCCGCATGGTAGAGTTGGCGCGTGATTTGCGCCTTGCCCTGCACCAAGATGACCTCGATGCCTTCGGCGAGATTTTGCACGAAGGTTGGATGCGGAAGCGCGAGTTGGCGAGCGGCATTTCGACCCCGCAGATTGATGATTGGTACGAGCGGGCGCGGGCTGCCGGCGCGATCGGCGGTAAGATTCTCGGTGCTGGCGGGGGCGGGTTTTTGCTGGTCTACGCGCCTGAAGAGCGGCACGACGCCATCCGGGCTGCGTTGCCCGAATTGCGCCACGTGCCCATGCAATTTGAGCCGCAAGGTAGTAAAATAATCTACGTGGAAGAGCGGTCGTTGGCTTCGTGATTCGTCACGCGGCCAACCCTCGCTTCCAATGACATGGGGGGTGAGAAGCGCGTTGAGCTTCTCACTGGGCTTCTATTCAGGAGGTGCCCCTTGGTTTATCGCTCCTGGCGCTTCGGTCTGGCCTCCCTCATCGTTCTAGCCCTCACTCTTCCCCTCGCTATCACCACCGCTGACAATCCACCTTTCCGCCAATGGTTGCCCGCCGTTTTCGCGCCATCCGGCGAACCTCAGTATTGGGTCAATGCGCCCTACTTTCCGGTGGCAAACGTTACCAATGACTGGTTCGACGAGATGGCGATCTTTTGGTTTGGCCAAGTCAGTTACACCAGCAACTATACCGATGTGCGGATTGGCTATAACAACGAGGCGCTCTATCTCTATCTCGCGGTCTTTGACCGGCAACTTTGGTACGATACCACCCCCGCTGCCGCCGATCTGACCGCGTGGGATGCGGCGACCGTCTTTATCGACACTGGTGGCGGCTCACAACTTGGGGCAACGAGTTACCGGCTGGTTGCCCAGTTTCGCGGCCCGCCTGAGCCGGATGCGCGCTATCAGTTGAGCCAGCGCGTCAGCGGTGGCAGTTGGGCGTCGGCCAATGTCGCGTTCAGCACCATCCCCGGCTGGCGCGGCGACGCACCCAACAACGATAACGATGAGGATCGCGGTTGGGCAATGACTTTCCTCCTCCCCTTTACCAGCCTTGGCCTCGCTGGCCGGCCCGCCGACGGTACGCAGTGGCGGTTGGGGGTGATCGTGTATGACCGCGATAATGCCGCCGGTACGCCGATCGCCGATCAGGTCTGGCCGCCGAACCTCAACCCGAATCAACCCCATACGTGGGGCGGTCTCCGTTTTGGCTTGCCGGTCTATACTCCGCCGCCAGTCAGCGCCACGCAAGAGTTTATCATCCGTCACGGGCTGAATGGGGTGACGGTGGCCGATGCTGGCGTTGGCGGTCAGGATGATAATATGTGTAATGCTGACGGCAATTTCTGGGATCGCTGGGGCAATTGGTCGCAGCCGGTGGACAAAGCCGACATTAGTGTCCAAAATCAGGCTGATATCGCCGACTGGCCGTGTTTTGCCAAGTATTATCTCACCTTCCCGCTGAATAGTTTGTCCGCTGGGCGAACGGTGGTTTCGGCGAAGCTGATTCTGAGCCAGATGGGGAATGCGCAACCCCAAGACGCCAAGCCGTCGCTGATCCAAGCAATGGTGGTAGGTGAGGATTGGAACCCCAATGCCCTAACGTGGAATAATGCGCCGCTCGCGCGCGAGAACGTCGGTAGTGGTCGGGCCGAAGTGATGTTCGGGCCGCCTGATTGGAACAATCTCCCGAAGCGCGAAATTGACGTCACTCGTGGGGTGGTGCAGGCGTATGCCAATGGCCAGCCGCTGCGGTTGGCGCTCTACTCGGCGGATAGCGCCTACCACAGCGGCAAATATTTTGTTACCAGCCGCACCGGCGATTGGAACGCGCAGAATCGTCCAACGTTGGTGGTGGTGTTGTCGAGGCCGTGACCCAGCGGTTACGGCGCTGGACGCAAGACCAGCGTTTCGCCTTCAATCGCACCGCTAAAGCGCATCGAGATGTCTTCGACTCGCTGCCACCGCTCAAGGAAGTCGCTGTAGCGGCTGCTGAGCATGTTGCCTGATTGGCCAGTGGTGTGCATAAAGCGCGAGTTGATGAGGTTGCTCAGATCGATGATCTGGCGTTACGAGGGTGCGTTGTATTGCAGATACGGTTCAGTAATGCGCACCGACGCGAAGTTAACGGTGAAGGTATCGCCGCCGTTGGGATGCGCCGCTCAAACAGGCCGCGCAAGGCCCCCACTTGGCTGAACGGCTTGTGCGGGAAGACCGCTTGGTGGACGCGATCCCAGCGCCAGCGCGCTGGATCGCTCTCGCCTTGCGCCGCTGCCATTGCGGTCAGGCCGTTGCTGAGCGCCTTGGCTAACGTCGCAGGACAATCCTCCTTCACCCCAATCGTTGTCACATCGTCACACCATTCGCGCTGGCCATCGAGCAACACTGCCCGCAGCGCCAGCGCCGGGAAGTCGCGCCGGTTTTGGTAGGTAGTGGTAAAAACGTCGCGCAGCTCATCGGCGGCGAAGATCGCTTCGAGGGCGGCGTAGTAGTAGCCTTGATAGACGGCGGCAGCGGCGCTGTCACCGCGCATCGCGCCATCCCAACTGCGCAACAGCGCAAGCGCGGTGGCTTCGCGGTCGCCGGCAGAGGTCACGTTGCGGAAGACTGGCAACAGCTCGCGGGCCTGCACCGAAACGACATCCCCCAACATTGCCCGCATATTCTCCACCGTCAGCCGGTTGCCCTGCTCGATCAGCTCGATGATGCGTTGGGCGCGGAACGGGGCGGCCCACGATGTGCCGAGCAAGTAGGGATAGTCGTCTCCCACCACCCGGTTGTTGGCAGTAGCGACATAATCTTTCGGCGGATTGTAGATGTGCGGCAACTCCTCAAACGGAATATAGCCAATCCACTCGTACTCATCCGTCTACCCCGGCACCGGCACCCTGCCATCGCCGTTGCGCCGGATCGGCACCGCACTCGGCGCGTAATAGCCGATATTCCCATCCACGTCGGCATACACAAAATTCTGCATCGGCGTCTTGTAATCGTGCAACGCAGCGACAAACTCCTCCTAGTTCTGCGCGCGGTTCATGTTGAGGATCGCGCGCATGGTCAGATCATCATCGTCGAGTGCCGTTCATCGAAAGGCGAGCGTATCGGGCAGATCGCTCTGGACATCACTGATGATCGGACCGTGGCGCGTGATGCGCACCGTAAGCGTGATCGGGTCAGCGCCTTTGACCTGAATCACTTCGTTGATGAGCGTGACCGGTTCACGCTGCTGTTATACTAGACATAATTTTGGGTGTCGATCCGTTCGATGTACAAATCCTGCACATCAGGGCCGGTATTGGTCACACCCCACGCGATCCGTTCGTTATGGCCGATCACAATCGCCGGTAAGCCGGGGAAGGTCGCACCGATCGCGTTGATCCGGCCACCCTGCATGTGGGCTAGATACCAAATCGACGGGATACGGTTGCCGAGGTGGGGATCGTTGACTAGCAGCTGCTTGCCGCTGGCAGTGCGCGAACCGCCGATCACCCAATTGTTCGAGCCAGAGAGCAGATCGCCGAGACCAGTCGTCTGGTGGATCGTCTCCCACAGGTCGAGCATCGCTTGCGCGGTAGCGGGTTGGATCGACGGGCCGGCGTGGCCAATCGTTGTGAGCTCCGGCATCCCTTCGGGCAAGATCAGCGGCCCGTCGGTGGTATAGGACTGCATCAGAAAATTGGCATCTTCGGGGCCGACCTTAGCGATCAGCAAGGCGCGCATCACCTCATTGCTCCATTTGCTGCCGAGATCCCACGCCATCATTTTGGCCCACACCAACGAATCGATCGGTTGCCACGGTTCGGGTTGCACGCCAATGATGAGAAATTCGGGCGGCAGCACCGGATTGGTAGCGAGAAACGCATTGATGCCAGCGGCATCGGCTTCCAACATCGCCAGTGTCTCGCCGTCGAGCTTCGCCAGCGCGCTGCGGGCGGCGCGGGCCACGCCGAGCGTGCGCAAAAACTTATCGGTGCGCAGCGTTGTCTCGCCAAACACCTCAGACAGGCGGGCATGGCCGATCCGGCGCTGCACCTCCATCTGCCAGAGCCGTTCTTGGGCATGGACAAAACCCAAGCCAAAGGCGGCATCGGTTTCGGTAGCGCCGGTAATGTGGGCCACGTCGTCGCGATCGCGCACAATCGTCACCGGCCCGCTGATACCGCGCACCTGAACCTCGCCGGTGGTTTGATGCAACGACCGCCGCAGCCAGAGATAGCCGCCCCCGCCGCCAACCACCGCCACCAACAGTACCAAGACCAACACCCAGCCGGCAATGCGCATCAGCAACCACATTGTTGCCCCTCTTTCCTTCAACGCGCTTCAGTTGTGGCGGTGATGATAGCAATAGTTAGTGATGGCGAGGAGCGGCTACCCTCCGTGTCCTCGGTGGTAAACAGACCCTCACCTGCGACCCCTCTCCTGTGTTTCGCCCAAGCGATGCCTCGTTCGTAGACGACGCAGCTCTCTGATTTAGCTCCCTTCGCCGAATGACACGATTTACAGCACGGCACAAGATTGCCAATGATGTCTCCATAACCGCGAAAGTGCCCATGCTCAACTAGACTCTCAAGATGATCCCACGTTTCTGCCGGTTGGCTACAGTAAGCACAGGTTAGTTCACCATTTGGATCCTGCTCCAATAACCGGATGGATTCAGATATTGTTGCCTGATTGTACTGATCCACTGGTGCAATGGCCGACGCAAAGGCATGATTGATCGTTGTTTTTCGCTCTTGGTATATTGAATATTCGCGTAGGGGTTTTTTAATACTTTCCATCCTCATCACTTGTCCTCTTGCATCCTAACACCTTGTTGCAGCCATAATTGTATGTTATCATATACTATAATTATTAGTACGATCGGTACATCTGTCACATGTCTGCCGAACTGTCTGACAACCCAGACCTGCCCATCCCGCCCATCCCAGCCAACGAGGAGGAGCGGCTGCGCGAGTTGGCAAGTTACCATATCCTCGACACACTCCCAGAGCAGGTGTACGAGGATATTGTCCGACTGGCGGCCTATATTTGCCAAACCCCGATGGCGTTGGTCAATTTGATCGACCGCGACCGGCAGTGGTCGAAGGCGCGGTTGGGTTTTGCCGGTAACGAGGTGGATCGCAAGCTAGCCTTCTGTTCATACACGATCAATGACCCTGATGATGTGTTTGTAGTACAAGACGCGACCTGCGATCCCCGCTTTGCCAATAACCCATTTGTGCTCGGCGATCCCTATATTCGCTTTTATGCCGGGGCGCCGTTGGTGACAGCCAATGGCTGCGCGCTGGGCACCGTATGCGTGGTTGATCTGCAACCCCACCAATTGTCACCCGAACAGATCGAGATGCTGCGGGTGCTATCACGGCACGTTATGCACCATCTCGAATTGCGCCGTGATCTGTTGCAACTCGAACAGCGGTTGCTGGCCCAAGAACAAGAACGTCATTCGCTCCAAGCCTATTTGCACAGCCTCGAAACCCGACTGGCCGAGGTGCAGCAGCAGGTATTGATCGATCCGCTGACCAGTGTGCTGAACCGGCGTGGGTTTGATGTACGTTTGAACGAGGAGTTCGATCGCGCCCGCCGCTATCAAGCGCCGTTATCGTTGTTGTTGATCGATGTGGATCACTTCAAAGAGTTTAACGACACCTTCGGCCATGTTGCTGGCGATGAGACGTTGCGGATCGTGGCGCAGGCGTTGAGCGAAGGCGGCCGCAAGCACGACATCATTGCCCGCTATGGCGGCGAGGAGTTTGCCGTGATTTTGCCCGCCACTGGTAGCGACGGCGCGTATGTGCTGGCCGAGCGGCTGCGCCGGCTGGTGCAGCAAGCGGCATGGCCGCTCCGTCCGGTGACGATCAGTGTAGGGAGCGCAAGCCTCACTGATGATGTGCTGAGCGTCTGCGATCTGATCGAGCGGGCGGATCAGGCGTTGTATGCTGCTAAGCGGGGCGGGCGCAATCTGTGTGTGGTGTGGTAGATGCACTTATCGAGTGCGGCAGTGCGACTGCCGCACCTCTGTTTTACCTCTGTTTTACAATACCACCGAAACCACTGCGCCAAAGTGCAACACACTGCCCAGCAGCACAAAGCCGTGCCAGATGTTATGCATATAGCGGCGCTGCGAAAGCATGTAGAATGGAGTTCCGGCAGTATATGCCACGCCGCCGGCAACCAGCAAACCGATGGTCAATGGGTTGAGCGCAGTGAAAACCTGATCGGCGGCAATCACTACCAGCCAGCCAAGCGCAACGTAGATCAGGGTCGAGAGCAGGCGAAACCGTCCGGTCAAAAAGAGCTTCATCACCACCCCGGCCAACGCCAGCCCCCAAACGAGGCCAAAGAGCGTCCACCCCAACGTGCCGCGCAAGCTCACGAGCGTGAATGGGGTGTAAGTGCCGGCAATCAGCAAAAAGATTGCACTGTGGTCAAAGATTTCGAGGATTGCCCGCCGGCGCGGTTCACGGCTGGCGTGGTAGAGCGTAGAAGCAAGGTAGAGCAAGGTCAGCGTCACGCAAAAGATCGTCGCGCCAGCAATTTGCCAGCCGTCGCCGCGTTGCCAAACTGTACCGAGCAAGATCGCGCCGGCCAGCGCACTGAGCGCCGCTCCGGCGCCGTGCGTGATCACGTTGATCAGCTCTTCGTGCGGCGAGAAGTGTTCGGTTGGTTGAAGTATCGTCATAAAAGCACCTGTGATTACTAAAATAAGGGTCATTCACCCGCTCGCCTGTTGTCATTGCGAGCCGAGTGGGGTGTGGCGAAGCAATCTCTGACGCGCACCGTTTGCTCCTGCTCAGGCACGATTTCCGCTGAAGCGAGAGATTGCTTCGGTCGGGCGGCAGCCAGCGCCGCTAGTTGCCGCCGCTCCCTCGCGATGACACATTGGCCTGTCATTGTGAGCCGAGCGAAGGGGCAGAACGCCGCTCGGCCTCCGCGCGGCGAAGTCTTACCCGTTTGAGTATGCAATGACAAAATGTTCTCGGCTAGTGTCGCTTGTCCTGAAGAGGTTATGACTGTAGTCACAGATGAAGATATGGAGTGCGGCAGTCAAACTACCGCACTCCATCATGTTGCTTGTGCGGATCACTCGCTGCTTCCCCTACCTTCCCACCAACTCGTTACCGAGCAAGCCCAGCAACACTTGCCCATCCGGGTGCAGCTCGAAGCGCGCCCGTTCAAACCACTGCACAATCACCACCGTGCCGGGCTGGGTCTCTTCGATCTGCGGCTGCGAGAGCGGCAAGCCAAACAGGGCCAAACTCTCGGCGTAGCTCTTGCCGGGCCGGCCATCGAATTCGAGGCCATTGCGTTGCCAGTAGCTGAGGAATGGCTCGCACAGCGCCTGATCCGTCTCGGCAAAGTAGAGACAACCGGCGACCGGCCCGCTGCGCTCAAAGGTGTACCAATCGCGTCCTTGCCGGCGCAGCAGGTCATCGCCCATCCGCGAGAGCAAGACGTTGTAGGGCGGGGTATTTTCCGGGCGCCACTCGAATCGGTGGCGCTCGAAGTATTGTACGGTGACTGGACGGCCATCGCTGCCGATTTCGGTAAACTCTTCGCTGATCGGAAAGCCGAAGATCGGCAGGCCGCCGTTTTGTTCCCAGTACGCGCGAAAACCACCGCCGAGGGTATGACCAGTTTCGGGGAAGAAGAGCCGGCCATCGGATGGTGGTTCAACGCGGGTAAAAGGACTAAAGCCGGGGTTCGCGACCGGCACTGGCGTGCCTAATGGGCAGCCGCCATAGGTGGTGGCCGTTTGCACCGCATTCAAAACGTTCAACCGGCCATAGCCATACTCGCCGTCGCGACCCGGTGCGCCGCGATCTTCGGCGGAAATCGCTAGCACACAGCGCACGTCATTGTTGCTCAGATCGGGCCGTACCGTCATCACGAGCGCCGCCGCACCCGCCACAAAGGGGCTGGCGAACGAGGTGCCGGTGGCGGTCGCGTAGCTATTGCCCGGCAGCGTGGTCGCAATATCGATGCCCGGCGCGACGAGATCGAGATAATCGCCAGTATTAGAAAAACCGGTGACTTCATCGCTGTAGCCGGTTGCACCAACCGCAATCGTTTCCGGGTAGGCTGCCGGATAGTTGGGCGTATTGCCTTCGGCTCGCTCGTTGCCGCTGGCGGTGACAATCAACACCCCGCGTTCGGTCGCGTAACGTACGGCATCTTGCAACGCAGGTGAACTCATTGCCCCGCCCAAGCTTAGGTTAATGATGCGAGCGCCGTTGTCAGTGGCCCAACGAATCGCGCTAATCACGCTCGAATCGCGGCAGCGGCCATTGCTGAAACACGCCTTCACCGGCAAGATCTGGCATCCCCAGCAGATACCGGCAATACCTGCACTGTTGTCGCCGGCGGCGGCAATCAAACCTGCCACTGCGGTGCCGTGACCATTATCGTCGCTGGTGTTGGTGCTGCCGGTAATCGTATTGAGCCCGCTCAGCACCCTCCCGCTCAGATCAGGATGGTCAGCGTCAATTCCAGTGTCGATCACTGCGATGATGATTGGCCCGCCGGTCGTGATATTCCAAGCATCGTAAGCGCCGATCGTACCTAATGCCCATTGCTGCTGAATAAAGGGATCGTTGGGTGTGCGGGTAATAGCCCGTTCATAATCAGGCACGGCGTAGATGACCCCCGCGAGATCACGGAAGCGTTCGCCGGCTACAGTGGCCGGCATCTCGGCAGGTAGGCGAACGAGATAGGTGTGATCGCCGATCAGTTTCATGCTTTGGATGCGCAGCCGCCAGCTGAGCGTAATGGCTTGCTGGGCATCGGCCAGTTTGACGATCCAATCAGTGGTAGATGCGGCCTGTGCGGTGGGAGTCGGTATCAGACTGATCAGGAGAATCAGCAGGCCATAGAGGGCAAAACGGGCAGGCATGAAGTTTCCTCGTGTAGTAGATGCCATACCTGCCGGTATTGTACCTGATCGCGCTGCCTATTGCTATAGGAGTCCAGTCCCCTTTATAGGCAATCGACCATCAAAATGCCCTCAGCGCTGCTATGCTATAATTGAGCCGTTATGAAACAACACAAACCGACAACCTCCCTGCGCGCCGGGTTGCGCAAATCAATTCTCACCTCGCTCGTCATCGGTTTGGCGGTGGTGATCGTGATCAGCTTGTTTAGCGATCTCCGCGCCGTTGGCAACGATTTGCGCACCTTCGACTGGCTGCTGCTGCCGCTGATTCTGATTGGCACCGTCATTAATTACTGGCTGCGCTGGCTCAAGTGGGACTATTATCTGCGCTATTTGCGGCTTGACCGTAACATTGACCATGCAACGAGCGGGCTCATTTTTACCGCTGGATTAGTGATGTCGGTTACACCGGGCAAGATGGGTGAAGTGCTGAAGTCGTTTCTCTTACGCCAACGCAATGGTGCGCCGATCAGCCGTTCGGCGCCGATTGTGTTGGCCGAGCGGTTGACCGACGGCATTGCTATGTTGTTGCTGATGGGATTGGGGGTGACCCTTTACCCGCCGGCGCGCCCGTTGTTTGTGGCGCTGGTCGTGGCGACTATTGCCGGGATTGTGGTGGTGCAACGGCAAGAGTTGGCATTCGCCGTTATCCGGCTCGTGGCGCGCTTGCCGTTTGGCTCCCGCATTGCGCCGCGACTCGAAACGGTCTATACCACGACTGCGCAATTGTTGCACTGGCGCATTTTGCTCGTCTCGACGCTGATCAGCGTGATTTCGTGGGGTTTTGAGTGTCTGGCCTTCTTTGTGGTACTCATGGGGGTCGGTAGCGAGCCGTCGTGGTTGTTGATCTTGCAGGCGACGTTTATCTTCGCGGCAAGCACGCTCTTTGGCTTAGTCTCATTTTTGCCCGGCGGGTTAGGCGCTTCAGAAGTGAGTAGCGTCGGTTTGCTGATTGCGCTGGTTGGGGTGAGCGCCAGCGCAGCAACGACGGCGACGATCGTGATCCGTTTTTGCACGCTCTGGTTTGGGGTCTTGCTCGGGGTGATCGCGCTGGCGTGGCTTGGCCGGCGCGCAGGGCCAGAAGACGATCTGGCTGCGCTAGATACTTCGGAGGTCGTATGACGTCGGTGTTTACCCGAATTGTGCGTGGTGAGCTGCCCGCATTTAAGTTGTACGAAGATGATCTAACTCTTGCCTTTCTCGATATTAATCCGGCGGCGCGGGGTCATACGCTGGTCATTGCCAAGCCGGAATTGCCCGGTTTGCTCGATCTGCCGCCCGAACTGGTGGCAGCTACGGCGCTCACGACCCAGCGCGTGGCGCGGGCCATTGTCGCCGCGTTGCAACCCGATGGCTTTAATATTATTCAGAATAATGGCGCTGCTGCCGGGCAAGTGGTGTTTCACTTCCACATCCATATCATTCCGCGTTGGGATGGTGATCGGTCAGTGAAGCTGTGGCGTCCCGGCACCGCTACTACTGATGATCTGCAAGTGGTAGCAAGTGAGATTATCGCTCATATCTAGGAGCGGCCAATGAGCGGAACCGTCTCTTCCCCTTCTAGCCAGCCACCGCCAACTGCGCCATCAGGCCCGGATCAGGGTCGTCAACCGGTTCCGCCGGTCTCTGCTGAGACTCGTCCGATCCGCCAGCGACCGGCGCGCAATAACCGTCTGCGGGTGGGGATGGGTGTGCTGCTTGTAGTGTTGCTCTTGATCATACTGGCGCTCGTGATTGCCGGGATTGGCGGGATGCGTTGGCCGGTCTCATCGCAAAACCGCGTGACGCCACGTGAACTCATTTTGCAGTCCCCCACCGTAGCCGCAGTGACTGGCGGCCAGTCACCGGTTCTAGCCTTCAAAGTTGATATCGCGCCGCGTTTTGCCGCTGCGTATGAACAGCTCGGCGGTTTGCGCCGGCTTGGTTTGCCGATTAGCCCGGCTTTGTTGCACAATGGCCGTGAAGTGCAGTGGTTTGAACGCGCGCGGGTTGAATATTGGCCGGAACTGAGCGGCACGCCCTACGAATTCCAAATTGGGCTCGTTGGGGTGGAGTATGTCGCCGGGCGTACCTTTCTGCGCCCCGAACCATTCGCCTCTCGCTCCGATCTCCGCTACTTCCCGGAAACCGGCTTTGGCGTCGGCGGCCTGTTTTTACAATATTGGGAAGAAAACGGGGGCTTGACATCGTTCGGCTATCCGATTAGCGCCGAATTTGATGAGGTGCAGCCTGATGGCCGGGCCTTCCGCGTGCAATATTTCGAGCGTGCCCGGTTTGAGTTGCATCCCGAAGCAGCGGGGACGCCGTATGTAGTGCAGTTGGGTTTGTTAGGATCTGCGCTCTACTTCGGCGAGCCGCGCCCGCAAACCGTGCAACCCTGGCCAACGCCGGTGCCGTAGTTGGCATACAAGTCAGAGGAGCTGAGAAGTTTGCGATAGGAAGACCGGAAGCGCTTGCAGCACACGATCCGCAGCCAGAGGCGATGGGTGGATGCGCGAAACGGAGGGGGTATGGCGGCAACGCAAGTTGATCTCGCAATCTTGGCTACAGCCGTGCGGCAGGCCGGCGGTGAACCAGCACAGGTGGCGCAGGTGTTAGCATCGTTCCACCGGCGGCTCATTGCTGATGGCCAGCCGTACCCCCAGAGACTGTATGTCTACCGCACCACCAGCGCTGCGGCTAGCGCTGATACCCCAGCGCCGGCGCTGTCTGCCCGTCCTCGCCTGTTGCTTGCGTTTCTCAGCGCCGATGCTGCCGTGAGTTTCGCCCAACGCGCCGGTTTGGCTCGTGTACCGCGCTTGCTGACGCTCTCGCTGGCTCGCGTGCTGGCAATTATATTGCAACAATCGGCGATGCGGGCATTGCATATCGCGTATGATGACATCCCGGTTGCCAACGGCTTGCCGTCTGGTTGGAACCTGTCCCGCGCCGAAGTGCTGGCGCTGTTTGGAATTGATTCGGGCGTGGTTTGAGTGGCGCCTCACAGGGTAAGGAGGAAGGAATGGGAAGCCGCTTCGACGAGATGCGGATCTTTGCCGGCAATGGGAACCCGATGCTTGCGCGCGCGATTAGCGAGCGCTTGGGGGTTCCGCTCGGTGATGTGACGATTGTGAAGTTTAGCAATGAGAATATCTTTGTCAAGCTCAACGAAAGTGTGCGCGAAAAAGATGTGTTTGTGATCCAGTCGCTGGCGATGCCCGATCTCAGTGATCGGATTATGGAGCTGTTAATTATGCTCGATGCCTGCAAACGGGCATCGGCAGGCCGGATCACGGCGGTGATTCCCTATTATGCGTATGGCCGCACCGACAAGAAGGATCAACCGCGGGTGCCGATTACGGCCCGTCTGCTGGCCGATATGATCCAAGTGGCCGGCGCGCATCAGGTGATGACGATTGATCTGCACGCCGGGCAAATACAGGGCTTTTTCTCGATCCCGATGGATGAATTGACGGCAATGAATTTGCTGGTGCGCTACTTCGCCGATAAAGGCTGGGACGATATGATCGTGGTGTCGCCCGACGTCGGCTTTGCCAAGCGGGCGCGCAACTTTGCCGAAGCGTTGAACGCGCCATTGGCGATTGCCGAAAAGCGGCGCGTACAGTACTTTGATCGCAAAGATGGCTCGCTCACCGCGCCCGAAGTGCTCAACCTGATCGGTGATGTGCGTGGCAAGCGTTGTATTGTGGTTGATGATGAAATTGCCACCGGCAGTTCGATCCTCGAAGTGGTGCAGTTGCTCGAACAGCAAGGGGCGCGTGAGATTTACGCCTGCTGCGTGCATCCGGTCTTCGCCGGCAATGCGGTTGAACGGCTCCGCGCTAGCTCGATTCGCGAGTTGGTTGTGACCGATACTCTGCCGGTGGCTCCGGAATGGCGCTGGCCCGGTTTGACAATCCTTTCGGTCAGTACCTTGATCGCCGAAGTGATCCAACGCATCCATAGCGGGGTCAGTGTCGATACCATCTTCCAACACCGCCGCCATCCGGCTCTCAGCTAGGGGCAACGCATACGTTGCCCTCGCATGCGTTCTCCCCTTATGCGTTGCCCTCACTTGCCCTTCGCCCCGGCGCATACACCATCCCAGTGTATGCGCCGCTTGTTATTCAAACCCTAAACCCCGCTCGCGCAGGCTGACATAATGCCCGCGCCCAATAATGAGGTGGTCGAGCACCTCGATATCGAGCAAGCGGCCGGCAGCCACCAATTGGCGCGTAACCTGAATGTCTTCTGGCGAGGGGGTGGCTTCGCCCGATGGATGGTTGTGGACGACGATGATCGCGGCGCTATTGTGCCGTACAGCGTCTTTGAAGACTTCGCCGATGCGAATGGTAGCCGAATTCAGGCTACCGATGTAGATCGTGCTGATCTGCTGCACCCGGTTTTTGGTGTCGAGCAAAACGGTGCGCAGATGTTCCTGATCAAGGTGGCTCATCTCAACCATCAAGAGGGCCGCGACATCAGCCGGCGAGCGGATCGGAAATCGCTCGTCAACGCTAATCCGCGCTAGCCGACGGCCAATTTCCAGCGCCGCCTTGATACTGGCAGCTTTGCTCGCCCCAATGCCGGCCCGCCGGCAGAGATCATTGTATTCGGCGCGTTGCAAGCCGAGCCATCCGCCATAGTCACTGAGGAGTTGTTGAGCCAGTTGTAAGACGTTGGTGCCGCTGACGCCAACCCGCAGCAGGATGGCCAATAGCTCGGCATCGCTCAGCGCGCCGGCGCCGAGCCGGGCTAGCCGCTCACGGGGTTGGTCGTTGGTAGGCAGTTCGTTCATGCGCAGTGACAGCATACGTTCCTCGCGCTGCAATTTCGGTTCCTATATAGATACCGCGCGAGCGCGCGCAAAGATTCGCGGTTTGTGATTGAAAGGCGAGCAGTTGCGAAAGAAGCACTGCTGGCGTAGAAGGCAGCAGCACCCCTCGCCCGCGCCAGCGGGAGAGGGGCTAGGGATGAGGGCAACCACAACGCCTTTGCGCTCGTTGCGTCTTTGCGTTAGAGTACTCTGCACCTGTGCGCCTTTGCGTTTGAGTACTCTGCGCCTTTGCCCCCTTTGCGTCTTTGCGTTGACCGTATTTGCACCGTTCGCCGGTTCCTCACCCTACTGGCAAATCAGCGTGGGCAAGCGCCGGGTGCGCAACAACGCTTCGGTGGTTGAACCAATCACCAGATCACGGAGCGGGTCGCGGTGGCCGTAGCCGCCCATAATCAGCAAGTCAGAACGGGTCTGCACGGCGGCGTGGATGATGGCCGGCGCCGGTTCGCCGCGTTCAAGGATATAACCGGCGGCGATGTTGTAGCGTTCGAGGTAGCGGAAGGCGCGCATGCGCACCGTCTCGGCGCTGGCTTTGCCATCGAGCACGGTGACAACATTGAGCGCCAATTGCCAACGCGCAGCTAGATAGGCGGCGAGATAAAGCGACTCTTCGGCTTTGCGGCTGCCGTCATAGGCCAGCAAGAGCCGCTCAATCCGTTCAACCGCATGCGGCACGGTCAAGACAGGCCGTACCGAACAGCGCAAAATGGTGCGCAAACCGGAGGCGAGCCGAGCCAGCGGCGATGTTCCGGGAGGGTGATTGATCTGGATGGCGACCAGATCGACAAGCCGGGTTCGTTCGCGAATAGCGCGGTCGATCGCGCCTACCTCAATGGCGCACTCGCCGGTGACACCCGCTGCGGCGCAACGCTCGCCAAATTCGCGCACAACTGCCTGCGCCGCCGCCGAATCGCGCTGGCGGATGCTGCGCACGACATGCAGGCCAAGCGGACGCACCGCTTCCCGTTTGGCCCACGCCAGCACCTGATCAAGCACCTGCCAGCCATCAGCCTTGCCGTTCACCGGCACCAGCACCTCACGAAACAGCCAGTGCGCCGGATCAAGCGTGCGGTTACGGCGCCACACGCCAGCCGGCATAGCTGGTTCAAGATTATCGGGAATGACCCGTTCGATCAACTGCTCAGCCCGGCTTGGCGCTTCAGCGAGATCATCGATCGCTTGGGCAAGGCTGATGTCCCAACCGAGATGCTTGCTTAGCTCATCGCGGTGGTTGCACAGCCAAAGATAAAGATCGGTTTCGGTGCGGTCGGGAAAATCGCGCAGCAAGCCGCGCTCGCGGATCAAGTCAGCGATTGGGCGATAGATGTGGTCATACCATAGCGCAGCCGCTTCCGGCAACGATGGCGTCTGATCAGCGGTAGCCAGTCGTTGCTGCATGTGCTCGATCTGGTGGCGCAGTTGCTCATATTGGCCGGCCACCGTGACTCGCAGATTGCAGCCGGGCCGTAATTCGTCGAGGCGGGTGGCTTCGAGAAAGGCGGCGTATTCGCCGGCGATCACAATCTCTTCGAGTGTCATTGAGGGATCGATCGGCGCGCGCGAGACAAGTGGCGTGACATAGGCCTGAATGTGATCCATCCCCAATTGACGCGCAACCGATACCCGGTGGTTGCCATCAATGACAAAGTAGGCTTCGCCAATTTGGTATACCTCAATCGGCGGCCAGCCGTGCATACTATCAACCGCGGCCATGACCCGCGACCAGCGTTGCCAATCATCATCGCGCCGGGGCAAAAAGCTGCGGTTAAAGTCGTGGTAGCGACCAACGCTGCCCACAATCGCCGCCAGCGGGATTTCACGCAACTGACGTTCGCCGGCCATGCGCGCATTGACCCGTTGCCGCACCTCTTCAAATGGCAATAAATCATCAGACTGGCCGCGCAAACGGGCCAGCAGATGTTCCAGAGCGGCGCGCCAACGCAGCCGTTGAAAGTCGTGCAACGCCGCCACCATGCGGCCATCGGTTGGTTCATCCATCATGGGGATACTATATCACAATCGTTCAAGGGCGAGCAGAACATGTGAACCGGAACCCGGCCCCTCTCCCACTCGCGCGGGAGAGGGGAGCGCAGCACCTGGCTTTACGGCATCGCGCAGCGATCAGCGGTTGCACTCAACCAAATGTTCTGTCCGTCCCTCAAATCACAATCGTAGGGGCAACACTTGCTTCGCCCCTACGATGATCAGCAGTATCTTGGTTGGGAAGAAATGCCTACTTTACCGCCATCCGTTCAACTGGGCCGCCGCCTGCACCGCCGGCGTGAGCGCATCGACCAACCCTTGCACCGAGCCGGTGGTGCTGCTCAGCAGCAGATTGGGGAACAGACCCAGCACAATCATCACTGCCGCCAGCGCGCCGAGCGCCAATAGTTCGCGCCGCTTTAGATCGGGCAAATCGAGGTTCGCCGTATTCCGCACTTCACCCATAAAGCCCAAGTGGAACAGGCGCAACGCATACACCGCGGCCAGAATGATCCCGATGACTGCGCCCAAGGCGAATGGCCAGCCCAGTAACGGCGAGGTGAAGATGCCTTGCAACATCGTAAACTCGCCGATGAAACCGCTCAGGCCGGGCAACCCCGCCAGCGCCAGCAAGGTCAGCAGCGTCAACCCGGCGTACACCGGCGTCACGCTCCACAACCCGCCGAACGAGCCAAGCTCGCGGCTATCGCGGCGCTCTTCAATGACGGCCACGATGAGCAGCAACGCCGCCATAATTACGCCGTGGCCCACCATCTGCAACAACGCGCCATTGATGCCCATTGTATTGAGAGTCATCACCCCCAGCGCAATAAAGTTCATGTGGCTGATCGAAGCATACGCTATCATGCGCTGCATATCACGTTGGGTAAAGGCGATCAACGCGCCGTAGATGATGCCGATCACGGCCAGCATGGCAATGGCCGGCGCTGCCCACGAGGCTACTTCGGGGAAGAGGGTCAGGTTGAATCGGATCAGGCCGTACACGCCGAATTTGGCCATCAACCCGGCTAGCACAATCGCGACCGGCGTAGGGGCGACGCTATAGGCATCAGGCAACCACGTGTGGAACGGCCAGAGCGCCAATTTGATCGCGAAGGCGACGAAGAACGCGCCGAACAGCAACCGGGCCACCATCGGATCGAGTGTAAAGATACCGGCCCGCATATCGGCGACAATTTGATTGAGCGCGAAGGTGCCAGCAAAGCCCGGCTCGACGGCGGCGACGGCGTTGCGGTGCAGCATATGCAACCCGATCATCGCGAACATCATCAACAGCGAACCACCAAAGGTGTAGAGGAAGAGCTTTAATGCTGCTGATGCGCGCCCGTGGCTGCCCCACATCCCAACGAGGAAGACCATTGGCAGCAGCGCCAACTCGTAGAAGACATAGAAGAGCAGCATGTCTTGGGCTAGAAACACGCCGAGGAACGCCGTCTCGGCCAGCAGCAAGAGCGCCAACAAGAGCCGCGGACTGCGCGTCTGCCGCTGCCATGTCGCGGCAATGGCAAATGGGGCGAGGAATGCCGTCAAGCCCACCAGCCACAAATTGATGCCGTCCACGCCAATCAGGTAACTAGCGCCGACAGCGGGCAGCCACACGACCGAGTCGACAAATTGCAGCGGCGGGCCAATCACCAGTCCAGAGGTAGGGCCATAGGGGCCAGTGTAGAACAGACCGATGACGGTTCCAGCGATGATCAACGTCGCTATCGCCACGCCCATTGCCGTCCAGCGATACAGAGTGGGGCGACCAAGCGGCTGCAACAGAATGACGAGCGAGCCGAGCGCCGGCAGCCAGAGCAACAATGACAGGATGGGCAAGCCGAGCAGGTTCATGGCGCTAGACCTTCTTTCGTTTGCGGTAAAGACAACAACAGCTACCAATGTGACACATTACGTGTCACCGGTCTCAAGCGAGCTTGGCCTCGTTACCTCTTTGACGACTTTGTCAGGTATGGATACAGGTATGGCCGGTGGCAGAGTGATACGTTCTTCCGATCCGTGTTGCTTAGCCTGTCACGCGGACTTATTGCTGCCGGGCCATCACAGCGTTCGGTAAGCGCTCACCTTTGTGATAAAACTCACGTTTGCATCACCCTTAATGTTATAGCCCGATTCCGTTTTCTTGTCAACTGCTGAAACTTCGGTTTTTTACGGATGTCTATTGTGTAAAAAAGTTACAAAGTATTGTGGAGGGTTCTCAACAGTTCAATAATACGTAAGATCTGTCACAGAATTTGTCAGGCTGTAACGATGGTGGGCTAAGCGGGTGCGATACACTGCGGTTCGGTTGAGTACGCGCGTTGCGCAGGCATGCCGTGGGTGCCGTCGTTTACTCGGTCGGCGCGGCTGATCTGGATCGTGATGCTGGCGCAGCACTGAGCGACCACCGTACACGCCGCTCTGGTTTGGATTTGGGTGATTGTCATCCTATGATCGGGGTGGGTATAATACGCCTGACTCGCTGAGGGCATCTGTGCTACAATGGGGTGGAATGCCTATGAATACTCCTATGCGCCTAATTGATACTCATCTCCACCTCGCCTCGGTGCAATTCGATGGCGATCGCGGTGACGTCGTTGCGCGCGCGTTTGATGCGGGGGTCACAGCGCTGATTGAAATCGGCTACGATTTGGCTTCCAGCCACGCTGCGGTCGCGTTGGCGAATGCCCATCCGGCTATCTTTGCGGTGGTCGGCATTCAACCAAACCATTTGCACGATTTGCCTGCCGATTGGATCGAACAGGTTCGCGCCTTAGCCGCCCATCCGAAAGTGGTGGCGATCGGCGAGATTGGGCTTGATTACTACTGGATGAAGTCACCGCCGAGCGAACAAGAAGCGGCGTTTCGTGCCCAACTGGCGCTGGCCGGTGAGCTTGGCTTGCCGGTAGTCATTCATTCCCGCGATGCGATGGCCGAGACGATTGCTGTGCTGCGTGATGCAGTGCGCGGGCCGGGAGTGATGCACTCGTTTTCCGGCGATTGGGCGGCAGCGCAGGCATGCCTTGAATTAGGGTTTTACCTCTCGTTTTCGGGGCCGCTGACCTTTCCGAAGTCCACCGCTTTGCACGAAGTTGCCCGCCAAGCGCCGTCCGATCGGATCCTGATCGAGACCGACAGCCCATATCTTAGCCCGCATCCACACCGTGGCCAACGCAATGAACCGAGCCGTCTGATCTACATTGGGCAGAAACTGGCCGAGCTGCGCGAGCAGTCGTTGGCCGAGTTTGCCACCCAGCTTTGGCAGAATGCGCTTCATGTCTTTCCTCGGTTAGCCGCGGCGCTAGGGGAAGGGAGGTAAGCGTCTGACTGGGCAAAGCATCGCTCTGCCCGCCCTGTAGCTCTCCCGCTTGGGGTTGAGTGGTGGACAGAACATCTGATTGAGTACAACTGTTGAGCGCTGTGCAATGCCTTAACGCTCGTTTCTGAACTCCCCTCTCCCGCGCCAGTGGGAGAAGGGCAGAGGGTGAGAGTACACTAGCGCATTTCAAAGCCATAAATCATATCTGCGCTCATGCGCTCTGTCAGCCCTTGAACCTCTTAGGAAGCAGCTGGCGTGGTAAGCGTCTGACCGGGCAGAGCATCGCTCTGTTCATACATGGGATAAAGGCTTCTTTCATGGCCAAGTCTTCATTTACAGTGTCGTCAGCTCGTTTCCCGAATCTCTGGTGGATGCTGCCTGGGGTCATGCTGGTCTTCCTGATGACTGGTGCCGTGGTGCGCAGCTTGGCCGAGTCGGGTTGGGCAAGCGGATTGTCGATCTTGCCGGCAGTGTCTGGCATGGCTGTGGCGGTTGGCGTGGCGCTGGCCGCTTGGCCGCGGTTGCACCGTTGGGCGGCCCATGGGTTGTCGCTAACACTGGCGTGGGTGTGGATCGTGCAGCAGATTGGGCCATTGCTCGACAACCGGCTGCTGAGCTGGCGCGATTGGGCGGTCGAGTTGACGATCCGCGTGATCACGTGGGCGCGGGTGCTGGCGAGCGGCGGGCGCGGTGAAGATATTGTGTTGTTTGTGTTGGCGTTGGCGGCTCTGTGTTGGTGGCTTGCCTATGCGACGGTATGGGCAGTGGTTCGTCAGCAACAGCCATGGCTGATGATGATTGCCAATGGCGCTGTCTTGCTGGTCAATTATACCTACGTCTTTCCCAAGCCCGATCTCGAAGCGATGGCGTTTGTGGCTAGCGCCTTGCTGTTGTTGGTCTATCACCATGTGATGCAACGCCGGGCGGCGTGGGAGACGCAGCAGATCAGTTACCCTGATCTCTTGCCGTTGCGCGCCATGTGGGCCGCCACGGTGGTAGGGGCGGCGTTGATTGCAATCACGGCCTTCTTGCCGGCGCAGATTACCGCCGAACGCGCCTTGCAGACGTGGGAATCGCTGCGGGCGCCGTTTCGAGCGGCGCGGGCAGCGTGGGAAGATGCCTTTAGTACGATTAATGCCCCTCCCGGTGCCGGCAGTATCTCGTTTACGGCACGGGTGGCGCCGTTGGGCGGTTCACGTTTCCTCGGTTTTGATGAGGTGATGAAAGTTCGTTCGGCGCGGCTCGATTATTGGCGCGCAGTTGCTTTCGATCGCTACGATGGCTCAGGTTGGTCTAATACTACCGGTGAATTGGCGCGGGCGGCGTTGGGGGTGGCAACGGCTGAACAGGCGCGCACGCCGCTGGCCGCCGGGGAAACGATCCCGCTGACCGACCGGCGGGCGCGGCAAGTGATTACTCAGACGTTCACTTTAACCCAAGATCGAAATGATGATCTGCTGATCGTAGGGGGCACACCATTCCAGTTTAGTCTCCCGGCCAATCTCGAACATGTAATTACCCGCGCTGACGGTGGCGGTATCGTGCCGATCTACGATGATTTGGCCTTGGCGACATCCGATACCCCATTAGTGGCCGGTACAACGTATACGGTGACGGCGTTAGTCTCGTTGGCCGATGTGCAGACGTTGCGCAACGCCGGCACTGATTATCCGCAATGGGTGCGCGAACGCTACCTGCAATTGCCGGCTAATTTGCCGGCACGCGTGCGGGCGGAAGCGGCGCGGGTGATTGCGGCTGCAAATGCCGAAACTCCCTATGATCAAGCGATTGCCATCGAAGCGTATCTGCGCCGACTGACCTACAGCGAAGATATTCCGCCGCCGCCGAGCAATGCCGATCTAGTTGATTGGTTTTTGTTTGAACAACAAGCCGGCTATTGCGATTATTTCGCGTCAGCGATGGTGGTGATGCTGCGCTCGGTGGGAGTGCCGTCACGGTGGGTGCGCGGTTATGCCAGCGGCGATTTCGATCCCGAAGAGGGTGTTTACATCGTGCGCGAAAATGTCGCCCATAGCTGGCCGGAAGTCTATTTTCCCGGCGTCGGCTGGGAACGGTTCGAGCCAACGGCAGCGAGTTATACTTCGGCGCCGCAGCGACCATTACAATCGGTCTTTGGCGAAGAGCTTGAAGACGCTGCTAGCAGCGCCAGTGGCGGTGCCTTGAATCCCGGCCGGTTTGAAGAGCCAGAAGATGAGTTGTCGGCGAGCGGTGTCAGTAGCGGAGCAGCAAGCGCGCCGGCGGCAGCGGGACGCAATCCGGCGGGCAGCGGTGGATGGTTTGGCTGGTTGCTTGCCGTGCTTGCCGTCCCGGCCAGTGTCGGGTTAGCGTTGCTCGGTGGCCGTTGGTGGTTGGCGCGTGAACTGCGGGGGTTGCGATTGGCCGCGGCAGCGTATGCTGAAATGGGTTGGCTGGCGGCGCTCGCTGGTCTGGCCCAGCAGAGTTGGGAAACGCCGCTCGAATATGCCCACCGCTTAGCGGCGGCATTGCCGGAGCATGCCGTAACGATTCATGGCATCACTGCGGCCTATGTGAGTGAACGTTACCGGCGGGGGGCGGTTGTGCGGGTGCCGCCGGAAGCGGCGCGCCAGTTGTTGCGGCGAGCATTGCTGCGCTATGCGGTGCGCCACGCCGTGCAGCGTGTATGGTCGCCAGCGCGGGTGCGTTAGGATTTGTGCATGTATGAGAGGCTGCTCGCGAGCTGCCGGAGGTCGAAGCAAACTCCCGCTAGCACTAGAGAATTGCTGCTGGCGGGTAGACCGCAAATGCTGTTGTCTACTGTGCTCTCGTAATTACTGTGCTCTCGTAATTACCAAAAGGCAACACCCCACGTATCCACCTCAAGCGCGGCATACGACAGCTCTTCTTTCGATGCGTCTCGTAATCACTAAAAGGCAACACCCCACGTATCCACTGCGCGGGGTGTTGCTTTTGCCATAATCTTGGGCGCTGCTCTCGTGACTTGGATCTTACGTCTTCATCTTCCGATTACCGCTTCCCCAATTCCCCTTGTTGCCAGCGAATATTCCCGCGCAAGAGCAGATTTGACGACCGCAGTTTATAGGCGAGATCAGCGGCCATATTCCGCATCACTAAATAGCCAATGCGCGGATTGCGATCACACAAGGCCGCAAAATCGCGCTCGCGGATTACAAGGAGGACACACGGTTCAACGCAACTGACTGTGGCCGAGCGAGTGGCGCCGCCCAGCAGCACCATCTCGCCAAAGCTTTGCCCGCTGTAGAGCATATTGATAGTTGAAGGGGTAAAGGAACCATCGGAAGTGCGGGTATTGATGGCGATCCGGACGCATCCTTCGTGGATGATGAATAACTCGTCGCCTTCATCGCCTTCGTTAAAGACTGTTTGGCCGGCTCCCAGCCGGCGCACTTTACAGATAGTGGCTATCTGCAATAGTTCCTCGTCACTCAGACTGCTGAGCAGATCCACTCGCCGTAAATTCTCGACAATACTCTGGTTCATAAGACCCCCCCGATTGTGTCGCGATGATCGCGTTAATCGTGCGACGGCGCTTCGATCGGCCTAGTGCGGAGCTTGCTGCTGACGAGCGGGGTCACGTGTTCGTGCATAAGCCAATGGTAGCACACTGCTGCCACTGGCGCAGCCAACCAGTAATTAAAGAGCCGGAAGATGATCGCTGCCGGTACCGCTGCCGGCCCTGCCCCCATTTGGCTCAAGACGGCCACCAGCGCCGCTTCAACGGTGCCCCCGCCGCCGGGCAAGACGTTGAAGGTTGATGTTACGAGCGCTATGCCAAAGGCCGCCAACACCACCGCAAAGCTCACGTCAGTTCCCAGCGCGTGCAACACCAGCAACATTGCTAAGCTATGGCCGCTCAGCGCTGTCAACTGGATCAGGACCAACAACATGACATCGCGCTGGCGATGGATCAGCAAACTACGACCACGCGCTAAATCGGCGACGATGCGATCAGTCCAAGCGCCGCTTGATTGATGGTTGAGAAGACGATTAATGGTGCAATGAATAGAACCTAGCCAGCGTCGCAAGGTTGCTTCAGTGCGGGTGAGCACAAAGATAGCAAGGCCGATGACCGACAGGCCAACCAATCCGGCAATGTAGCTGGCGCTGGCTGCTCGCAAGCCATGCCAAGCAAAGTAGGCAAGACTAAACGAAAAGACCAGCAGCATAGCCACCACATAGCTCAGCGTCTCGAGTGAAGCGAGCAGGGCCGATTCACCGGCGCGAATGCCACGGCGGTTGAAATTACTCATCAGAAAGGCATAACTGCCGACGCCGCCTACTGGCACTGATTGGCTGATGATAATCGCGGTAAGCGCGGTAGCCCACAGGCGGAGGAGACTCATCCGGTATCCAAGCGAACGGAGCACCACGTTAAACACCTGCGCGCTCATCAAATAGCTGAGGGCAATGAGTGCGAGCGCAGCCAGTAACCAACCCGGTTTAGCATCATTCAGCAAGCTAAACGCTTCAGCGATCCAATGGCGGTTGAGGATCGCCAGCGTAATAATACCGATACTGATAATTGCACTCGTAATCAGTTTCCAGCGTTTAACGCCCATAACCGTCCTTTCGCGACGAGGCGACTTGGGATGATGGCCAGAAACATAGGGGTGGGCTTGCGGCGTATGCACAGGTTTACGTGACTTTTTTGCCACAGATACCCGTTTTATGATACGGTGGCGCTCTTTACCAGACAATGGCAAAGATCCCTTCCTTGCCGGTCGGTTCTTCCCAGTGGACCTCGACCCGCTCGACTTGAGCTTGGCTGGGGCCGCTGTAACACCAACTGATGATTTTTTGAACGGCTGGTCGGCTCCCTTCAAAGACTGCCTCCACACGACCATCGCTCAAATTGCGTACCCATCCTTTGATTTGCGCTTCACGGGCGCGGTCACGGGTGTAGGCGCGGAAGCTTACCCCTTGGACACGACCGGAAATAAAGACATGAGCACGAACGAGATCCACAAGCCACCTGTCTATTTCAACGCTATCTCTATTATACCAGCATGATGAAACCACTACTGAGTATAGCGCACCGTGAGGTACTCTGCAACAGCGCAACATAAAAGGTTTGTCAGAGAAGCGGGCAGATAGGGTGCAGCGGGCGGAAGGTGCGCCTTTGGTCATAGTAACGTTTGTAAACCCGTTTCCGGTGGCGCGCAAGTTGTGGTATGCTACACCCTCGGCGGCGTATGCCGAACCAGCGCGGAGCGGGTATGATTTCCGTGACATCGAATCTACGTCTTTCTTTGGCCCAAATCCCGGCAGCGGTCTGGCGCATTCTGGCACACAGTTTTCTGTACGGCTTTGCGTTGAGCATTGCTGACATCCTGTTCAATTTCTATCTGGTCAGTCAAGGCTATACCGTCAACGACGTCGGTTTGCTGTCGATGGTTAGCCGGGCAGCCGGGATGCTGATGGGGCTGCCGATCGGTTGGCTGATTGATCGGCTAGGGCCGCAGCGGGCGATGATTGCCGGCGTCTTTGGTTATGCGCTGGGTTGGGTGGCATTGTTGCAGGCACCGGCGCTGCCATGGCTAATTGCGGCTCAGTTTGTGGTCGGAGCTTGCTATCTGTTAGCATCAACTGCAGTGACACCCCTGCTGGCGCTGGTGACGAAGGAGGAGCAGCGCCCGTTGGTATTTGGCATGAATGCCTCAGCGACGCTGGTGGTTGGGTTGCTGGGCAGTGTGGTCGGCGGGGTCTTGCCGATGCTGGCCGCCAGCCTGATTTCAACCGATCCGCAATCGACTGCGGCGTACCGCTTGGCGTTAACCACCGTGATCGGGTTGAGCATTGTCGCTCTGTTGCCGGTGTTAGTGCGGCTACCGGCTGTTGTTGAGGCGAGCGATAGCAGTGGGAATAGTGCTGAAACGCCGTCCCGGCGCTCGTGGCTGATGCTGATTTGGTTGGCGACGCCGTCGTTTTTGCTCGGCGTTGGCGGTGGCGCAATTCTTCCGTTCCAAAACCTCTTCTTCCGTGATCAGTTTGGTCTCAATGATGCGAGCGTCGGGTTGGCGCTGGCGTTGGCTTCATTGGGGGCCGGCATCGGCGCACTGATCGGCGCACCGGTGGTACGCCGGATCGGTCTGCAACGCGGTGCGGCTTTGTTGCGGCTGGGGGCGACGCCAGCGATGTTGTTGATGCTATCGCCGTGGTTGCCGTTGGTGATTATCGGCTTCTTTGCCCGCGGTTTTTTTATCGCCGCGAGTTATCCGATGAACGATGCGTTAGTGATGGGAGCCACGCCGCCGGCGCAGCGCGGCTTGGCGATGAGCCTGATGAGTCTGCTCTGGGCCGGTGGTTGGGCGGTGTCGGCGGTGATTTGGGGGTGGGTGGTACTGGTGTTTGGCTATGGGCCGCAAATTGTGGCGGCTGCGATTGCGTATGCCTTCTCGGCGCTGGTGATTTGGAGTTTGCGCCTACAACGAAGTGTAGGGCAGACGGCTGCATAGGAGCAGGGATATGGTCTGGGATCCAAATTGGCTTGAGCGTCCGATTGCGTTAATCGGCTTAAGCGGTTGCGGCAAATCGACGTTGGCTCGTCTCTTGGCCCGCGCGCTCAGTTGGCCGTGGTACGATACCGATGTGGCGGTGGCGGCGGCGGCTGGAATGAGTATTGCCGATCTGTTTCAAACCTACGGTGAAGCGGAATTCCGGGCCCGTGAGTCGGCGGCGCTGGCCGAGGCGCTGCGCGAGGCGCAGGTGATTGCGACCGGCGGCGGGATTGTGTTGCAGCCGGAAAACCGGCAGATGCTGCATGATCGGGCAACGGTGATCTGGCTCGATGCGAGCGATGCGACGATTCTGGCGCGCCTTGCCGCCGATGCCGAAGAGCGCCCGTTGTTGCGCGGCGATGCGGTGGCCCGCTTGGCGGCGATGCGCGCGGCGCGTGCGCCGCTCTACGCCGAATTAGCCGACCTGACAGTGCAGACCGATGGCTTGTCGCCGATCGATCTGGTGCAGCAGATCATCGCAGCGTTGCGAAAAGGGAAAGAGGAACGAGCGGGTTAGCTGTGCTGCACATCACTTGGTTGGGCGAAGCGGCGCAGCCACGGCAGACGATCGAAATCGGCGTCGAAGCTGGCAATCGTCGGAATGTTCCGTTCGCGGCACGCGAGCGCGATCAGCGCGTCGTGGAAGTTCAGTTCGCCGCTAGAATGGCGCATAAGGTCAATGACGTTAGGGTAGAGGCGCGGTACGTCAGGTAAGATCCATGTATATAGTATGCCCGATTCGTTGTTCCAAGCGGTTAAACAATGCGACAATGCTGTCTACGCGCCCCTTTTCACGCAGGCGGCGTGTGGCCGTACTAAGCGCCTCGCCTATCACACAGTCAAAGTAGATTAACTCCACGCTGTTGTCGATCAAGGCGCGATAGAGTTGCTCGGCTTTTTAGTACCAGACATCAGTCAGTTGGATTGATTAATCCAACGAGCACCGTTGAGCCAGTTTTCTAAGCTAATGGCTGGCGCTGCAACCGTCGGATACCGCCACGGCATAGCCGGTTGGGTGAATGCTGCCATCTGTTGCGCTTGGACAAAACGGACGAACGCCTCGACGATTGGCAGGCTCTCGGCGGGCAAGCTCTGCACGAGCGCGCTGATCCGCTCGCGGGTTTCGTGACGGGTGATGGTCGCTTCCATACCTCTGGCGCCTTTCTGGCAGATGCCAACGCGCTGGCGCTTGATGCGACGCAGCGCGTAAACGCTGTTTCATAATACCCCACCGCAAACAGAAAAACCGGCGCACAAGGGAGGTGATCCCTTCGTCGCGTGCTGGGCTTGAGTTGTTTGAGCGGATGAATGAAACAGAAAAACCGGCGCACAAGGGAGGTGATCCCTTCCGCGCCGGTTGCCGGCGGCGTGAGGCTTAGCCGCGCCGGAAGACGAAGTTGCTGTTTTCAACATCGACTACGATCGTGCTGCCCTCTGGGAAGGCGCCTTGCAGCAATTGCAGCGCCAGCGGGTTTTGGATCCGTTGCTGGATCACCCGCTTGAGTGGGCGCGCGCCATAGACCGGGTCGTACCCCTCGGCAGCCAACTGCGCTCGCGCGGCAGCGGTCAGTTCGAGGTTGAGCTTGCGGTCGGCCAACAGCTTGCGCAGCCGGTTGAGCTGGATCTCGACGATCCGGTCGATGTGCTCGCGGGTGAGCGGCGCGAAGACGATCACTTCATCGATCCGGTTCAAGAATTCTGGCCGCAACACGCTGCGCAGCTCTTCCATCACCGCGGCCCGGATCTCGCTTTGCGCCGCGCCTTCACGGGCCAGCTCCTGAATCGTCGCGCTGGCGATGTTGCTGGTCATAATGATGACCGTGTTCTTGAAGTTGACCACCCGGCCTTGACCATCGGTCAACCGCCCGTCGTCAAGCACTTGCAGCAAGACGTTGAAGACGTCGGGATGCGCCTTCTCGATCTCGTCGAACAGCACGACGCTGTAGGGTTTGCGCCGCACCGCTTCGGTCAACTGGCCGCCCTCATCGTAACCGACGTAGCCGGGAGGCGCGCCGATCAGGCGAGCCACCGAGTGCTTCTCCATGTACTCCGACATGTCGATCCGCACCATGGCCTGCTCGTCGTCGAAGAGGAACTCGGCCAGCGCGCGGGCCAGCTCGGTCTTACCGACGCCGGTCGGGCCAAGGAACAGGAAGCTGCCCAAGGGCCGGTTGGGGTCTTGCAAGCCAGCGCGCGCGCGGCGCACCGCGTTCGATACCGCCGTGACCGCCTCGTCTTGGCCGACGACGCGCTGGTGCAGGCGCTCTTCCATATGCACCAGCTTCTCAAGCTCGCCTTCGAGCAGCTTCGTCACCGGGATGCCAGTCCACTTCGAGATAATCTCGGCAATGTCGGTCTCGGTGACCTCTTGGCGTAACAAGCGATTTTGGCCGCCAAGTTTGGCCTCGGTCTCTTGCAGCTCGCGTTCGAGGCTGACCAGCGTGCCGTATTGCAACTCCGCCGCCTTGTTGTAGTCGTATTGGCGTTGAGCCTGCTCGATCGCGGCGCGGGTCTGCTCGATCTTCTCTTTCAGTTGCTGGATGCGCTCCAGCTCTTGCCGTTCGCGTTGGATTTGCGCTTCCAGTGCCGCCCGCTGCTCGCGCAGGTTGGCCAACTCTTGCTCAAGCTTCTCAAGCCGCTCTTTGCTGGCCTGATCCTTCTCTTTGCGCAACGCCTCGCGCTCGATCTCCAACTGCATCATCCGCCGCTTCAGATCGTCGAGCTCTTGCGGGTCGGAGGTAATCTCCATGCGCAAGCGCGCCGCCGCTTCGTCGATCAGGTCGATCGCCTTGTCAGGCAGGAAGCGGTCAGAGATGTAGCGATCCGAGAGCATCGCCGCCGCGATAATCGCGCCGTCGGTGATGCGCACGCCGTGGTGGGTCTCGTAGCGCTCTTTGAGACCGCGCAAAATCGAGATGGTATCTTCGACCGACGGCGGATCGACCATCACCGGTTGGAAGCGCCGCTCAAGCGCAGCGTCCTTCTCGATATGCTTGCGATACTCGTCGAGCGTGGTCGCGCCGACCATGTGCAGCTCGCCGCGGGCCAGCATCGGCTTCAACATATTGCCGGCATCCATCGCGCCTTCAGCCGCGCCAGCGCCGACGACGGTGTGTAGCTCGTCAACGAACAAGATCACGTCGTCGCGCTCTTGGATCTCTTTGAGCACCGCTTTCAGGCGCTCTTCAAACTCGCCGCGATACTTGGCGCCAGCGATCAGCGCGCCAAGGTCAAGCGCAATCACCCGCTTGTTCTTCAGCGCTTCGGGCACGTCGCCGCGCACAATGCGCTGGGCCAAGCCCTCGACAATCGCCGTCTTACCGACACCCGGCTCGCCGATCAGTACCGGGTTATTCTTGGTGCGGCGCGACAAAATCTGGATCACGCGCCGGATCTCTTCATCACGCCCGATCACCGGGTCGAGCTTGTTGCGCGCGGCCAGCTCGGTCAGATCACGACCATACTGCTCAAGCGCGGCGTAGGTGCCTTCGGGGTTCGGGCTCGTCACCCGCTGCGCGCCACGCACTTCGCGCAACGCCATCAGCAGCTTATCGCGGGTCAAGCCGGCTTGTTTGAGCACGCGCTCGACCCCGCCGCCGGCATGATCGAGGATCGCCAGCAGCAAGTGCTCGGTGCTGACGTACTCATCGCCAAACTGGGCCAATTCATCATGGGCCTTGACCAGCACCGTGCGCAAGCGCGAACCGAGCTGCACCTGCGCACCGCCGCCGCTCATGCGCGGGAAGCGGGCAATTTCGTTATTGATCTGCTGCTTAATCGCACCGACCGGCAGATTCAGCTTAGCTAGTACCTGCGGCACCACGCCGTCGCTCTGGTCGAGCAAAGCGTAGAGCAGGTGTTCCGGCTGCACCTCGGCGTTGCCCAGCCGTTCAGCCGCCGCCTGCGCCGCCGCGATCGCCTCGTAGGATTTCTGCGTAAACCGATTAGTATTGAAGGACATACGTCCACCTCCTTACATCTTATGCTGCTTTTACTGTAGCAGAGCGGTATCTGTGACGCGATAGCGCAGTGTTAACGTTGCGTTGGAAAATGCGCGTTACTTTTGGCCGGTTGCTGCGGTTTCTTATATAGAGAGCAAAAAATGGGGCGCAGCAGCACGGAGGCAAGCGATGGCTATGGAAGGGCAGCCGTGGTATCGGCGACCGCAGCGGGTAGCGGCGCTGATCTGTGCGCTGATCGGCGGATTGCTGATCGCGTTTGGGCCGGAGGCGAAGGCGATGTGGTGGCCGGATGGGGCAGCGACGGCGGAAGCGTTTGAAGTAGAGGCATTGCCCACACCCACGATCGAGCCGTTGGTGGTGTATGTGTCGGGGGCGGTCGTAGCGCCGGATGTCTATCGGTTAACACCGGGAGCGCGGGTGGTTGATGCGCTGCAAGCGGCGGGCGGCTTGATTGAGCTGGCCGACGTGAGTGGGATCAATTTGGCGGCGCAGGTGCGGGATGGCGAGCACATCCGCGTGCCATACGTGGGGGAGGCAGTGGCGCAAGCGGCAGCGAGCGAGCAATCCGGGTTAATCAACCTCAACCGCGCGAGTGCGGCTGAACTAGAAGAGTTGCCGGGAATTGGAGCAACGCTGGCGGCTCGGATCATTGACCGGCGCACGGCGCAGGGCCCGTACCGCAGCGTGGAAGAACTCCGCGAGGTGCCCGGCATTGGCGAAAAGCTGTTCGGCCAGATTGCGCCGCTGATGACAGTTGGACCATAAGCAACAATTGCATCTACAACCTTGCACGAATCGTTGGTCTAGCATATACTCGCGGTGACACACGAGTGATAGGTGGCGAGCGCAATTGTCAGTGTGAGAGGGCGTGTTCGATTGTCAGTGCGAGGGCGCGCAGCGCCCAAAACAATCTCCTGATTCAGCGTGAAGTATGCCTGAGCAGGTGCTTCCCGTGCTCGTGGGGGATTGCTTCGCCGCGCAGAGCGTGGCTCGCAATGACACCGGGAGCGCGGTGGTGGCGCCTCCCTCCCTCAGCGGGGAGGGCTAGGGTGGGGGTATCTAAAGCGCCGTTCTGCCCCTCCGCTCGGCTGACAATGACAATCGGGAAGCGAGATATAGTGCAAGAGTGGAGCTTATGCGACGCACAAAAATTGTGGCAACCCTTGGGCCGGCAACGAGTACACCTGAACGGATCGCCGGATTGATTCGGGCCGGTATGAACGTGGCCCGGCTCAACTTTTCGCACGGGACTCACGCCGATCATGCAGCGCGGATTGCGATGGTACGGCGGGCAGCGGCGGAGGTAGGCCGTCATGTTGCGATCTTGCAAGACTTGCAGGGGCCGAAGATTCGTACTGGGCCGCTAGCTAACGGCCAGCCGGTTGAGTTGGTTGCCGGGCAGCGATTTATTATCACTACTGAGCCCGTGATCGGTGACGGTAATCGGGTCAGCACAACCTACCGCGCTTTGCCGCTCGATGTGCGGCCACGCGATCGTATTTTGCTGTCAGATGGCCTTATCGAGCTCGTGGTAACTAGCCATACCGACACCGAAGTCGAAACCGAAGTCGTGCATGGCGGTCGTTTGCGTGAACACCAAGGCATCAACCTGCCGGGAGTGCGGGTGAGCGCGCCGGCGGCGACTGAGAAGGATTTCGTTGATCTCGCTTTTGGGCTTGAACAGGGCGTCGATTACGTTGCGCTCTCGTTTGTGCGCCGGGCGAGTGATGTGCGCGAAGTGAAGGAGTTTATCCGGCAAGCGGGCAAGCAGACGCCGGTGATCGCCAAGATCGAACGGCCAGAAGCGCTCGATGTCTTACCGGAAATTCTGGCGGAGGCGGACGGGATCATGGTGGCGCGCGGCGATCTTGGGGTCGAGATGCCGCCGGAGCGGGTGCCGATTGTGCAGAAGCAGATCATCGCAGCGGCCAATCAGGCGCTATTGCCGGTGATTACGGCTACGCAGATGCTTGAGTCGATGATCCACAACCCGCGGCCCACCCGCGCCGAAGCGAGCGATGTCGCCAATGCTATCATTGACGGCACCGATGCCGTGATGCTCAGCGGCGAGACAGCCGCCGGCGCTTACCCGATCGAAGCAGTACAGATGATGGCGTTGATCGCCGATGCGGTTGAGGCGTCGTTGAGCAGCAGTCAATATCAGGGCAAGCCCCGCTGGACGATTTCGCCGGCGCAATCGACGCCGCGCGCGATTGCAGCGGCAGCTTGCACCATTGCCAATACGCTGCCGGTGCGGTTTATCGCCGTCTTGACCCAGAGCGGTTCGAGCGCGCGGCTCGTTTCCCATTACCGGCCTGAGGTGCCAGTGCTCGCCTTCTGCCCAAGCGACGAGACAGCTCGTCGCACCAGTCTGTATTGGGGTGTGACGCCGATCGTCATCGAAGCCCGCGACCGGCTTGATGAACTTGAGCAGCAGATCGTCCGCATGATGCGCGATGCTGGCTATGTCCGGCGCAGTGATCTGATTGTGTTAAGCGGCGGCCACCCGGTCTACCGCTATGGGCCGACGAACTTTTTGAAAGTTATCACAATCGAATAGGATTCTTGACACTAGCCTCATCGGATGCTACGCTGTAGCTAATGGTAGACCGTGTTGGGCAGGAAGACCATGCGTATTGTCTCGCTGCTGCCGGGGACAACCGAAATCGTCTGTGCGCTGGGGCTTGGCGACCATCTGGTTGCAGTGACTCATGAGTGCGACTATCCGCCGGAAGTGCGCGGGTTGCCGGTAGTGACGCGCAGTATGCTGGAGCAGGACGAGAGTTCGTCAGCCGAGATCGATGCGGCAATTCGTGAGCGCGCGCGCAACGATCTCTCGATCTACCAACTCGACATGGCATTGATCGAGGCGCTCCAACCCGATGTGATCTTGACGCAGGCGCTGTGCGATGTGTGCGCCGTGCCGTTACGGCAGGTGGAAGCGGCGGTCGCCAGTGGGACGGCGCAAGTGTTGTCGTTTGAACCGACGAGCTTGGCCGGTATCTTCGGCTCAATCAAAGCGATCGGGCGAGCGCTGGGGGCACCGGAACGGGCTGAGGCGTTAGTTGACGATCTGGCAGCGCGGGTCGAGCGGGTGCGCGCGCGGGCCGCGCAAGCTAGCCATCGCCCCCGCGTTGCCTGCCTCGAATGGCTCGATCCGGTATTTGGGCCGGGCCACTGGACGCCGGAATTGGTGGCGATTGCTGGTGGCCAGCCGGTGCTAGGGGTTGCCGGTGAGCGATCGCAACGGGTATCGTGGACGGATGTGATCGCCTGTGCGCCAGAGGTGATCATTGCGATGCCTTGCGGGTTTACACTCGAACGGGCGGTGGCTGAAGCCACCGCTATCTTGCCGCAGCGGGCCGGTTGGTATGCCTTGCCGGCGGTACGGGCGGGCAATATCTTTGCGGTTGATGGCAATGCCTATTTCAGCCGTCCCGGTCCGCGTGTGGTTGATAGCCTAGAGTTATTGGCCGAACTGATCCATCCCGATTTGTTTGCCGGATGGGGGCCGCAGCATGCGGCTATTGCGCTGCGTTGATCGCGGACGCTGTTGTTGTTCAGCTCCAATTCGAGGGAGAAGGTGCAGATGTCAAAGCCAGAGCTGACGATCCCCAAAGTGTTGCAGGCCCTAGCTGCTGAACTTGATCAGCCGGTAAGCGTTGCCCAACTGTGTGATCTGATGAAAACGCGCTGGTCGGTAAACTATGCAGTATCTTCAGTGCGCAGCAGCCTGCGCTGGGAAAGCATCACGCTCGGTTGGGTGAGAATCAATCGCTTGCAATATCTCCCTCTGCGGTTGGTGCTCGATGGATTGCGGTTCCGGTGTTGGCCCCGCCCGCAAGACATCGCCGAGGGCCGGTTGCCGATTGCCCATCTGCGCCCCTTTGCCGGTCTGCGCCGGCAGCCCTTGCCAATCATCTATGATGAACAGGGCGCAATATTGGCCGTGAAAGAACCAAAGAAGAAAGCAACCGGCTTTGCTTCTCATGCTGCGGTTGATATGCGAAGGTGGTTTCAACGCCATCACTTCGCTGCTGGTGACAGTATTTTGGTCGAAATTCGCTATCAGAAGCGGCCAGAATTGTATTTCACCTATGAGTCAGCCAGCGCATTTCAGGCGAGCCGCGTCGATGAACAAGATCGCGCCCTGCTACAGGCGATTGTCAAGCAGGTCGATGCCGGTACAAAGCCGTGTGAAGAGGTTATTCTGCCGATTTTTGCCAGTGCGCCATGGCGGACAGGGTACCCCGGACGGCCGTGGCAGTATCTTGTGTTGAGTGATCCACGCTTGCATCTGATTGAAGACTCGTTGCTACAGGCATCTGATCCGTATTTTGATATAGGGCGACTGTTGTTGCAAGGAACATCGAGCGATGATGTGGTGTTCCATCCAGCATTGATGGAGCAAGCGCAGCGGGTGCAGCTTCCGGCCAAGCAGTCGGTCATTGATGAGATTACGGCCTTGCAGCAAGAGATCCAACGTTCACGTACTCAAGATCAGCAGGCTGGTCTCTGGAACGGCGATTTGTCGCGTGAGTCACGAGTCGCTGATGAAGAAGAGGGTCATTTCTGGGATACGATGGATGAAATGATGGGTGTGACCATCCATATGTCTGATGAGATGACGCGGGCCGTGTTGCGCATGCAAGAAGTTCTGCCGCCGGAAGTTCTGCAGCAATTGTCCGAAGCAACTCCAGAAGAAGCTGAGGTTATTCTGAGCCGCCATCTGAACTATCTGTTAGCCAAAGCGCCCGATTTATTCCCGCGGATTGATGTGTCGCCTACGTCACCGTCGAACAATTCTTGGATCACGAAACGCAGCGTTGATAGCGATAGTGAGCCGCTCGATGAGCTTGATGCGAGCGCATGGAGCGATGACGACGATTGGGATTATGATGATGAATTTGGTGATGAAGAGTGGGATGACGATGATGATGAAGATGCCGCATTTACCCAGAGTGTCAATCTGATTAATCAGTATAGTGATTATTTGCTCGAGATGGGGAAGAAGCATTCGACTGCGCTCGCGCAGACCCGCCTTTTGAAGCCATACGCCCAGTTTTTGGCTTCGTTTTACCAACGATCGCTGCATGAAGGCGACTATGCGACGCTTGACGAGTTTCTGTTTTATTACTACCCCAATCACCACGATGGTTCAGAGCGACATATCCGTGATATGTGTGGCGCGCTCAAGCAGTTTTATGCCTTTTTGCGCGAGCGAGGCGTGATCAAAGACGATCGATTTGCGCAGGCGATCTGGAAACGGCGCGATCAGGCCGCGCGTTTAATGGCGCTGCGCCAGAAGTTGGAGCGCGATTATCCCGATCAACCTGACTTGCTCGCAATGCTGTTTAAGCCATACATGTCATAGCACCCATCATGTTTTGAGCTACCGTATGCGCCTTTTTAGGGCGCATTTTTCTTTACGTTGCATGTATGAATCATTCCTATCCTCACCAACATCATCGCCGATGTATTTGTTTGCGCGGATGTGACGATACGCAGGAGAGTGGGTATTGTATAAAAATCCTGCCCCAATGTGGCAAGTATTTGGGTGTGGTGCAGTTACGTGAAATGAGAGCAATTGCTCATCAGTGTTGGCTAGATATTCCAAAGCATGTTCCCCATGTTGTGTTAGATGAATTTGTGGTGATGTCTAGTGGCCCCCAACCCTATTCCACCGGCGCTATCGTTGGTGCGTTCAAATCGGCGGTGACCCGCCAGATCAATAGCGTTGAATGGCGCCTCTAGCATCACGGTTTGGCAACGGAATTGTTACGAACGTATTATCCGCTCGGAACAGGCGCTCAACCGCATCTGTAACTGCATTGTGGCCAATCCGCGCCGTTGGCAACGCGATCGCTATCCATAACGACGCGGTAATAGCACTGTTTTTGAGGAACGATCATGATCACCTACACTATCTCAATGCCGGCCCCTCATTCGCATCTGTTTCATGTGCGGATCAAGATTGCGCGCACCGAAACCGGCGATGTGCTGTTGTCATTGCCGGCGTGGACGCCCGGTTCGTATATGATCCGCGAATTTGTCCGTCACGTGCAAGAATTTCAGGCCGCTGACGGCGAGGGGCGACCGTTGCCGTGGCGTAAAGTTCGTAAAGATGGTTGGTTGGTGACGGCAGGCCCAGCGACGCGCGTGGTGGTCTCGTATAAGGTCTATGCGTTTGATCTGACGGTACGTACCAGCCATCTTGATGGCACGCACGGCTATTTCAACGGCGCGAACGTCTTGATGTACGTTCACGGTCATACCCGCGAATCGCTGACATTGCACGTCGATCCGCCGTCCGGTTGGCTGGTGACGACCGGTTTGGCACCGCTGCCATCTGATCCGGCATACCCGCACCGCGCTTCGTTTCAGGCTGCCGATTACGATGAGCTGGTGGATTGCCCGGTTGAGTGCGGCACCCACCGGATATTGTCATTCACAGTTGATGGGGTGCCGCACCGGATTGCGATCTGGGGACGCGGGAACGAAGATGAGGCGCGCTTGCTTGCCGATACGCAGCGAATCGTCGAGGTGCAGCGGGCGATGTTTGGCGGGTTGCCGTACCGCGATTATACCTTCATTCTCCATCTGACCGATGGGCGTGGCGGCGGGCTTGAACATCGCAACAGCGCAACCAATATGGTCGATCGCTGGACGTTCGCCGATCAGTATGAACGCTATCTGAGCCTGACCTCACACGAGCTGTTTCATGCGTGGAATGTGAAGCGGTTGCGTCCAGCGCCGCTCGGCCCGTTCGATTATCAAAACGAGAACTATACCCGCTTGCTCTGGTTGATGGAGGGAGCGACCAGCTATTACGATGATCTGCTGCTGGTGCGAGCTGGTCTGATGAGCGAGGAGCGGTATCTGCAAAAATTGGCCGATGAGATCGTGCAATTACAGAGCCAACCCGGTCGCCGTCTGCAAAGTCTGGAGCAGAGCAGTTTTGATGCGTGGATCAAATTCTACCGGCCTGACGAAAACAGCATCAATACTAGCATTTCGTACTATCTGAAGGGGGCGCTGGTCTGCTGGATGTTTGATATGGCGATCCGCGCGCGCACCAATGGCGAGCGGAGCTTCGACGATGTGATGCGCTATCTCTACCAACGTTACCCGATTGAGGGGCCGGGCATTCCCGAAGAGGGAGCGGTACTGGCCGCCATCGAGGCGATCGGCGGCGCTGATGGCAGTCTGCGCGAGTTGTACGAGCGATATGTGACCGGGGTTGAAGAACTCGACTATGCGGCGGCGCTGGCCGTGGTGGGCCTCGAACCGCGCTGGCAGCACCGGCGTCCACGGCCTGACGGGCAGCCACCGGCGTGGTTGGGGGTCAATTGGCGGAAGCAAGGCGAACGCACGCTGGTGGCTGCGGTGCGGAGTGACGGCCCGGCATACGAGGCGGGGGTGTACGCCAATGACGAACTGATCGCGATTGACGGCTGGCGGGTGAATGAAGAGCGGCTCAACCAGCGCCTGCTGGAAAGGCGACCCGGCGATACAGTGCGGTTGACGCTCTTCCGCGGCGATGCGTTGATTGAGGCGTCGGTGACATTGGCCGTCGCGCCGTATGATATGCTATCGTTGGCGCCGGTGGTGGCGCCAACGGCGCAGCAAGTGCAAATGCGGGCCGCGTGGTTGGGGCGGATCGTGTAGGTACAAGTGTAATGTATGGCGTGCGGCAGTCTCACTGTCGCTTTAAGAAAGAACCGTTTAACAGCAAGGTGCGACAATGACTTCCGTCGAAACCCTAAAGGCAATGGCGGCGGCGGCGGCGGTTGCGCTCGTGCAGCCGGGGATGGTGGTAGGGTTGGGGTTCGGCAGCACGGCGGCGCATGCCACGCGCCTGATCGGCGAGCGATTGGCCAGCGGCGTTTTGCGCGATATTGTAGGAGTGCCGTGCGCTGAAGGGACGGCGACGCTGGCCCGCGAGATGGGCATCCCGCTCATCACGCTCAATGAGGTAAATGCGGTCGATTTGACGATTGACGGCGCTGATGAGGTTGATCCGCAGATGGCGCTGATCAAGGGCGGCGGCGGCGCTTTGTTACGCGAGAAGATGGTGGCGCAGGCCAGCCGCCGGGTGGCGATTATCGTTGATGAAAGCAAGATCTCGCCGGCGCTGGGTACGCGCTTTTACCTCCCGATTGAGGTGGTTGATTTTGGTTATCGGGCAACGGCGCGCTGGCTTGAAGCGCAAGGCGGCAGTGTGCGTCTCCGTGTGCGCACCGATGACCAACCCTTTCGCACCGATCAAGGCAACCTGATCCTCGATTGGGCCTGCGGCCCGATTGCCGACCCGGCGGCGTTGGCGACGCGGTTGGCGGCGCGGGCCGGTATCGTTGAGCACGGTCTGTTTGTGGGGCTGGCGACCGATCTTTTTGTCGCCGGCGCTTCAGGCGTGCGCCATCTCACACGCTAAGATGCGGTACAATAGCGCGGTATTGTGGCGACATACGATGGCGTTCTCGCGTTCTTGCGCTAAATGGCAGCTTGGTTCCCTGCAGGAGGGTTATCGCGTTCACAGCGAGAATTGTCGCGCCGCTTTGCGGCGGTTTACCGTGACATAAGCTAGAAAGAGCGCGAGAACTGCGTTGGTAGCGTTGCCATTGCTCGATTGGGAAGGTAACGTACTGCTGACAAAGCCGTTGGTTTTGTGAATACGTTGGATGCATCGTATGCGGCTGGCGCCTTCAATTCTCACCGCTGACTTTACCCGCTTGGGTGAACAAATTGCTGCGGCCTGCGACGCAGGCATTGATTGGATCCACCTCGATGTGATGGATGGTCGGTTCGTGCCGAATATTAGCTTCGGCCCGCTAGTGGTGCGCTCCTTACGCCCGTTGGCCGATCGCTACGGTGCAATGCTCGATGCGCATCTAATGATCGTTGAGCCAGAGCGGTATGTGGCCGATTTCGCCGCTGCCGGAGCCGATCTAATCACGGTTCATGCCGAAGCTACGCCGCATGTGCATCGAGCCGTGCAGATGATCCACGATCTGGGCAAGAAGGCGGGTGTGGCTATTAATCCGGCGACGCCGCTCAGCATGGTCGAAGAGATGATTGATCAGGTTGAGTTGATCTTGCTCATGACGGTGAATCCCGGTTTTGGCGGCCAAGCTCTGATTCCCTCGGTATTAGATAAAGTGCAACGGTTAGCCGCGCTGGTAGACGATCGGCCAGTCGAAATCATGGTTGACGGCGGGGTGCATCCATCGACGATCGCCGCCTGCGCCGCTGCGGGTGCGACCGTGGCCGTGGTTGGTTCGGCAGTGTTTGGCCCGCAGCCGATCCCTGACGCCATTGCCGCCTTGCGCGCCGCGCTGGCCGAAGCGCCGCCGGTTCGCTAAAAATCGCTAGTCTGTGGTTGTGATAGTTAAGCTCTCCTCAATTCGTTGATAGGTGACGTATGTATCTAGCCGGCGACATTGGCGGCACCAAAACTATTCTTGCCTTGTTCGATCAATCTGCCGGGCCACACCATCCGCTGGTCGAGCAAACCTTTCCCAGCGCTCGCTATCCGAGTCTGCAAGCGATTATTGCCGATTTTCTGACCCAACACTCGGCGGCGATCGCCGGCGCCGCCTTCGGCGTAGCCGGCCCCGTGGTGGCCGGACGCGCCAGCATTACCAATCTCACGTGGACGATCGATGCCGCTGAGGTGAGTAGCCTACTGGGAGGCGCGCCGGTGCGCTTGCTCAACGACCTTGAGGCTATCGCGCAGGCGGTGCCGATCCTTGAGGCTGACGATCTCGCGACCCTCACTCTCGGGGCACCGGTCGCCGGCGGCGCGATTGGGGTGATCGCGCCGGGCACCGGCTTGGGTGAAGCGTTCCTGACGTGGGATGGCGCGCGCTACCGTCCGCATCCCTCTGAAGGCGGGCACACAACCTTTGCGCCCCGCAATCAGGTGGAAAAAGACCTGCTCGATTATCTCCACCAACGCTTCAACCACGTCAGCTACGAGCGCGTCTGTTCGGGGATCGGCATCCCGAATCTGTACGCCTTCGTGCGCGATCGGCTGCTCCAGCGCGAGACGCCAGCGGTTGCCGAACAACTAGCCGCGGCGGCTGATCCGACGCCGATCATTGTGCAGGCGGGAATGGCAACCGAAGGGATGTGTCTAGTGGCGCGCACGGCGCTAGAGTTATTTGTGGATATTCTCGCCGCCGAAGCCGGTAATCTGGCGCTGAAGGTGTTGGCGACCGGCGGGGTATATATCGGCGGCGGCTTGCCGCCACGGGTGCTCTCGTTGATCAAACGCGAACGCTTCTTGCAGATCTTCCGCGATAAAGGCCGCTTTAGCGACCTGCTGGCTCACGTGCCGGTGTATGTCATCCTTGAGCCAAAAGCCGGCTTGCTCGGCGCAGCAGCCGCAGCGATGACTTGACATAGCGGTTATTTTAGTGTATAAATAACACTAAATCGTAACCGGAAAAGAGGCTCGATCATGCAGGATGAACGCCCAGCTCTCTACGATGTCAGCAAATACCAGTTACCGGCGGTAACGGTTGATGTCGTCATCTTCAGCTTGATTAATCGCACCTTGCATGTGTTGTTGGTGCAACGCAAGCGCTGGCCATTCGAGGGGCGTTGGGCGATTCCGGGGGGGTTCATCCGGCTTGATGAGTCGTTGGAAGAGGCAGCGCGGCGCGAGCTTGAAGAAGAGACCGGGGTGCGCGATGTGTACCTCGAACAACTATACACCTTTGGCGATGTGCAACGCGATCCGCGCCACCGCGTGATCAGCGTGGCCTACATTGCGCTGGTGCGCGCCGATGCTCAGACGATCCGCGCCAGCGATGAAAACAGTGATGTGCGCTGGTTTCCTGTCGATCATGTGCCGGCGCCGCTGGCTTTCGATCATGACCAGATTCTGGCTTATGCCCTCTCACGCTTGCGCTCGAAGCTCGAATATACGACGCTGGCATTCCAATTGTTGCCCGAACTCTTCTCGATCCTTGAATTAAAGCACATTTACGAACAAATTCTGGGTGAGAAGCTCGATAAAGGCAACTTCTACCGCAAAATCAAAGAGGCCGGTATCCTCGAAGAGACCCCCTATATGCGCGAGGGGCGCGGTCGCCCGACCCGCCTGTGGCGTTTCCGCCGCGATCGGCCCGGCGATAAGCAGTTTGTCTTTCGCTGGCGCGAAGACCGCCGCGAGTGAGCTAGCTCGCTCTTGTTCCCCCTGTAACGCAAGGTGGTATGATTCAAATAGACAACTAGCAGCTCCGCGAAGCGAGGCGCGTTATGCGTATGCTCGAAGTGTTGATTGTAGGCGGCGGGGTGATGGGCGCGGCGACAGCGTATGCGCTCGCCCGACGCGGAAGGCGGGTGCTGCTGCTCGAACAGTTTGCCATCGGGCATGCGCGCGGGAGTTCGCACGGGTTGTCGCGTTTGATCAGCTATGCCTATCCCCAACTGCACTATACGCAACTGGCCATCGCCGCCCGGCAGGCATGGTCTGATCTCGAAGCCGATGCTGACCAACGCCTGCTCATCAAGACTGGGGCGCTCGATCTTGGCCTAGCCGACCTGCCACATCTGCGAGCATGCGCCGCCAATTTGGCGGCTGCCGGGGTGCCGTTCGAGCAGGTGTCGGCGCCTGAACTGCGCGCGCGCTTTCCCCAGCTCTCGATCTCTGATCTGACTATGAGTCTTTACCAGCCAGATGGCGGGGTGTTGCCGGCTTCGCGCTGTGTGGCGACATTCATAGAACTGGCGCGTCGTTATGGCGCTGCCATTGCGGTGGGGGTGCGGGTCGATCGGATTGTGCCAGATGGGGCAGGCGTGCGTGTTGATGCTGCCGGCGCGACCTACCGTGCGCAGCGGGTGGTGATTGCAGCCGGTTCGTATACGCCGGTGCTGCTGCGCAGTCTCGGCGTATCATTCCCATTGCTTGTCACCCGCGAGCAAACCGCCTGTTTTCTGCCTCGTGATCGGGTGTTGAGCAAAGTAGGCTATCTGCCGGTGGTGATCGATCACGACAATGGCAGTGAACCACCGCTTGTCTGTTTCCCCGATCTCGGTGAAGGAGTGAAGGCCGCGCGCCACGGTGTTGGCTCGCTGGTGCATAACCCCTACGAACCGCCGCCACTCCCCGATCCGGCTGAGAATGAACGGATCGCGCGCCGGCTCGAACAGACGCTTCCCGGCTTCGCGACCCGGCTGGTACGCGCCGAGACGTGTCGCTATACCCATACGCCTGATGGCGACTTCCTGATTGATCGCCATCCCGAATATAGCCAAATCATTATTGCCGTTCCCTGCGCCGGCCACGGCTTTAAGTTCGCCCCGTTAATCGGCGAGATCGTCGCCGATCTGGCCTTGCAAGGCGTAACGCAGTATGATATTGCTCCGTTTCGGTTCGACCGGCTCCGCAAGCGGCATCCGGTGGAATTGGCGTAAGCGGCTATATATCATTGCGAGGGCGCGGAACGCCCGAAGCAATCTCCTACTTCAGCGCAAAGCATGCCTGAGTGAGTTCCCCAAGGCAACCCGTCGCCTCCAACCCCGCCTACCCCCGCTGGGGGAGGGAGTTGGGCAAGACATCTGATGGCGACCCCGGTCCTTCAGGGCCGGACTGGGGGTACGAAGCCCCCTGCGCGGGCTAGAGTGAGCAGCAAGAGTTCAAAAAGCCGCAAAAGGCGTACAAAGGTGCGTGTTGTGTGGCTATTCCCCCAAAATCCCTTTGCGCTCTCTGCGATCTTTGCGCCTTTGCCTTACGATTCTTTGCGTCATTGCTGGCTTTGCGGCGCCGTTGGGCGGGCGGCAACGACCTTGCTCTGGTGGAACTATGCCCGCTGGCACGATCCGTCGTCGCAGGCGGGGTTGCCGCCAAAGAGGTAGCGGTTGCGGGCGACAAAGTCGTAGATTGGCCCGGCCACCATCAGCGCGCCGGGCAATCGCATCAATTCCCCCAACCCGCGCAAAGCCGGCAGCCGCAACAAGAGTTCGCGCACTGCTTCAGCCCCACGGTAAATTGTTCCGTCCGGCCCAACGACGTGCAGTTGCCCCATCGCTTCCTCGTGGCTGATCTGCGGAAACCGCTCGCGGGCAGCCGTGCTGTTGGAGTCCAGCAGTTCGATTTGGCGCTGCTCGTCATACGCCGCGACCCACTCAGCTTGTTGGCGGCACATCCGGCAGTTGCCATCGTAGAGCATAGTATAGGGCATGGGGAAAGTCCTTTCCGCTTAATATGGCACAATGGCCGTCACCACCAGCGCCAGCACGAGGATTCCGATAATCACTGCGCTCAAGATGCGAAACCATTGTTGGTAGCGTTTGCGGCTCATCTCAATGCCTCCGTATGCGATATTGCAAGGCTCTATTTGTATTATATCAATTCTGCGATCTATAGGTATGTGCGGCAGGTTGACTGCCGCACTCCACACGAGGGCTAGCTGGCGATCGCTTGCAAGACCGCTTGCGTGACTGCTGCCACGACTGCATGGTTCCGGTATGGCGGCGGAGTTCGGCGTGGGTAGGTGCGGTTGCACAACACGATAATGGCGAGTTGTTTGTCCGGAATTCCAACCATGATCGGGCCGGTAAACCCGCTATGACCAAATCCGGTCGTGATGGCTGGCCCTAGATATGGTCGCCGGAGCATCCAACCCAAACCGCTGACCGGTTGCCCGGCGCGTTCGGTTTGTGGCGCTAGCGCGGCACGCGCCGTTTCTGCGCGCAAAAGCTGCTGGCCCTCCCATGCCCCTTCGCGCAAGAAGAGTTGCACAAGGCGTAGCGTTTCGCCGGCGACGCCGAACATGCCGGCGTGCCCGACGCCGCCGCCGAGCGCGTAGGCGCTCTCGTCGTGGGTGACGCCGTGGACGAGACCGCCGCGCCATGCTTCATCCCACTCGGTGGGGGCAATGCGTGGCTGCCATTCCGCTGGTGGGCGGAAACGGGTCTCTTCCATGCCCAGCGGCGCGCAGATCAGCTCGCTGATCGCTTGGTCGAGCGGGCCGCCGTAGATCGTCGCCACCAGCTCGCCGAGCAGGAAGGTGTTGAGGTTGGCATAATCGGTCACGCTGCCGGGTGGGTGTTTGGGTGTTGCTGTATACACCGCTTGCCGGATCGCATGGACGCCGGCGCGGGCCAGCGGCGCCATCTGCACGGCCAACCCGCTCTGATGGCTGAGCAGGTGGCGCACAGTAATGCCGCCAGCTTGTAGCTCCGGTAGCCAGCGCTGCACGGGCCGGTCAAGCGGCAGCATTCCGGCATCGTGCAAGCGCAGCACCGCGGTTGCGGTGAATACTTTGGTCAGCGAGGCGAGATCGTAGATGGTGCCGAGCGTTACCGGCCTCGTGCCGGGATCGTCGTACATGGTCGTGCCGTAGGCGGCGGCGTGGATGAGGCGATCGTCCTGTGTGACCAAAACGACCGCGCCGGGGAAGATGCGTTCGTGAATAGCAGTCGTGATGATGGTGTCGATAGCTGGGATCATAGCAAAGCTTACGTTTCATAATGCGAACCGATTCCGCCGCAGCGCAATTTCTAATAACCAGAGCGCCAAGGCCAGCCCCGCCAGCAGTGACCAGAGTGAGATGACGGTGGATGGCATAGGCAGCGCAGTTGTCTCTGCCAGCGCCGGTTCCAGACTGCCGCCGGTGATGGCGGCGATCTGTTGCAAGAGGGCTTCCCCCTGCGCTGGATCGGTAAGCGCATATTCAGCCGGCGGCGGCAGCACATAGCCGATACTACGCTGCAGCGTCTGCCCGCCAGCGAATAAGGCAACTGTGATCTGGTACGGCCCGGTTGTGGGCAGAGCTAGCTCACGCGCATACGTGCCCGGCGCTATCTGCGCCAAACTGACGCTCTGTTCGCTGCCGTCGGGCAGGGTGAAGCGCGCGCTGGCCTGCGCCAAATCGATCGGCGTCCCTCCCGCGGTCTGCGCTGCAACCATCAGCCGCGCGCCGGCTGCTGTTGGTTCCACCCGCACTTGCAACGGCCCACTATCGGGCGTGGGCAGGGTATAGCGCACGATCTGGCTCCAGAATCGATCGTATTCAGGCCATCCCGGCCAATTCGCGGCCCACGGCGCAGCGGCGCTCGCCGTCCATGCCACGCTGCGGCCTAAGCCGTACTGCCAGACCGCCAGCAATGGATCGTCTGCCGGGCTTTCGAGTACGATGGTAGCTTCAGGACGCGGTTGCAGTGCGATATAGCCGTCAAGGTTCGGCAGCGCGCGCGGATCAAGGTTGCGCACTAACGGATGCGGTTGCTTGAGCAAGGCTGGTACCGGTTGTTCCACCGTGAGTTCAGCGCCGGCAATTTCGCTCTCTTGCAGCGTGATGCGTGGCAAGTCGTTTGCATCGGACACAAAATAGTAGCGTCCATTGCCCCACTGTGCCAATTGTTCGAGCAGCTCGGTATCAGAGTCAAGCCCAATCGCGATGGTGGAAAGCGTGATCTGCGCGGCGCGGGCCGTCTCGATCAATTGCTGATAGCGCGGATAATTATTGAAGTAACTGCGCCCGTCGGTTAACAAGACGGCGTGGCGCGCGCTGTACGGCTCGGCAGCCAGTGCCGGCAGCCCAACTGACAGTGACCGTTCGATATTGGTGCCGCCACCGAGCGGCATGGTCGCGATTTGCGTTTGCAAAGCCGCAACGTTCGCGCCTTCACCTACCGCTTGGAATGGTACTGTCCACAAGGTATCGGTGTCGAAAGCCAGCACCCCGATCCGGTCGTCTGGTTGCAGAGCGGTGAGGGCGAGGATAGCCGCTTCTTTGGCCATGTCAAATTTACTCACGCCAAACGCGGCGCTCATGCTGGCCGAGCGGTCAATGATCAGTAAGAGCGATACCGGCGCGCGTTGCGGGCGCGGCGGCGGCGTCATCGCCAGCGGCAGCGCCTCGGCCAGCGGTGTCTCGGCGTAGCCGCCGAGGGTGAACGACTGGTTGCCGCCGAGCACTGTCAACCCCTTGCCTTCGCTGCGCACGATTTCGCGCAAGGCAACCATCTGCTCGAAAGACAACTGGCTGGCGGGCACATCCACCAGCACAATGCCGTCATAGGCGGCGAGCTGGTCGAGGTTGGCCGGCAATGCGGCTGCCGGCACTCGTTCCACGAGTATGCCAGACTGGCGCAGGGTTGCGGCGAGCACGGCCCCGCCATCGCGATAGCCTTCAACCAGTAGGATGGTTGGCGGCGGCATCACCAGCGCCGTTGCCGCGGCAGTGTTGTTGGCGGTGAAGGTGTCGTTGCCTGCCGGGATCACTTCAGCGCGGAGACGCACGATTCCCGGTTCGCCAGCGGTATGGGTGATGGTGAACTGGTACTGATCGGGTGGGATAACGATCGGTTCTTCGCCGAGCAGTTGCTCGTCGGCCCATACCCGTAGCCGGGCCGCCAGCGGCTCGGCGCTGTTTAGAGAGCGATAGGCGGTCGTGATGGTAAGATCAAACACCTCACCGCTGCGGAGTAAGGCCGGCAGGTCGAGCCGGGTGATGGCAACTTCCGCAATGGCTGGCGGGGCCACATAACGCACATCAATTTGGATGCCGGACTGCGCAGCGTGGTGCGCTTCGGCCAAGACATTGCCGCCAGTATGCTGGCCGTCGCTGATCACAATCGCCCTGCCGCCGGCGGGCAACAGTTGGCGCGCCATCCGTAACGCGGCGGCGAGATCGCTGCCGGCGCTATCGGGTGAACGGTCACCGCCAGCCACCACATTCGCGCCAAACGCTAGCAAGCGCGTGGCCGGGCCGGCAGCATCGGCAATGGCTTGTGCCTCGGCGCGGATGGCCGCCTGCCCCTCCGCAGTGAGGCTCGCCGATTGGTCGTAGAGCACAAGGAGCGGGCCGGCTGCTAGCGCACCAGCCTGCCGCCAGATCGGATCGGTCAGTGCGGTGATCAGCAACGCAATAATCAGTATTCTGATCCCGACCACCGGCCATGGCAAACGCCGGCCTGCCCGCCGCCAGATCAACACTAATGCCGGCAACGCCAACAAGAGCCAGAACAGGTGAGGAGATTGCCACATCATCGCGCCTCCGCTTGGGGCCGGCGTTGGATGTATAGCCATTCGCCAATTAAAACGATGATCGCGGCAATGATGAGCCACGACCACAGCGGTTGCGGTATTGCAGCGCGGGTGACCGGCGTCTGGGCCGGCGCGGCGCCGATGGCGGCGCTGGCAAAGCGCGGCGTTGGATCGGATTCGCCGATGGCGCCGGCATTCACCGGGAGCTGCGTTTCGCGCAAGAGTTGGTTGCCGGCCAATTCTTGCACGCGGTAGACTCCGGGTTGGCTTGGTTCGATAGTGGCCGGAATGGCCGGCTGCAAGGCGATCGTCGTTTTGTTGCCAGTGGGGTCAATCACAGCCAGTTGCGTTGCCCGAATATCGGCTTGGTAAACCAACGGCGCGCCGAGTGTCACTGCCACCGGCGCGGGAGGCGGGGTCAGGTCGCGCACGGTGCGGGCAACCAGCAGCGGAAAGGCTAATCGGGTGGTGAGTGGTTCGTTCGCTAGATCGAAATTCCAGACCGCTACCTCACTGCGCTCGAATCTTCCGCGCAGAATGAGAGGGATACCGTCACTAAGCGCGAGCGGTGTTAACCACGCGCGCGGCTCGATCACGGCAATTCGTCCCCATGCGATCCCACCTAGATTGACATCGCGTAACAATGCTTCACCGGCAGGGGTGAGGGTGAGTGTTGTTCCGGCGGGAGTGGAGCCGTTGCTTGGGAGCAGCTCGCCAGCCGGCGGATTGATGATCAGCATACCGCCGGCAAGCCAGCGCCGGGGTTGGGTGTTCACAAAGATTGTGAGATCGACGGCGGGATCAGGCACAAACGCCGCCGGATCAACGGTAGTCAGCCGCACTTCCGGCATCGCCTGCAAGGCCCGCACCAACGTCGGCGCGTCGTCAGCAACCAGCACAACGTTGATCGGACGCTGGCCGCTGACATTCACCACCGCCGCATCGTCGAGCGGCAAACCGTCGTTGCCGTTCAATTCCAACCGGATCTGTTGCACCGGGCCGGGTAATGTCCATGCCAATTCTAACGCTGCGTCGGGGCGGATGTTTATCGGTTCAGTGCGGCTGAGCCGATCGTCAACCAGCAACCGCACATTGTCGCGGAACGGTTGATTGCCGTGGTTTGCCAGCCGGGCGTAGACATGCACCGCGCCGGCGTTTCCCGTTCGCGCGGCGAGAGTGACGACGGCGCGGTTCGATTGGGCCGTGCCAAGGATTTCAATCTGAAGCGGCAGCCGTAAAGCGGTGAGATCGGGTTGAGGTAAAGCGCCGTCGGTCAGCCAGATTACCCGCGCGCCGGGTTGGTTGAGCAGAAACGTTTCGGCGATGGTCAGCGCTCCGGTGACATCACTGCCGGCGCCTTCGACTGTTATCTGGTCTATCGCTGCGAACAGACGGGCCGCATCGGCGCTGCCGCCGCGGTCAATCAGGCGTGCTTGCGGCCCGGCGCTGATCAGCACGATCTCATCGGCGCCGCGCATCTGCCGAATGAAAGTTGTGGCGCGCTGGAGCGCACGTTCGAGCCGGGTATTGCCGCCTTCGCGCAGTGCCATACTGGTAGAGGTGTCGATCAGAATCGCGGTCGTGTGCGCTGAACCCAGCCATGGCAAGGGGAGTTGGGGTTGGGCCAAAGCCAACCCGATCAGCAATGCTGCCAACAAGTGCAGCGCCAGCAACAACGTCCACCGCAGCCGCTGGCGACGGCGGGCCGCCGGACGAGGCGGGATCTGTTGCCAGATCAAGAGCGAAGGCACGACTCTGCGCCGCCGGCGCGCTTGCCACAGGTGCAGCATGACGATCACCGGCAGCGCCAGTAGGGTGAGTAATCCTAGCGGAGCGAGTAATGTCATAGGGTTCCTGATGTCAATATGTTAGCCCCCATCTCCCGCTGAGGGAGGGGCAAGCGCCTCCACGCTCCATTTGTCATTGCGAGGGGCGCAGCCCCGCAGTAATGACAACCGCACACACCGCTCCCCGCTGAAGGGTATCCCTCCCTCCCCCGGAGGGAGAAAGCCAGAGCCTCCCTACCCCAAAAACCGGCGCATCCGCAAAAACGGGATGATTTGCCGTTCGAGCGGCCAATCCACCATCATCGGCGCGTAGGCGATTCCGCTGGCGGCGCAACGCTGGGCCAGCGCGGCCCGCCATGCTTGCACTGCTGCCCGGTAGGACGCCAGCGTCTCGTCGTCGAGATCGAGCGCCAGCCGTTCACCAGTCTCGCTATCGACCAGATCGAGCGGGCCGTGCAGGTTGGGCGCGACTTCGGCTGGGCTAAGCAGGTGCAGCGCCATGACTTGCCAGCGTGGAGCCGGCAGATGCCGGGCAATTGTTTCGATAGGCATCGAGGTTAGGAGATCGGAGATCACCAGTGCCAACCCGCCTTGTGGCCGCCGCTGCGCGACTTGCTGCGCCGCCTGCGCTAAATCGGTCTGGTGGCCCGGCGCTAGCGCGCGCAGGCTGCGAAACAATTCCACCGCCAACGCTTTACCGCGGGCCGGCCCAAAGACCAACGTCGCTGGCGCGCCGGCTACGACCGTGACTTGATCGCCGTGCGCCAGCGCCAGATACCCAATCGCGCCGGCTAGTTGGATCGCCAACCGCAGCCGCGCCGGTTCGCCTGTCACCATGCTGCGCGACGTGTCAACTAGCACGCTCACCGCCACCTCTTGCTCAATCTCGCCCAACCGCACCAGCAGGTGTTCTTGGCGGGCGTAGGCATGCCAATCGAGATAACGCGGGTCGTCGCCATGCACGTAGGGGCGATGGTCGTTGAAAATGGTGGCCGGCATCTGCTGGCGGCTGGGGTGTTGGCCCACGATCGGCGTGCCGCGCAGCGTGCGCTGCGCTTGCAGACTCAGCCGTTCGAGCCGGTGCAAGAAGGCTTCGTCAAACAGCGGCGGCTCGGTTGTGGCCGGTTTACGGCGAAAAATAGTTGCGAACCACATCGCGTACATCCGTGGGAATGCGTAGCGGATCGTCGGCGGTTTGCACAGGGCCGCTGGCGCTGCCACCGCTGTTCGACCGGATCGACAATCCACCCGGTTGGTTGATGCTGGCTTGACCAGTGCTCGTACCCTCAGCCGGCACTTGGCCGTCGCCGCTACTTTCGATCTCGAACGGCCTACCATCGGTACCGAGTGGGCTAAACGTTTGCTCGCGGCGCTGGCTGCCGGGAGCATTACCGGCCCCGTCGCCGCCATCAGCCACCGGCGCGGATGGTTGGCGCTCAAGCGCATCGGCTAGCGCCTCAACTCCGGCGGCGCCGGCCAGCGCATCGCCAAATTGCAGCGCGTCAGCCGTAGCCCGCATCTGATCGGCCAGATCGGGCCGCGCTTGGGCGATGTCGCGCGCCGCTTCGCGCAACGCTTCGGCGATGGCTTCCCGCGCTGCCGGCGAAATTTCGCCCATCTGATCGGCCAGTTCGCGCAACGCATCAGCCGCGCCAGCGATGTCACCTCGATCCAACGCCTCAGCCGCCGGGCGGGTGATGCTCTGATCGCGCAACGCATCGGCCAGCGCCGACAGCACCCCCGGATCGGTTCCGCTGGCAGCGGTTGGCTCCCCTGTGGGTGGTGGCGGCTCTGGCGAGGACGCTTCGACCACCGGATCGGGCTGGTTCAAGGCCGGCAACGGCTCGGCGCTGCCGACCGGCGGGATCGGTGGACTGACTAGCGTCTGCAATCCGGCCAATACCAGCAGTAACGCGCCCAACATGAACGCATCCGGCCAGAGCGGTCGTCGGGGTTGGTTGACATAATGTTGAATGCGATTGGCACTCTCTAGGGCTTGCTGCGCTAGTTGGGCCGCGACCCCGCTTGGCGCGCCGTTCAATTCCAGCGCGGTACTCAATTGCTCCTGCAACCGAAACCGGCGATCGAGCCGCCGGGCCGCAATTTGGGGCGTTAAGCGGAAACGCAGCGCCTGCGTACCGCCAATCACGGCGCTTCCGGCAATGATCCAGCCGAGGAGCGCCGGTGGCAGTGATGAGAGCCCCAACACAGGTAAGATGGCGCCAATACAGGCGATGATGAAGCCGGCGCTGATGGCGCGCACCAGCGTTTCGATCGCGTGCTGACGCCAGCGTTGGGCGCTGAGTTGGCGGAGCTGTTGCGCGAGTTGGTGTTGCATACTGGCAGTGTACCACAATCTGATCGGGTACAATATGACACGCCGATGAGTTTTTGGGGAGTGGGGAATAGGGAGTAGGGATGGGGGGAGATGGTTCATTTCCACCGGTCTCTGTTTCCTGCGGTGCTGTCATGAATGAGGAGAAGCGATATGAATGATCTGCTCGCGCTGCTGGACCGCCGGGTGGCCGAGGGTCGCCCGTTGCGGGTGGGCTTGATCGGGGCCGGGAAGTTTGGCACGATGTTTTTGGCGCAGGCCCGCCGGGTGGCCGGGTTGCACGTGCTGGGTGTGGCCGATCTGGCACCCGATCGGGCGCGGGCGGCGTTGGCGCGCGCTGGCTGGCCCGTCGAACAGTACGCAGCCGCGTCGCTGGCCGATGCGCTGAAGACAGGTGCGACATATGTGGGTGATGACGCGGCGGCCTTGATCGCTGCCGATGGCCTCGATGTGATTGTAGAGGCGACCGGCGCGCCGGCGGCGGGAGCGGCGCATTGTTTGCTTGCAATTGAGCATCGCCGCCACATTGTGATGGTGAATGTCGAGGCCGATGCGCTGGTGGGCCCCTTGCTCGCCCGGCGCGCCGCCGAGGCTGGGGTGGTCTATTCGCTGGCCTACGGCGATCAGCCGGCCCTGATCGCCGAACAGGTGGAGTGGGCGCGGGTTTGTGGCTTCGAGGTGGTTTGCGCCGGTAAAGGCACCCGCTACCTGCCCCATTATCATCACAGCACGCCAGAGACGATCTGGCAGTATTACGGGTTGAGCGCCGAGCAAGCGGCGGCTGGCGGGATGAACCCGCAAATGTTCAATTCCTTCCTCGACGGCACCAAATCGGCGATCGAGATGGCGGCGGTGGCGAATGCCTGCCATCTGCCCCCGCAGCCGCACGGCCTTACCTTCCCGCCGTGCGGGGTCGATGATTTGCCCCACGTCTTGCGCCCGCGTGAGGCGGGCGGCCAACTCACCCACGCCGGCACCGTCGAGGTGGTCTCGTCGCTCGAACGCGATGGCCGCCCGGTCTTCCGCGATCTGCGCTGGGGCGTCTATGTGGTCTTTGCCGCGCCCGACGACTACGTGCGGCGTTGTTTTGCCGAATATGGTCTCGTCACCGATTCAAGCGGCGTCTATAGTGCGCTCTACCGCCCCTACCACTTGATCGGCCTTGAGTTGCCGATCTCGGTGTTGCGGGTGGGCTTGCGCCAAGAAGCGACCGGTTGCCCGCAGGCGTTTTTGGGTGATGTGGTGGCGGTGGCCAAGCGTGACCTCGCCGAGGGTGAGGCGCTCGATGGCGAGGGGGGCTATACGGTCTACGGCAAGCTGATGCCGGCGGCGGATTCGGTGGCTGCCGGCGCGTTGCCGATCGGTCTCGCCCACGGTATCCGTACCCTGCGCCCGATTCCGGCTGGGGCCGTCGTGCGCTGGAATGATGTCGCTTACGAAACGAATCATCCGACCGTGCGCTTGCGCCGGTTGATGGAGCGCACAATGGCGCCGGGGGTGACCCAATGACAGTGGCGTTGCTTGGTCTTGGCTTGATGGGCCGGCCAATGGCCCGCACCTTGTTGGCCGCTGGCTGGCCGGTGATCGGCTGGAATCGCTCGCCGCTCGATCCCGCACTCACCGCCGGGATTCCGCTGGCGGCGACGCTGGCCGAGACCGCGCAAGCTGAGACGCTCATCCTCATGCTGAGCGATTCGGCGGCGGTTGACGAGCTGCTTACGCGGCTCGATCCGCTATTGCGGGCCGGCCAGTTGGTGATCGATATGGGCAGCTCCGATCCGCTCCGTTCGCAAGCGCATGCGGCGGCGTTGGTGGCGCGCGGGATTGGCTGGGTGGATGCGCCGGTGTCGGGCGGCCCGGAAGGGGCGGCGGCGGGAACGCTGGCGATTATGGTTGGTGGCGCCGAGGCGGATGTGGCGCGAGCATGGCCTATCTTGAGCGCGTTGGGCCGCCCGACCCACGTTGGTCTGGCTGGGGCCGGCCATACCGCCAAAGTGATTAACCAGTTGATCGTTGGGCTAACGATCCAAGCGGTCGCCGAAGCGACGGCGCTGGCCGAGGCGTATGGTCTCGATCCGGCGCTGCTTCGCGCCGCGCTCGCCGGCGGCTTTGCCGACTCGAAGGTGTTGCAGATCCACGGCGCGCGTATGGCTGCCCGGCGCTACATCCCCGGCGGCAAAGTGACGACGCAGCTCAAGGATCTGCGCATGGCGGCGGCGATGGCAGCGGCGGCGGGGATCGATCTGCCCCACCTGCGCGATACCATCACCCGTTACGAAACGTTGGTCGCCAGCGGGAACGGTGACCTTGACCATTCGGCCTTGCACATGTTGCTAGCGCAAAAGACGACCTCGTAGGGACATTGCAGCGCAATGTCCCTACGGCGTCACGGCGGCGACGTTCATAACCGTGCGCACCGGTAGGCGCGGGATGGCAAGCAACCGGGCCGGGAGCGTGCTCCTCCCGGCCCGTGCATTCGCCATTACGACCGGTGCTTACCGCTGCACGAGTGGTACGTAAATCCGCGCAGGGATAAGGCAGCTCTCGCCCGCCGTGAAGGGAAAGTTATTGACGCTCAACCCGGTCAAGTCAGATATCGTAGCGCTAGCCGGCATATCGAGGCGCAGCGTACCGGCGCCGGCGCCGATGGCGACGGTGATAGTGTACGTCGCTCCGCTGCCGCTAACGCTCGTAACGCTCGCGCCGCTCAGAGTGCCGGTGGCGGTTAGCGCGAAGTCATCCGCCGTCACTCCGACGACTGGCTCATCAAAACTGACTTGGAACTGCACGCTGGCAGCGCTGGTAGGGTTGGGGTTGCTGCGAGTGATGGCTTGTACCGATGGTGGTACGAGGTAAGCGGCCACGTAATCGGCTTGCGGGATGCCGGCAGCGTTGGTGAAGTCGCCACCCACTACACATTACTGCCGCGCACCGCGAGGGCATTGACCGAGCCTTTCAGTGCGCTTTCCCATGAGCCGAGGTTTGTCCATTGCGCAGCGTCGCCAGCAAGGGTTTGGAAGATGGGAACCCGCTGCGGGTCGAGGGTGACCTGCTAGCCGCTCACGTCAATCGTGCCGCTGAGGGCGCCGTCAAGTCGCAGAGTGCCGTCGGGGTTGAGCAGGTGTTCCACCGGGATAGCAGGCGCGGCTTCAGCAGCGGGGAGCGACGGATGGAGGGTGACGCGCATGCCGCTGAGGAGGAGAGCGAGCGTAGCGATCAAGGTGATGATTGCGGTTCGGAGGCGCATGGGACGTATTCCTTTCACGAAACGATGACAGTCGCCGAGTGGGACTGAATGGTCGTTAGGTTGCTGAATAAGGTCTTGCTAGGCTGTATGCGCCGCCGAGACTGAGTTCACTGGGGTTGGAACAGAGAGGCATCGGTGGCTATGAACGTGTTTTTTTCGAGTCATACTCCTGCAAAGAATTGATGTCAATCACGTGATCGGGTGATGTCGCACGCCGAGAGCGCGTCTTGCGTTGGTGCGGTGGGCAGCGTCGATGAAGGCTCATGCTAGTGTTCGCAACGAGTATGGCGGGCGTTAAACCGTGGGGAGTGTTCGGGTTGCGGTTCCGTGAGGGAGGGGCATTGCGCCGCAATAGGACATCGCGGCGCAATGCCCCCACGGCGTCACGGCAGCGACGATACCGCGCCGGAGGCGTCGTTGAACCGGTAGCCGACGTGCGGTTCGGTGATGATGTAGCGCGGGTGGGCGGGATCGGGTTCGAGCTTGACCCGCAGCCGCCGGATGACGCCTTTGACGTAATCAGTTGCGTCGGCGTATTGTGGCCCCCACACCCGCTGCACAATTTGGCGCGCCGTGACTACGCCGTTGCGGTGCGCTACCAGTTCGGCCAGCACGGCGTATTCGATTGGGGTTAAGCTCACCGGTTGGCCTTGCCGTAAGACGATCCGCCGGGTGGTGTCGATCACCAAATCGGCGCATTCGATCAGCGGCTGCGGGGCGCGGCCTCGCCGCAATACGGCCCGAATCCGGGCCAGCAATTCGCTTAGCCGGAAGGGTTTGACCAGATAATCATCGGCCCCATTGTCGAGCGCGGTGACAATATCGGCTTCCGCGCCTTTGACGCTGACGACGATGATCGGCGTTGCGCTCTGCTGGCGAATCTGCTGGCAGACGCCAATCCCACCCAGTCTCGGCATCACCAGATCGAGCAGCACCAGATGCGGCTCCACCTGCCGGAACGCCGCCAACGCCGTCTCGCCGTCGTGAGCGGTGGCCACCTCGTAGCCTTGCGCCCGCAGCGCCGGCGTAATTGCGGCGACAATCCCCGGATCGTCATCGACAATTAGAATGCGCTGTTTCATGCTGACCTGTCCTCACCCGGCCACGCTGGCGGTTCGTTGCTCACCAGCGGTAACACGATCCGGAACACGCTCCCGCCCCCCGGCCGGTCGTCAACCCAGATTTTGCCGCCGTGGGCAGTGACGATACCGTGACAGATTGCCAACCCGAGTCCGCTGCCGCTGCGGTGGCTGCGCCGGTCGCGTTCGAGATACACCCATCAAATGCTCCTTCCTGTGAAGTTATATCATCTCTGACTATACCCGATACGATCGGGAGATGTCAAAAGGAATCCATCCCTGATACACCCGATCCCTGCCGGGATCTGTCAGTCACACCCGGGAACGGTGATACGTATGGGGAGCATGCATTGTCCTCCTCAGCACACAGAGGACGTCTGGTATGTCTATCCCGATCGTAGCAATCCGCCCATTGGGCGGATATGTGGGCGGTATGGGCGATGACGAAGGCTATCCTCCGGTGTGGGAGCACGCGATAGGGTACGGAGAGCGGCGATACGGTAGGGGGTGATCCGTCGCCGATGACCGCACCGGACCTGGCGATACGCACAGAAGGAATGGTGGTTCATTCCACTTCAGGAACGACATAGACAGCTTCCCCCATCCGTGTGCATCCATCGCATCCGTGGGCACTGGGGAAAGGGACACGAATTAAAACGGATGGGGCGGATGTCCACGGGTATAGACATCCCCTCCCATCCATGCACATCCGTCAGTATCCGTAGGCCCTGGTGAAGAGGACACGGATTAAAACGGATGGGGCGGATGTCCACGGGTATAGACATCCCCTCCCATCCATGCACATCCGTCAGTATCCGTAGGCCCTGGAGAAGAGGACACGAATTAAAACGGATGGGGCGGATGTCCACGGGTCAGATAGATAGACATCCTCTCCCATCCGTGCGCATCCGTATCTTACCGACGCTCCCACAGCCACTTGAGGAATTGCCAACCGCCCGGCAGGGCCACCGCAGCCAGCGCGATCTTGATCGCATCACCGAGCAAGAAGGGCAAGACACCTTTGACGATTGCATTCACCGGGCCGATATAGAACGCCAGCCACGTCGCGCCGATCAGATAAATTACCAACGTCGCCAGCGCCATCGAAGCAACGGTCGTCAGGAAGCGACGATCCCAACCCCGCGCGGCCAGCCAGCCGGTCAAAGCCGCCGCGATCGGGAACGAAATCAGATAGCCGCCGGTTGCGCCGAACAGGTGGGTATAGCCGGCTGCACCGCCAGCGAAGAAGGGCAACCCAATCGCGCCTTCGAGCAAGTAGAGCAGCAATGCCGCCAAGCCCAAGCGCGGGCCGAGGAGGCTGCCAACTAACAACACCCCCAACGTCTGCCCGGTAATCGGCACCGGCGAGAAGGGCATCAGCGAAATGCGGATTTGCGCGCTAAGCGCCACAAACAGACTGCCCAACACCACTAACAACGTGTCGGCCACCAACGGATAGGCCAGCCATCCCCGGCGCGGCAAGATCGCCTGCGCCAGCGTCTCGGTCGTGGTCAATGTCCGATTCATGACACCTCCGCCACATCAAAGCCAGTCCACTCAGTGACATAGAGTATAGCCGATCTGGGGCAATTGTGAAACAGGCATTGGCACAACTACCCCGGCATGATGGTGGATGAATGGTAACAAACCTCCGTTCACCGCGCCAACACGCAATGCAACGGATCGGTTTCCAATTCATGAATCTCTTCGTCGTTGAGCTGCCGCAAACCGAGATTCGCATACAACATGGCGTCAATTGCGGCGGGCAAATCGGTTGATGCACCTTGAACCAGCGGCAGCAACTCGGCAGGACTGCTGGCCTTCACCCCCAGATGCGTCGCACGGAGGCTCGCAAACGGCGCAGCGACGATGCCATCAGCGCGTGCTTCGGCCAAACCCATACTCGAAGAGGGCATGATCAGGGTCTCATCGGTGACCAGTTCTGGCAACGTGGTATGCAGACTACGGAAGAGGAGATCTGTCCACGCTGCCGGATGACCACCCAGATCGGTGCGTCCGCAACCGGCCAACAACAGGGCATCGCCGGTCAACAGGAACCGATCGCCAGTCGGCGAGATCACGCGGTACACGAGATGGCCGGGGGTATGGCCGGGGAACCAGTGCGCTTCGATCAGCAAATGGCCGACCGGCAGCCGCTCACTGCCAAGCAACGGCATGTAGTCAAGATGGGCCGGCAGCAGGGTGCGCGGATGCAACGCATCATACGGATGCAGGTAGAGCAAGGTATGGCGCGTATTGGCGAGTAGCGCTCCGCCGGACAACCTTCCAGCCGAGAGGTGGGTAAGCAGCACGCAGGTCACGTCGGCTTGCGCTGCTGCTGCCGCCTCTTGGTAGAGATGGATTTGGAGTCCGGGATCGATGACTGCCGCTTCGCCGGCGCTGATGATCACGTAGCTTAGATCACCGCGCGCTGGGCGCGCGATCTGCACGATCTGCCCCCAACTGGCGTTCACCACTTCGTGAATGGCATGAAAATCGAGCCATGCGCGGAAGCCGCCGATCAGGTACCGCGCATTGATGCCGCGTTCGGCCAGCAGCTCGGCAACGTATTGCGAGGAACCTTCTTTAGCGCAGATGACCGTAATCAGCCGATCGGACGGCACGCGGGCAATTGCGCTCTCATCGTCTTCGATAAACTCAAAGTAGGGAATGTTGAGGGTCGGAATAGGTCGGCGACCGCGCACCTGATTGCGCGCAAACTCGACCTCATTGCGCACATCGAGAATGAACAGTGGCTGTTCGGCCAACAGCTCAGCATACAGCTCAGCCGGACTCAGAACGCCAACGCCGGTTTGCAATCGTTCGAGCGTCGTCATCGCGCACTCCTTTGCGTTGATTGTGCCTCTTCGCGCAACCGTGAAAACAGTTTACCCGCCGCAACTTGGTGAAACAAGCACAAGTTAGACGAAGTTGAGTTGTGATTTGTTTCTCAGAGGGGATAGGGCACAGCGGCGCTGCGCCCGGGCTGAGCGCAAGCGCCGCTGATCGCTAGGGGGCCAGATTGTGCGCTGGATCGTTTGGGGCCGGATTGCGGGCCGGGCGCGGTTTGGACGGCTGGAACGAGACCAACACTCGATAGATGGTCAACAACAGCACACTACCGCCACTCAGCCAGTACAAGCCGGTGAGAATATCGAGGTCGCTACCGCTGTAAATGGCATGCAAGAGGCTCAGAATCCAGATCACGAAGCTGAGGAAGTGAATCAGCCGCCACATTGTTCGACCAATCCACTGCTTGATGTAGAAACTCAGTCCAACCACCGCCATGCCGTACAGTGCAAGCTGGCCTAAACCCACCCACAACGGTTCATAACCGACATAGCCGAAGGGTGTTAGAACTTCTGTCAACGTCGCACTGATGTAGCGGTCGCCAAGCAAGATGAGAGCGTGGAAAATGGCGAAAGCGAGACCCAACAGGCTCGCATGCTGGTGGAGATCGAATGCGCCCGGTCCTCCCGGCCACAACCGTGCCATACGGTTGGTCATGAGTAAGCCAAAGACCATCGATAACCAGAGCAAGGAATACGCAACAACGGCACTACTGCGCGAGAGATACCAATAGGCTTTCGGCTCATCACCGCTCAACGACCAACCCAATCCCGGCGACCATACCGGCACGACGATCACGGCGGCGAAGGCACCGAGGATCGAACCGAGCAAAACGATCAGCAACATCGGCAACGACATGGCTGGTGGGAGATCAACAAGATCGGGATTGGCCGTCATCGTGCGTTGTGATCGCGCTGCCGGCTGTGCCGACTGAGCTGCTGCCCGCGCCGGGCGAGACGGGCGAGACGGCGCCACCGGTTCCGCCTGAACGACTTCGGCTGAGGTTGATTGGTCGTTAGTGAGTGGTTCAGTGTTCATAAGCGATGTCTCCTCATGAAGTTGGGATTGTCGTTGGTTGCCAGCAATAGCGGGCCAGATTTGGTGTGCGAATGATCGTACCGTCAAGCCGCATTAGTAGAGCAGCTAGTTGAGGACGATCCGCTAGCCAGAGTAAACCTGCCTCAGAGCCGAGGATGACGACAGTTTTGGCCGCCATTTCGGCGATGGTAAGGCTGGGCGCGACAACAGTTGCGGCCAAGATATCGGTAGCAGCAGGAGAACCGGTGCGTGGATCGATCAGATGGTGCTGCCATCGATCACCTTGTTGCCAGCGCCGATAATCGATGCCGGAGGTAGCTACTCCACCACGCCGGAGCAACAGAAGTTCGAGATCGGCATCAGGATCGCGTGGATCGGCCACTGCAATCGGCCATGGCGCACCGTTGCGCTGTAGCCCACTGATGGCAACATCACCACCGGCATCGACAAGTGTAGGAAAGCGGCGACCCAAGCGGCGGGCAACGAGGACCGCCGTCCAACCCTTGGCACTCCCTCCTAGATCGAGCTGTACCCCAGCGGGGAGTGCGATAGTACGCCGACGCGGATCAAGCCGAATCTCTTGCCAATCGGGAGTAGGATGGGCAGGGGCTGACCGACGCGCGACCCCATCGGTGAGGGTAGCAAAATCGCGATCGTAGCCGGCAGCGACCAGTGCAGCACCGACTGTCGGCGTAACAATACCATCGCTAGCAGACGCAGACCGTAAGGCATACTGCACGGCACGCCACAGCGTGTGTCCAACCCGAACCGGCCCACAACCGGCGCGTCGGTTGAGCGCCGACAGTTCACTGTGCAAACGGAAGCGGCTCAGAATCTGCTCGTAGCGCAGAAAGGTTCGTCGAGCGACATTGAGAGCCGAGCGTGCTATCGGATCATCACTGTCGATTACGATAGTGATCGTTGAACCCATCGCGCGAAACTGTAGCCGCTGCATGATGCTTCCTCCACTTACCGTGACGAACGGGTACGAGCCGCCGGAGCGGGACGGGGTGCCGGTGCCGGTACTGAGACTTCGCGCAGGGCCGGAGCCGGAGCAGGTGCCGCTGCCGGAGCAGGTGCCGCTGCCGGAGCAGGTGCTGCTGCCGGAGCAGGTGCTGCCGCCGGTCGTTCAGGGATGTTCAACGGCGCCACCGTTGGCAACACCGGGATACCAGGTGCCTGCACCAGCCAATTCGGAAGAGGCTGACGTTCTACCAACGGCTCCTCAACCACGATATTCGGTGTTGTTGCAGCTACATCCATCAGGGGTGGGTTTTGTGTCGTCAGCCAACCCCAGCCACCGATAGTAGCGGCCAGTGCCGCTGAGCTGATAAACCACTTGAGACCGGTGACATCGGCGCGAGCAGATTTACGCTGTTGTTGCATGGTATATCCTCCTCTTGTGGATTGCAATGAACGTTGGGGTCACTACACGGGCAGTGGGTGGACTAGCATTGGGTAGTCCACCACCCGGATTGTCAAACAGCGACTAGTCGTCATCGTCCTTATCCTTATCCTTATCCTTGTCCTTGTCCTTATCCTTATCCTTGTCTTCGTCCTTGTCGCCATCGCCATCATGTTTGACTTTAGCATAGACGACCTGACCGTTATAGGCATCAACATAGACTTCGCTACCATCGGTGAATTTGACTTCATAGACATCGACGCCATGCTCATATTCACGCTTCACCTTTGCTACGGTACCGCCGCCAAGGTAGGCAGTTGCCGCTGCAATAGCTTGGTCTTCACCGATCGGATTAGCAGCTTGTGCAACTTCAACGATAGTGTTGGCTAAAATCGCACCGGTTTGCGCATCGATGTAGATGGCGCCACGATCAAAGACGACCTCATAGGCCGGCGTACCTTGTAAGCTGACTAACTCAGGGGCGCGCATCAAGGTGGCACCACCGGCATTGGCGACGGCAATGGCTTGGGCTTGCTCAAGCGAGACTGCGTAGGTCGGAGCCGGAGGTGCTGCTGCCGGGGCGGGAGCCGCTGCTACTGGAGCCGGAGGTACTGCCGGAGCCGGAGGTGCTGCTGCCGGGGCGGGAGCCGCTGCTACTGGATCTGAAGCTGCGGCAGCCTGTGACGAAAGTTCCTGCTGAGCAGCCTCAAGACGTCGGTTTGCTTCCGCTAAGCGTTGATTGGCTTCGGCGAGAGCAGATTGATATGCTGCTTCGCGCTCACGGATCAACGCTTCGGCAGTTGGATCCAAGGCCGGTACGGTTATGGGAGTTGACTCAATCACGATCTCGGTCGGTAACGATTCAGTTGGTGTGGTGACACTCAGTTGATTAACGACACCACCGATTACCACTAATACGAACGCAGTTAGGGCCACCGAAATGAGAAATAGGGTCCGATTCATACGTTAATTCCTCCTTTAACAACGTGTGACAGAACTCGGTTTAATCGTCGTCATGCTCGCCGGTAGTAAGTAAGTTGCCTGCATAGCCGGGTGTACCGGCAATCAGTGCCTGCACCTCTTGTGGGTTCAGTTTTGCCTCAGGATGGGCTAGTAGATACTGACGGGGCGGCATTTCACCCTCAAGTACGACCTCGGCAATCTCTTGGGCTAATTCAGCCGGTTCGCGCAGCGGCAGCGAGAAGTTCAGCTCGTTACGTCCTTTGATCACGTCATACGTCACCAGCCACGACACCGGCGCGACCTTGCTGTACCACGGCCAGACCGTTTCGTTGCTATGACAGTCGTAGCACGCGCGGCGGGCGATGCTTGCTGCTTCGGGTGTCGTCCACGCCACATCTGTCACTACCGGTGGATTGGTTTGCCATGCCCACACTGGTACGGCTTGGATAGCGACAAAGAAGATCACGATGGCAATTGCTACATTGCGAGGCCGGAATAGTCGCTTCAACATAGGTCATCTCCGTTGCATTGTTCAGGTTCCGCCTATAACCATAGTGGTGCTTGCTCAAAAGAGTCTTAAAATGAAATGCGGATATTCCAATCTTTTTCCAAGGTTGGGAGAGTATAAGTACAAGAAAGCGGCTGACCACACGTGTACGGGTATCACTCACTAGAATATGAGTGCACAAATCCCAAGCTTGGCTGAAAATGTTGCGAGTGCTGCAACGTTGTCAGTTTCTTATCATCCTCAGGAGTGAACAGTGCGCATTTTGATAGTGGAAGACGACAAACGGCTGGCACGACTGATCGAGCGCGTCTTACGCGAAGAACGCTATACCGTCGATGTCGTCCACGACGGTGAGAGCGGACTTGATATGCTATTGCAGGGCGTGTATGACGTCGCCGTGATCGACTGGATGCTACCGGGGCGCGATGGACCATCGCTATGCCGAGCAGCACGAGCAGCACGGCTACCAACGGCGCTCCTCTTACTTACCGCACGCGGACAGCTCGAGGATAAAGTATTGGGGTTTGAAAGTGGAGCCGACGATTATTTAGTTAAACCATTTGCATTTGAAGAGCTGCTGGCGCGTGTGCGCGCATTAGGACGGCGCTTTAACCCGAGTCTTGGCAATAACGAGCTACGGATCGGCGCTATCGTTCTCGATTTGCGTAACTACACGGCCCGTCGTGGCGAACGCCGACTCGAGCTGACACCAACCGAATGGCGGCTGCTCGAATATCTGATGCGAAACGCCGGGCAAACTCTCACTCGTCAGCAAATCCTTGATTATGTCTGGTCGTTTGAACATGATGTACAACCGCAAATGGTTGATGTGTATATTTCATACTTACGGCGCAAATTGAATGCGCCGGGTGAAACCGATCCAATTCTAACAATACGCGGAATTGGGTATCGATTGGAGGCAGAACGTGCTTAAACTACTGATGAAGAGCGTGATCCAATCGGCCTCAAGCGTGAAGCCAGGTGCCGATTGGAGGCAGAATGTGCTCAAACCACTGCGTTGGCAATTTACTTTTCTCTATACACTTGCCGCTGTTGTAATTATTGTTTTAGTCGGTGGTGGTGCCTATACAATTGTGAACCGCTACTTCGAGCAGATTACCGATCTTGCTTTACAGCACAAAATGGTGCATGAGTTTCATTCGCTCAATGCGCCACTGCCACCAGAATTGGCAACAGCCGACATGGATTGGTCAGTCTTACGAGCGGAAGGAGGGACGAATCGAACCCGGCGGCTAACCCCAGAAGAGGCCGGGCGGATCGCACTTGCCGTGCGCGGTGGCAAGATCAAGAGTGTAAAGTTGAAGGATGCAGCCAACGAGTACGAAGTCAAGCTGACCGATAACAGCGAAATCATCATCGATGCGTATAGCGGCAAAATTCTTGAGATTGAGATCAAAGGCGAGCACCTAAATCCGCCGACAACCACGTTACTGTCGGCAGCTTATGACGCCGAACTAGCCGCGATCTTCGTGCTGCCACTCGACGCCCAAGGCCGCATTCTGTTTAATCCCAACCCAGCAGCATTACCAATGACTGCGCATCAAGAAGCGCTAGCGGCTGCTCTACGGAACGGTTCAGACTTACGCACAATTACGACGATCAACGGGGAGCAGGTACGGTTATTAACCTACCGGCTTACTCGGCCTGACGGACCGGCAGCGCTGCAATTAGGTCGGGTGATCAGTGATCAAAATCAGGTGCTCTATCAGTTGATGACGGGATTAGTTAGTTTTGGTATCTTCGGCGCGATACTGATCGGGATTGCAAGCTGGTTGCTCGCCGGACGAGCACTACGTCCGGCGGAGGAGGCATGGGTGCGCCAATTGCGCTTCATCTCGAGCGCCAGCCATGAATTGCGGGCGCCGTTGACGCTCATCCGGGCCAGCACCGAAGTGGCATTGCGGAATGCTGAAGATGAGGATCAGCGTGAACTTTTGACCGACGTGCTGACCGAAAGCGATCACATGCGCCGGCTGGTCGATGATCTGCTGACACTCTCGCGGCTCGACAGCGGGGCGTTGACTTTACAACGCCAACCGATAGCACTTAACGATTTTCTGGCCGATCTCCATCGTCACGTTAGTCGGCTCGGTGAAGAGCAGGGCATCAACGTTACGTTAGCGCGAGCCGAAGGTACGGTGTTAGGCGATCCCAATCGGTTGCGTCAGATTCTGCTGATCCTAATCGACAACGCGCTGCGCTATACTCCGACCGGCGGAACGATTACGATCACCGCCGAACCGGTTGGTAAACAAGTAAGGATCGGTGTGCGAGATACCGGCTGCGGCATCCCGACTCAGCATCTCCCGTATCTCTTCGAGCGGTTTTATCGCGTTGATCAGGCACGCAATCGATCGAATAACACCAATAATGCCGGTCTTGGGCTCTCGATTGCCAAAGGCTTAGTTGAGGCCCATGGCGGCACGATAGGGATCGAGAGTGAGGTTAACCAAGGAACACTGGTGTGGTTCACCATCCCAGCCGCGTAGCGAGGCGCAACCGTGCTCGCTCCATCGCCGGGTTACCACGTCACACTCATCATCGCACAGTTGAGACCCGACCCAATTCCCAGCAGGCCGATATGATCACCGGCACGCACACGCCCGGCTTCGACGGCTTGAGCCAACGAGATCGGCAAGGCAGCCGGCCCGATGTTGCCAAGGGTCGGAAAGTTAAGAAAGAGCTTGGCCGGCGTAATCCCTAACGCTTTGGTTACCGCGGCCATATGGCGCGCACCGACCTGATGGGGTGCATAGAGCGCGATCTGGCGATCACTCCAGTTGGGTAACGTCTCTTGAGCTAATTGCCACGTCGCCACGGCCAACTCAACACCGGCATGCATTAATGTAGTGGCATCGGTCTTCATATAATCGGGCTGACCGAGGCAGAGGTGATTGTATTGGGTCGCCGCCAGTGTAACCACACCGTTCAAGCGATGGCCGCTGCGCGAGAGGCACTCGTGGGTGAGCAACATCGCGGCGCCGCCCGACCCCAAGGTGAGGGTCGCGAAATTGTCGCGCAAATCTTGCTTGGTGGTTTCTGGCCGACGCAAGCGGCGGATGGTCGCCATCACCGCATCTTGCGAACCCTCACCATCGACAATCAGCGCATAATCAATCGTACCGGCATCGATCATCATCCCGGCAATTGCCATCCCGTTCAAGAAACCAAGGCATGCATTCCGCACATCGAAATTGATTGCGCGCGGTGAAAGACCGAGGTTGCGGTGAACAAAGCAAGCCGTTGAAGGTTCGAGATAGTCTTGACACACCGAGGTGTTGATCAACAGACCAATCCGCTCGCGATCAATGTTGACCCGGCTCAAGAGCTGCTCGGCGGCCATTGTCGCCACGGTGCTGGGCAGGGTTTCCTCATCCCAAAACCGGCGCTCGCGAATACCCGATAGCGCCTCAAGCTTGCCGCGCGGGAAGCGGAGCCGTTCCATCGTTTCGGCGATCTGATCTTCGATCCAATCGGACGTAATGCGGTGGGGGGCCAGTACGTAGCTGACCGCTTCGATCATGACATGGCGAAAGAGCACCCAAGCCTCCGTATTGTATCTGCTATCCCTTGCAGCAGTGAAACTGCCGCACGCCATAGAGGACACCCTTGCGACGGTGAAACTGCCGCACGCCACAATGCTGCTATGCTGTCTGCTGAGCAAACGTGCGCCGCAACCCCTCTTCGATGCTAATCCGTGGCGTATAGCCGAAATCGTGTTCCGCCGCGGTATGGCTAAACCAGTGCGAATGGCTCAGCTCGTGTACCATCAACCGGGTCAGCGGCGGTTCGCCGGGCAGGCGCAGCGTAGAGTAGAGAAACTCAAGCACGGTTGCCAGTCGGTAGGCGGTGCGGGCCGGGATGCGACCACGTACCGGTGGGCAGCCGGCATGGGTAAGAATCTCGCCAATAAACTGCCAGAGATTGACCGGGCGCTCTTGGCCGATAAAGTAGGCCTTGCCGCGCACCGGCGATCGCTCGCCGAGGGCCGAAGCTGCAAGCAGATGTGCTTCGGCGACATTTTCGACATAACTGACATCGACCAGATTCGCGCCGTCGCCAATTTGAAACAGAGCGCGGCGGCGCGCGCGGCGCAGCAGACGGGGCAAGATATGCGGGTCGCGCGGCCCCCAGATCAGATGCGGGCGCAGCGCCACGGGAGCAATCTCGGTCTGCGCCAGCACATAACGCTCGGCAATCGCCTTGGTCTGCGGGTAAGGCGCAAGGTAACGCGAGGGGTATGGCGTCTGCTCATCAGCGCCGTGGATGTCCTCCATGCCAATCGCGACTGACGGCGTCGAGGTATAGACCAGTTTGGGCACACCGGCCCGGATCGCCGCCTTCACCACGCGCTGGGTCGCGCTGACATTGGCTTGGTAGAAGTCGTCGTAACGGCCCCACAAACCGGCTTTAGCCGCGACGTGAAAGACGGTTGTCACACCACGCATTGCGCGGGCCAACACCGGCGCCGATTCGGGTGTAGCCAGATCGGCGCGAAATGTCTCAACACCGAGCGCTCGCAATTCAGGATATTCGCCTCGCCCAACCACACGCACGTGGTCGCCGCGGGCTAAGAGTTGTTCAACCAGATAGCGGCCAACAAAGCCGTTGCCGCCGGTGACAAGAGCGATCATTGCGCCACACCAAAGAGATTGTCGCTTGTCCGTAATAGGTTATGTGCCGTCTCACTATTTCTTGGCAGTCGTTCTCAAACCGACATTCCTTTCGCTTACGCCGGAGATTGCTTCGGAGGCTACGCCCCCTCGCAATGACAACAGACCTAAGCGTCATACTTCACCCCGGCGCGTGCAACTGCTTGGCCGCCCAAACCGCCAGTTGCTCGCGAAAGATTTTGGCATTGTGGCGAATATCAACTGGAAACGAGGGGTAGATCAGGAAATCTTGAATCACCGCTGTCATCTCGGTAGTGGCGGCCAGTTGGCGCAATTCGGCTACCAGTTGCGCCGGCGCAATCCGGGTATCGCGGCGCAGTTCGACAATTACGACCGGCAGTTGCGCGCCGTCTGGACCCACCCCAACCAGCGCCGAACGGAAGACGGCGGGGTGCTGGTTAAAGAGTAGCTCAACCGGCTCGGTAAAGAGCGGGCCGCGGGCCGTGATCACGCGCTGGCTCTTGCGGCCATAAAACCAAAGCCGCCCGTGCTCATCAAGATAGCCGAGATCACCCATACGGTGCCAGACGCGATCGCCATCGGCAATCTTAGCTAGAGCCGTTGCTTGGGGCCGGCCCACATATTCGCGGGTCACTGCCAGCCCGCTCACGCAAATCTCGCCGATCACGCCTGCCGGGAGAGACTGGGTTTCTTGCCACGACCGGATCGGCTGATCGCTGATCGGAATAATCGCCACTTCTACGCCGGGGGCCGGCCAGCCGACACAGGTGCCGGCCAGTGGCGACGGCTGCTCGGCGCGGGCCGCCAGCACCTCGCGCCCGCTGATCGACGTGACTGGCAAGGCTTCGGTGGCGCCATACGGGGTAAAGCTATCGGCAGGCGGGGTCAGAATGCGCTGCAACCGTTCGTGGAGATGGGCCGGCACCGGCGCGCCGGCCATCAAGACGCGCCGCAGCGATGGCAAACGCATATCATGCTCAAGGCAATACGCAGTCACTTTTTCCCAAATCGCCGGCGAACCGAAGGTCGAAGTCACCCCCACATCCTGAATATATTCAACCACTGCCGCCGGATCGCATTGGGCAGGGCAAGTGGGATCGATCGGCGGGATAGCCGAGGTGATGCCGAGGGCGACATTAAAGAGAGCAAAGAGCGGGAAGGCCGGCATCTCGATTTCACCCGGTTCGAGGCCAAATAGCTCGCGCAAGGTGTTGATCTGTGCCTCGAACATGCCATGGGTGTAGAGCACTCCTTTCGGCGTGCCGGTGCTGCCGCTAGTAAAGACGATCGCTGCTGGATCAGTGGCGGCAACCTCAGCCAGCGCAAACGGCGTCTTGATTGCGACTTCGAGTTCGCGTAACGCCGCCGCGCCGGGCAGGGCCGGGCCAACCGACACAGTCCGCGTGATCGTCGCGCAGGCGCGGGGGAAGATGAGCCGGAGCAGATGCGCACGCGGCGCGCCGATAAGGGCTTCTGGAGCCGCTTCGGCAATGCACTGGGCCAAATTGCGCCGACCCATCGCCGGATCGATCAAGATTGGCACACACCCCGCCTTGAGCAAGGCAAAGGTCAGGCTGATCAACGGCCCACCCGCCGGTACCATCAGTAAGACCCGCATCCCCCGACGGATGCCATAGGCAGTCAATCCCCACGCCAAGCGATCGCTAGCCGCGTGCAAGCCAGCAAAGCTCTGCCGGCGATAGATGACCTTGCCGGCCCGATCGTGCCCAACACCGGTAATCACCGCCGTCTGATCGGGAACCTGCTGCGCCATCCACGGCAGATAGCGGGCGATATTCGCGCCGTCTGGGGTGGTGCGCGCCCGCTTCAGATCAAGCGCGCGAGAGTAAGCCATGGGTGCTCCTTGCTAACAAACTGCTCGATGGATGCGAGCATGCCAGCCAACCTAGCGTCGCTTTCGCGCTGAATGCAGGCCACGGAACAATGCTAAGAATCACTGTGCAGGCAGGGCAACACACCGCTGCCTGCCCACCGAATGCTACTCCGCGATCCCCAACGCGGTCAAGATAAACGCATATTCCCATGCAAACTCCTCCAGCCGAGCAAAGCGGCCCGAATGGCCGCCGTGTCCGGCTTGCAAGTTGGTGCGCAAGAGCAACATTGTATCATTCGTTTTGACGGTGCGCAGCTTGGCCACCCACTTGGCCGGATCCCAATAGGGCACCTGTAGGTCGTACAAGCCGGCGGTCGCCAGAATGTGCGGGTACGGCCCCGGCTTGAGATTGAGATACGGGTCGTAGGAGCGCATCAGCCGGTATTCGGCCTCGATCGCCGGGTTGCCCCACTGCTCCCATTCGGTGACGGTCAGCGGCAGATCAGACTTGAGCATTGCGATCACAACATTGGTAAACGGCACACCGGCCACCACGGCCTGAAACAGGTCGGGCCGGGCATTGACCACCACACTCATCAACAAGCCGCCGGCGCTGCGGCCACTGATCGCCAGTTGGCGCGGCGCGGTGTAACCCTCGGTGATCAAATACTCGGCGCACGCGATAAAGTCGCTGAACGTATTGGGCTTGTGGAACATCCGGCCCTGCTCGTACCACTGCCGGCCCAGCTCTTGACCGCCGCGAATATGGGCAATCGCCACCGCAAACCCGCGGTCGAGTAGGCTCAGTCGTTTGCTGTCGAACGAGGGATCGTAGCTGTAGCCATACGCGCCATAGCCGACCAACAAGCACGGGCCGCTGTTACGGGGCCGATCGCGCCGGTAGACGATCGAAATCGGCACCTGCGCCCCATCAGGGGCCGTTGCCGCCAATCGCTCGCTCACGTACAGCGATGGATCGTAGCCGGACGGAATCTCTTCCTGTTTGAGCACACACCAAGCGCCGTTCGCCATATCGTATTCCACTACCGAAGCCGGCGTTACCAGCGAGCTGTAGTTCAGTCGCAAACGGCTGGTGGCAAATTCATCGTTCACGTGCGGCCAGCAGGTATAGACCGGCTCAGGGAAAGCGATATACCGCGGATCGCTACCATCAGTCGCGCTGATCCGGATGTGGCGCAAGCCGGCCCGTCGCTCGTAGACCACCAGATAGTCAGCGAAACAGTCGAGATGATCGATCAGCGTGTCGTCACGGCCCGGCAACAGCTCGACGGCTACGCTTGGATCAGACACCGGCGCTTGCAGTAAACGGAAGTTTTCGGCGCCGTCGTTGGTGCGGATGTAGAAATAATCGCCATGGTGATCGACAAAATAGTCAACCTTGGGCCGGCGCGGATAGATCACGCGCCACTCAGCGAAGGGGGTGGCAGTGGGCAAGTAGCGCACCTCGGTACCGCCATGGCTAAAGCAGGTCAACAACAGGTACGCGCCAGAGCGGGTGCGGCGGAGACTGAGGCTAAACCGCTCGTCGGTCTCTTCATAGATCAGTGCGTCTTCACTGGGAGACGTACCTAACACGTGGCGGTACAGCCGGTAGGCGCGATGGGCATGATCGAACACAGTATAAAAGAGGGTCTGATCATCGGCCCATGCCACATCATCAACCTGCTCGATCGGCGCATCGAGCAGCGCGCCGGTAGCGAGATCTTTAACGAATAGGGTGAAGATGATCGAACCGGTGGTATCAAGACCATAGGCAAGCAGTTGCTGATTCGGCGACGGCTCGTAGGGACCGAGCCGGCAAAAAGCATGCCCGATTGCGAACACATTCAGATCGAGCAACACCTCTTCCGGCCCGTCATCGCCTTCCGTCCGGCACATCAGCGGGTACTCCGCACCAGTTTCAGTGCGCGAATAGTAGCGGTAGCGGCCACGCGGCGCCGGCACCGAACGGTCATCCTCTTTGATCCGTCCCCGCATCTCGGCGTAAAGCCGCGCGCGCAACGCTGCCGCCGGAGCCATCACCGCTTCGGCGTAGGCATTCTCGGCTTCGAGGTAGGCGATCACCGACGGGTCGTCGCGATTCTCGAGCCACGCAAACTCATCGACGATTTCATCGCCATGGAGCTGGATCACCACCGGTTTCCGCTCGGCAACCGGCGGGTTGATCGGTTCAACGCTCATGAGGTTCCTCCAATAACCACGTTGCCAACCGTCCAATCATCTCGGCGGAGGCATCTTCCAACACATAATGGCCGGCGTCATCGAGCCGGGTGAGTTCAGCGTGCGGGAAGCGGGCCAACCAGCCGGCCAAAAACCGGTCATCAAAACACCAATCGCGCCCGCCCCACACGATGCGCACCGGCTTGGCGCGCAACCCAACCAGTTCGCGATCAATCGCATCAACCACCGGCCATGTGGGGTGAACCGGATGCAGCGGAATATCCTGTACAAAGCGGGCAATCGCAATCCGGTCAGTCGGGGTCTGATACGGCCAGAGATAGCCCGCGCGCACTTCCGGCGGCAATGGCCGCACCACCGTCATGAACGTAGCGGCAAGGGCAAAGGCATTGAGCTGGCGAATCGCCCACTCGCCAATCTTCGGCGTCTTACCGGCGGCAATCCGCAGCGGAATATGCGGCGAGAGGAACGCAGCCGTATTGAGCAGCACGATCCGCCGCACCAGCTCGGGATGGCGCACGGCCCACCCCATCCCGATTGCGCCACCCCAATCGTGAACGACCAGATCGACCGGCCCCAGCTTGAGATGAGCCAACAATTGTTCGAGATTGGCAATATGGTTGGCGAGGCAATAGTCGTACTGTTGCGGCTTATCCGACAACCCGCAACCGAGGTGGTCAAGCGCGATGACCCGGCGTTGCCCACGTAAGGCCGCGATCAACCGCCGGTAAAAGAACGACCATGTGGGATTACCGTGAAGCATCACGACCGGCGGGCCAGCGCCTTCGTCAACGAAGCGCAACACCCCGGCGGGCAATGCATATTCGCCAAGAGCAAACGGGAAAAGGGTACGGATAGGCGACTGGGCAATGGCGCCATTGATCTGCATACAACGCCGGCTCCTCGGCTGGACGCACAACAACTCTCTGAGAGTATACACCGAATAGCGGTTGTGTGTTAGGCCGGGGGATGAAACGTTGTACGATTGATCAATACCTGCATGGCATCATCAGCCGGCAATGGATAGCCGATCAAATAGCCTTGGTCATACTGGCATCCGACCGCGCGCATACGCTCAATTTGGCCGGTGGTTTCTAAGCCCGCGGCGACCACTTCGAGATTAAGACTGCGGGCTAAATTCACGATCGCGCCGACGATAGACTACGACTGCTGCGCCTGTTCGAGTTGGACGATAAAGTTGCGATCAATCTTGATCTGGTCAATCGGCAATTGCACCAGATAACTCAACGACGAATAGCCCACGCCAAAATCATCAATCGCAATCTGAATGCTATACTCGCGCAAGCGCATCAACACCGCCGCCGCATCGCGGCTGTACTCCATCAAGGCGCTTTCGGTCAATTCGAGCTTGAGCGCAGATGGCGGCAGCCGGTATTGTTCCAGCAATTGGACAATGCGTACATACAGAGCGGGCAACATAAACTGGCGCGCCGATAAGTTGACGATGACTGATAAAGTCATCGCTTGGGGCAACGTCCTGCGTCATTCGGCCAATTGCCGGCACACGTGTTCGAGCACCTGCCAGCCAATGGCATCATTTAGCCCAGCTTCCTCGGCCACATTCCAGAAATGCCGCCAGAGGCAATATGCCGCGAGTGGGATGTTCCCACCGCACCAATGCTTCAAATCCAACCAAGACACCTGAACTAATGTCAATAATTGGCTGGTAATAGACCCCCGATATGGGGTTGAACCGGATAGATAGTATGCTGATGATGGTTAACGACTAGGGTGTAGAGACATTATACCGATCACCGAGCGTCTGATTCCAGTCTAACCAGTAATCGCCGAGATCGTGCAACATCCGCGTGAACTGTTGAAAATCCACCGGCTTGACTAAATAGCTATTCGCGTAGCGCTGATAGGCAGCCTGCAGATCACGATCGGCGCTCGAGGTGGTCACGACCACAACGGGAATATGGCGCGTCTCGGCGCTGATCTTAATCTCTTGCAACACCTCTAAGCCACTCAGCCGCGGCAGTTGCAGATCGAGCAGCACAATATGCGGTTGGGGACTGGTAGCCGGATCGGCGAATTGGGCGCGCCGCCAGAGATAATCGAGCGCCGATTCGCCATCGTTGACATGGATGATCCGGTTCGGAATCCGATGATCGTTCAATGTCCGGATAATCAACTCAGTATGGTCAGGGTTATCTTCGACGAGCAGAATGATAGCCGGTTCAATGCTTGTTTTCATATCTATCCTCTCTGCAGGCGCTTAGGTTGGCAACGCCGTTGGCAACGTCAGATAAAACGTCGAACCTCTCCCCAATCCCTCTGACTCTACCCATATCTTACCACCGTGCGCTTCCACAATCCGGCGCACGAGCGTCAACCCGATGCCGGTGCCTTCCACCCGCTGGTCAAGCCGCTCAAAGAGGCCAAAAATCCGTTGGGTGTGGCGAGGATCGATGCCAACCCCATTATCGCGCACACTGACCAGCACAAACTGAGGGTCATCAGCAGCGCGCGCTTCGATCCAGATCTGCGGCGATGGTTGATCACCCATGAATTTGGCCGCGTTATCGATCAAGTTCTGAAACACTTCGCGCAGACGGGTGCGATCGCCGTAGATTTCCGGCAAATTCGGCGGCAGATGCAAGTAAACATTGCGTTCCGCCAACCGCCCGCTCACCCCGGCTGCCGCTTCGCTAATCAGCAACCCAAGCCCGATCCGTTCCGGCGGATTGATTTGCCGGCCAGCGCGCGAGAGATGCAAGAGATCTTCGAGCAATTGGTACATCCGATCCGCCGCTGCAATAATGCGTTGTAAATCAGATGGGATGCGTTCGATCTTGCCAGTCGCGAGATCGCGCTCGATATAACTGGCAAAGCCTTTAATCGTGATCAGCGGGCTTTTCAAATCGTGCGAAACCGTATACGTAAACTGCTCTAACTCGGCATTGCGTGCTTCAAGTTCGGCAATGAGCCGCTCACGCTCAAGTTCGGCCCGCTTGCGCGCCGTAATATCCATTCCCAACGCCTGATACTCAACCGGTTGCCCCTGATCATCGAGCAGCAAACGATTGACCCAGTGTTGCCAGCCGATCGAGCCATCAGGATGCAATACTTCGTGTTCTTGCTCCATCACCGGCTGGGTTGGGCTGAGCTTGGCAATTCCTTCCGCCACCAACGCGCGTTGGGGAGGGGGAATGAGTTCATAGAAGTTGAAACCAATCAGTTCATCACGGGTGCGCTGAAAGGTCTGGCAGTAGAGATCATTGACAAAAGTGAGCGTGCCATCGGGTTGAAAGCGGCAGACCATCGCTGGCAGATCATTGACGAGACTGCGATAATACAGTTCGCTCCGCCGCAGTTCGGCTTCAATCGTCTTGCGAGCAGTGATATCAATTTGCAACCCATACATCCCGTGCAGCGCACCCTCAGCATCGATCACCGGTTGGCCAATGCCGCGCAACCAGCGTAGCGAGCCATCAGGTAATACAACCCGGAATTCAACATCGAAGTCAGCATGTTCTTTGATTGAATGATCAATCGCCGCTTGTAAGGCAGCGCGATCGTCAGCATATACTTGCTCACGCCAGCGGCGAAGCGTCAGCTTATCACGATCGGGATGTAGCCCCAGCAACGGGTAATTTTCCGGCGACCAGCGCATGGTGCGCGTAGCGGCTTCCCATTCCCACGCGCCGGCGCGCGCCGCCAACAACGCGAGCCGCAAGCGTTGTTCGGCCCGTGTGCGTTCGGTAATCTCCATTTGGGCCGCCGAAAATGCCGCCGAAAGCTGAATATCGACGATGACGAGTATCACACCCGTCAGCGCCAAGATGGCCAATACCATTAATGCATAGGTCAACGGTGTAGTGAGCAAGGATCCCGGCGGCAGCCATCCGGCTGCTTCCCAAACCCAAAGCGCGCTGATCGTCAGACTGTTGGCGGCAACTGCCGCAATGGCACCCTTCCGGCCAAAGCTCAGCCCGGCTAAGAGCACGACAATCACATAATGTAAAATCGCCGAGCTACGCACACCGCCAGTAAACAATACCGCCACCGTGATCACCAACCAAAGCACGCCACAGACCATCCCACCCGCGAGGTGAATGGCGCCACGCTGCACAAGCCAAGCCCCGCCGCCAAACACTGCGGTCATAATGATCGCAGCAGCCAACGGGATCTGTGGCGTTGGGTACAGCCAAGGAGCGATGAGCGCGAAACCGCCCGCTATCACAGCCAGAAAGCTAAAAACAGGCAATAGAAAGATCGCCAATCGCTGTCGATCATCGGCAAAGAGTTGATTGAGCTGCTGGCCAGCCGGCCAAAAGGTTGAAAGAAGCTGGCGGAGGTTCATATCCCTTGCTTGACGTCAAAACCGCTACGAACGAATTCCGTCCTATATCCGGCCATTAGTGCAGACAGATCTCATCGCGCATGCGAAAGATAGCGTATACTATGCTTGAGTGTGAACTATCCGGCTGACGCACGATCACGGTAAATGCTGTATCACATGAGCATCAAATAGTATAGACGAAATGGCTGCTTCCACTATACACAATGGTTATTACCAAATCTAGTCCGCGCATCATTCGTGAGACGATCCTTGCCTCAGGCATCCTTTAACCGTAGGATCACTATGCAACATGTACTTTGGAGCGTGTTATTCAGCATCGTGCTTGCCTCGTGTAGCACAGCGCCCGCGTTACCCACACCATCACCAGTTCCTGAAACTGTCCAGCCCACCCCCGGCGCACGGCTCTTGCCGGCGCAGCTCTACGTTCTTGATCGCGGCCAGATTGCCCGGATCGAGACCGATGGCGCAACCCGCCGCCAGCTTACCCGCGAGCGCATTGAGATGGAGGGCATTCCTCCGATCAGTGATATGGATCTGCATCCGATGGCCGGCTTGGTCTATGTGGTTGGCGCTGCGAAAGGCGACCGCTTAGTGCGCACCGCGCTTGACGGCAACAATCCACAGGTGATTTACTTTGCGGAAGGGCATCAACTCAGCGCCGTGCGCTGGTCGCCCGATGCGCAATTTATCTATCTCCGCTTCCAAAACAACCGCGAGGTGCGCGATCTCCCCGACGGTCTGTACCGGCTGCCGGCCACTGGCGGCGACCTTGAACTGGTGCGCGCCGATGATCCGGTTGATGATCCGCTGAATCCCAGCCGTGCTATTCGTAGTTATGCCCCGTTCCTCTGGGATCCGGCAGGCGATACGTTGTTAGTTGCGTCGTCTGCCAAGTTCTACGATGATTGCGAACTTGTGTTTTGGCAACCACAGACTGAGGAGTTACGCCGGCCAACTGTCCCTGATGGGATGTATGGCTGGTGTGGCGAGGCATTGTGGCTTGGCGACAACCGGACGGCCCTCATGTTAGTTGGTCCGCCGGAAGGCCCCGGCGTGTGGCAAGTTAATGTGCAGACGATGCAGGCGAACCGTCTCAGCGCCGGTGGTATTCTTGCCCGCGCACCATTTCGCAGTGGGCCAGACCTGCTCTTTGTCGCGGTTGAGCGGGTGAGCGACGGATTTACCTTTACGCTCACCCGCCAGTCGCCTGACGGTACGCTCACCAAGCTGCGCCCACCGTTTCGCGAAACGCCGCTGATCATCCGCTGGGCGCCTGATGCAAGCGGTATTGTGGCCTTGGTGCGTACCGAGACCGGAACGGCATTACGTTGGTATCCGATTGGCGATCGTCCGGCGGTTGACCTACCGCAAACCGAGCGTGGGGTGAGTTGGTTGATGTGGGGGCCAATGCTGCCGCAGGGGTAGCCACCATCATCTCGTGACCAATCGATAGGGCGGCGTTATGGGGGGGATCATACGCTATAACCTGACGTTCACCCTTGAGATGGCCGGCGTCGGGTTGCGCTATTGGGCTATTGTTTGGGCTGGTTCGCCATTCTTAAGCGACAGCGCTGTTCACACCTTGGCGATCATTGGCGCCGTGGGGCCGCCGTGCTATTCGTTGCTGGCGTGGGTTGGCCCGCCGGGAGGCAACTGGATTATGCGCTGGAAAGTGCGCGGGCGCGCGCCAACCATCACCGAGCAAGCGATCCTTGCAAAGGCATTCCGCACGCTTACCAACCGCGGCATCACCCCGCCTCGCTTCGTCTACACGGTCGATCAACCTGACCTCAATGCCAGTGTGATTGGCCATACCCTCTACTTGCACCGCGATCTGTACGCTAGTCCGCATCTTATCGCCGTGCTTGCCCACGAAATGGGCCACTACCATAGCAATGACGGTCGACTCGCGCTGGCGCTGCACCGGCTGACGATTCCCGGCGGTTGGTTAGTTGTGGCATTCACTATGCGCCTGATTGGCTTGATCGGGAGCTTGCTCAACCCTATCGAACGCCTGCTTAGTGCGATTAGCTATATCGTGCTGCGGATAGAAATCACCATTCCTACCCGGCTCAACCAGTTTATCCAGCGCATTGTTGTGTGGATGGTTATCGCGCTCGTTGGTGGGATCGGTATTGTAGCTACCGTACCGTTGTGGCGCTCCTACATTCGCCGGCGCGAATTGGCCGCCGATCGGTACGCCGCGCAGCACGGGTTTGCCTGTGCCTTAACCCTCTTCCTGCGCCAATCCCAGCTCGACGAGATGAATCTGCCATGGAATCAAGCTTCTTTCCATCCGCCGGTAGAAGAGCGGTTAGCCGCCTTGCAGCCGTATCTGCCACATCTTTCAGATGATGGCGTCGAGTATGCGATCTCGTAGCCAAGCAGTTAATTCATCCACCTGCTCGCCCGGCAATAACGGCAACGCCGTTAAACCGCTCGCATATGACACCGGTGTGCTGGCGCCGGGGAACAACAACGCCAGCGCACCGACCGCGCGGCTGCCGTCATGACGGCCTATTCCGGCCAGATAACTGTACCCCTCATCAATGGCGCTGGCCGGCAGCGCACCTTCCTCGCTGCGGTATTTGGCGTCGAGCACAATCAACCCCGGCGCGCGCCGCGGATGGGTGATCTCAATTGACACATCCGGCACACGCACCCGATCGTCGAGTGAGCGGAACGGTTGGCTATTCGGCGTGTAGCGCGGCTGATAGCGTAATGCCACCGTCGCACCCGCAGGATGCGCTAGCACGAGCAAAGGCTGCTGCGCCGTCAATTGCGCTGTCTGCCCGGCAAGGAGAGCCTGCTCACGCACCTGCCAGTCGTCGAGTGACAGCAGGTCAACCGAAACGCGCGCCGCGCACCACGTCTCGTAGAGGCGGGCCGCCTCGCGCACCGGTATCGCGAGCAGTTCCGGCTCCCACCCCACCCCCAACCGGCGCCGCATTAGCCGCCGGTACGCCGCGACAATCCGCTCATCGCGGCTGCGTGGCCGCCACGCCGGAAGTCCAACTAACGACTGAATAGTTACGTCAAGTCTCGCACGCACTGCACGCAGCCTCCCGATCACCATCGCCAATCGCGTCCGTGCCTCGGCGGGCAACGGCGTCACCAGCAGCGCTTGCCCGCTCGCGATCAGACGGTCAAGCAACTGCGCAGCCACGTACCGGCTACGCTCAAGCGGATCAGGCCGGCTCGCCTGCACCCAGACCCGATCGGGCCAACCAGTGGGTGGCAGCGGCGCAGCATCGGACGCAAGCCGCCAGCGGGCTGGATCGGGCCGTTCGCGGAGCGCCCCCAATTCGCGCGGCCCTTCCCATTGCCGCCGGCGCTGGGGAGGTTTGTGTGCTAACCGTTCTACGGCGGCGAGTAGGCGTTGGGTCAACGGGCCGGTCAAGAGCGCCAGCAGCGCCGCCCGATCAGGCTGGCCGGCGTCACCGCTGCCGGCAGGGTGGCGGCCACCGCTCAGGGCATGGGCCAGCGCCGGCGCCAATTCGGCCAGATCGGCCAGCAAAGCGGCGTAGCGGCGCGCATCGAGCAGGGAAGGAGCGACTTGCACGATGCCGTGCCATTCCGTAACCTGCGTCACTGCGGTGATGGTCAAACAGACCGGATACGTTCCAGCGGCTGCCGGCGCTTGCCAGCGCCAGCGCCACAGCGAGTCGCCGGGTCGGAGAAACGGTTCGAGCGATTCGTCGCCAATCACCAACTGCGCCGTCGCTCCTGCCGGCACCGCACACGACCACTCAGCGACGCTCCGCTCGATCACCGTTGGCGTGACCGCAGGTGCGCCATCGAGCAACAAGACCGGCCCGGCTACCACCATTTCCTCCGCTTGAAATAGATCGCCAGACTGAGCGCAATTGTCGCCATCAACCCCAAGGCAAAGGGATAGCCCCACGGTTGCTCAAGCTCAGGCATAAGTGCGAAATTCATGCCGTATATTCCTGCTACCAGTGAGCAGGCCATCAGAATAATTGACCAGAGGGTCAACACCTTCACCAACTGGTTGAGCTGATTGCCTTGGAGCGACAGATAGCTATCGAGCGCACTCGATAGCAAATCGCGGTAGAGGTCAATCGATTCGGTCACACGCACCAGATGATCGTAGACATCGCGCACGTAGGCCAATTCGCGGGGTTGGAAGATACGCACTTCTTGGCGCAGCAAGACATTAAGCACATCGCGTTCGGGGGCAACAATCCGACGGAAGAAGAGCAAATCTTTCTTGAGCGTGAAAATCTCGCTGGCGACCTCTTGGCGGCCCCGTTGAAAGATCGCTTCCTCGACTTCCTCGATCTGCTCGCCGATCTGGTCAAGCACGACAAAGTAGTCATCAACAATGGCATCGATTAGCGCATAGAGCACGCTACTCACCTGATAGCCGGGCACGTGGCTATTCGTCTGCCAGCGGGCCAGCGTCTGCTGGACGTGGCGCACCAGGCCGGGCCGGATGCTGACCAGATAGTTTGCGCCGACGAACAGCGTGACCGGCAACAAGCGCAATTCACGCGCGTCAGCAGCGTATTCTACGCTGTAGAAAATGATCAGATAATAACCGGGATAGGTCTCGATCTTGGGCCGTTCGTGCTCTTGCAAAGCGTCTTCAATCGCGAGCGGATGAAAACCGAACTCCTCGCGCAACAAGGCTATGTCAGCCGGAGACGGTTGCTCAAGATCAAGCCAGATTAAGGTGCGCGGCTGCAAGAGCAAGTCGCTGATCTGATCGAGATCGGTGACTGGTTGCACGCTCTGGCGGTGAAAGACATTGAGCGAAACCATACCGCTATGCTTCCCACACAATCAACGCCGCATGGGGCACCAGCGCGTCGCAGATATGATCGTAGAGAATACCCTGCACGGTAAAGCCGCTGCGCAATTGCGGCGTCAGCGTCGGATCGCTCAACCGGCCCGCCACCACAGCGGCCACATACTCTTCAACCGGCATCTGGTCGCGATACGCCGCGTAACCGGGCAACATCCCGCCGGCAACCATGCCCCGCATTCCCAGCCGGCGGATCAACGCCTTGCGCGCATCGTAGAGCATCCGGCTCATGCCGCGCCCGCGGTAATCGGGGTGAACGCTCATATCAGCGCCGTACAACCACTCGCCATTGGGATCGTGATGGCCGAAATTGCCGTGATCGACAATCTCTTCAAAGGTATGCTGGCAAAACACCTTTTCGCCGCTGATGCGGAAGGTGCTGCTTTGACCAACCACGCGATCGCCATCAAGTGCCACATGCTGGCCTTCGGGAAAGAGGTGCAAATGAGCGGCAAAATTCTCGGCGCTAAAGTGATCTTCCGGGTCGAGGGTCGGAAAACAGATTCGCTGGTGAATCACCAACTGCGGGATGTGTTCGGGTTGGGTTTGGACAACGGTAATAGGCATAGCAATCCTTGTGCAGAAACATTAGTATGTGAGAGCGCATCGTGATGCGCCCTCACGTATACGTGCTACCCGCGCATCGCGCCGATCAACACCTCAAGCCCTTCATCGAGCTGGTCATCGGTAATCACCAGCGGCACCAGCAAGCGAATGCAGTTCACATACAAACCGGCCCGCATCGCCAGCACCCCGCGTTCGAGCGCGCGGCCCAAGATTGCCAGCACCTCTTCGGCAGTAGCCGGCGTGCGCTTGCGCCGATCCTTCACCAGCTCGATCCCGATCATCGCCCCCATACCACGCACATCACCGACCAGCGGATCGAGCGAGTCATCAGCCAGCAATGGCTCAAAACGAGCGCGGATCTGCTGGCCGATCGCCTTGACCCGATCCAGCAGCCGCTCGCGCTCGATGATATCAATCGTCGCCAACGCCGCCACACAGGCCAGCGGATTACCGCCGTACGTGCCGCCTACCCCGCCATAATGGGCCTTATCCATCACCCGTGCTCGCCCAATGGTCGCCGCCAGCGGCATCCCGGCAGCAATACTCTTCGCGGCGACGATGATATCCGGCTCAACGCCAAACTGCTCAATCGCAAACAGGGTACCGGTGCGGCCAAAGCCACTCTGCACCTCATCGACGATCAGCAACGAACCGTTGCGATCACAGAATTGGCGCAGGCGACGCATAAACTCCACCGGCACCGGGATAAAGCCACCCTCACCCTGCACCGGCTCGATCAAGACCGCCGCCACCGTTTCGGGGTCAACCCCCGCGATCTGCATGCACTCGAACGCCGCCCAACACTGCTCGACCGCCTCTTCCTCGCTCACACCCATACGGTAGGCATACGGGAAAGGGGCACGGTAGATTTCGGGAGCAAAGGGGCCAAACTTCTTCTTAAAATAGGTGCGCGAGGTCAGCGAGAGGGTCAACAGCGTGCGCCCGTGATAGGCGCCATCGAAGACAATAATCGCCGGACGGCCAGTTGCGGCGCGGGCAAACTTAATCGCATTCTCAACCCCTTCCGCGCCCGAATTGGCCAGCAACGTCTTGCACGGCTCGCTAATCGGGGCTAACGCATTCAGCCGCTCGCACAAGGCGACATACGGTTCGTAGGTGCCAACTAGCGCCGACAAGTGGATCAACTGCTCGGCCTGCGACTGAATTGCGCTCACCACCTCCGGCGGGCAATGGCCGACCGCCAAGGTACCGATCCCGCTGACAAAATCGATCAGAGTATTGCCGTCAACATCCGTCACCAGCGCGCCGTGACCAGAAGCAATCGCAATCGGCGTCGCCCGGCCCAAACCAGCTACCACGGCAGCATCGCGCCGGGCCAGCAACTCACGCGAACGCGGGCCGGGAATTTCGGTGACAAGACGAATATGGCGCACGGCAGGCACAGTCATAGAACACTCCTTTGTGCATTGGCATCAACAAGCGCTTCGATGCCCACCATTATAACAAAAAGCGCGGCTTGCGCCGCGCTGCCAACTCACCCGCTCCTCACAGCCCATCTACTGGCTCACGGCTTCATCCGCCTCACCCACATGCAGACCTGCGCCACCTGCTGCGGATGGCCAATCACCACTGGAGTCGGCAACCGCACGGTGTGCAGCAAGGTCTGCCAATCGGGCAATTCGCCCTCTAACGGGCAAACCACCCCACCAGCAGCTTGTACAATCACCCAGCCGGCGGCCACATCCCACACCTTCGCGCGCCCAATAATCGCCGCTTGGGCCTGCCCGCGGGCCACATAACAACAATCCGCCGCCACCGATCCCAACACCCGCACCTTCCCGGGATAATAGATGGCATAGGCGCGATGGAAGGTCGAAGGGATCGCAATCCAGTCATTGGGGCTCGACGGCTGCGGCGGCGCCACTTGGATCGGAGTCTCATTCCAAAACGCGCTCCCGCCGGCCAGCGCCCAATAACAATCGCCCAACACCGGCAAATAGATCACACCGGCCACCGGCTGCCCGCTCCGGATCACCCCAATCGACACGGCCCACATCGGCAGGCCCGAAACGAACGAACTCGTGCCATCAATCGGATCAATCACCCACACATACTCACGGTCGAGACCCACCGGCTCACGCTCTTCACCCATCACGCCGTGATCAGGATAGCGGGCATGAATCTGCTCGCGCAACCAATCTTCAATCGCGCGATCAGCCGCCGTCACCAGACTCTTATCGAGCTTACGCTCCGGCGACACCTGATTAAAATACGAGCGCAAGAGCAGCTCGCCGGCGCGCTGCGCCCACGCGCGCGCAAGCGCAATATCAATCTCCACACGAGCCTCCGCCGGTACGGTGCCGCAATCTCCGCCTGCTGCGGTGCGTTATCTCATTGTACTACCAATATGGCACGTTTGAAACTATCCGGTACGCAACAAGCCCAACCAAATGAGGGCGCATCATTTATCCGAAGTGGCAAGGCGCATCGCAAGCAGATAACATCCAAACAACACCGCATACACCACCAACAGACCGAGCGGAATCAGCTCAAGCGACAGCCGGTCAGCCAACACCCCAATCCCAGCCGGGATGAGCGCCATCCCAACCCCGGTCGCCGCCATCTGCATACCGATCGTATGCGCCGCAAACGGTTCGCCAACGCGCGCCGCCGTACCCGACATCAAGGCCGGAAAGATCGGCGCGATCGCCAACCCAATCAACCCAATCGCTAGCACGTTCACGATCGGAGCGAGATTCCACAATAACAGAGCACTCCCAAGCAACGCGCCAAGCAAGCCACCGCGCACAAGCCGGTCAGGGTCGGCACGCACCACCACCACCCCGGCAGCAACCCGGCCAATTGTAAACATCAGCCAATAACTGCCGGTCACAACACCGGCCAACGCCGGTTCAACCCCACGCGCCTCGGTCAGAAGCGTATAAGCCCACACCCCCAACGCTGTTTCAGCGCCGACATACAGCACAAAAAGCGCAACGCTCACCCACACCGCCGGTTGGCGCAAAGCCGGCCCTAACGGCGTCTGATAATCGCTCAACCGCTTCTGCCCACCCGGCACAGGCACCGGCTGCTCCCACAGCGACAGCGTGAGGAAAAACCCCACCGCCAACACCAACTGAAAGACGCCTACTGTCCAATACCCCACCCGCCACGACTGCCAGAGCGCCAAACCCGCCGTCATCAGCAACGGCCCTGACGTAATGCCGACTCCCCAACTCGCGTGCAGCCACTGCATCAAGCGCGCGCCAAAATGGGCCGCAACATAGGTATTCAAGCCAGCATCAATCGCGCCAGCGCCAAGGCCGGCCACCACCCCCAGCGCCACCACCATCCACCACAGCGGCACGAGGGTATACCCCAGCAACGCCACCCCGGTCAGCAAACAACTCAACACCAACATCCGCCCCACCCCAAACCGCGCCAGCAGCGTCCCGCTGAAAAAACTCGACGTCGTATAGCCCGCCACACCAGCCACCAACAAACTGCCGAGCGCATCAAGCGGCAAAGCAAAATCGGCCCGCAGCGACGGCCACCCCACGCCGATCAACCCATCCGGCATCCCCAAGCCAACAAACGCAACAAACGCCAGCGCAACCAGCGCCAAACGCGGATGGCGCGCTGAACTCAGCCAAGCAACCATACCAACAACACCTTTCGCCAAAAAAATTCGGTGGCACGGGCAGCTTGCAACCGACCCGTACCACCGGCATCATAACAAAGCACGACCAAGAACACATCGGCGCAACGGCTGAAGCATCCGGCAAACACCGTTCACTGCGCACCATACCAACAGTAAAACCCGAAGCCTATGGGTTAACAGCACACCTAAACTCAACCCAACAATTTCATGCAGCCATATTGTGATGTCCGATGGCATGCATTGCTTGCCTCATGTCATAGCGCGGGAGCGCAGCCCCATACTCATCGCCAGTACTCGCCCCTGTGGCATTGTTCAAGGGCGGCCAGAACGTATGAGCGTAGATATGGTTGATGGCGTTGCGATGCACCATTGCACTCTCGATGGTGGGGAATATCGCGTTTCAGTGCTCTACCGTGAGCCGAAATTGTTGAAAGTGAGAAAAAGTCGATCCATTTCAAGCTTGCCCGAAGTTTCAGTGCTCTACCGTGAGCCGAAATTGTTGAAAGGATGATTGTGCTTCAGCACACCGGCACCGATAACCCAGTTTCAGTGCTCTACCGTGAGCCGAAATTGTTGAAAGCGACGTATTATGTTTCTCACCCCAACAAAGACACCAGTTTCAGTGCTCTACCGTGAGCCGAAATTGTTGAAAGCAGCACTGAATGTGCTAAAAGATGCCAATACTTCGTGTTTCAGTGCTCTACCGTGAGCCGAAATTGTTGAAAGGCAAGACATTGCACTCTACGAACGTCTCCGAGCCAAGTTTCAGTGCTCTACCGTGAGCCGAAATTGTTGAAAGAGGTTCTCGTTGCAAGACCGCTCCTGATGACCGAGAAGTTTCAGTGCTCTACCGTGAGCCGAAATTGTTGAAAGCGACAATACATTGTTCCGCTACTTGCATCCCTTGGGAGTTTCAGTGCTCTACCGTGAGCCGAAATTGTTGAAAGAAGTAAACCCACTGGCCACACCCTGACAACATTCCGTTTCAGTGCTCTACCGTGAGCCGAAATTGTTGAAAGACCAAACAGGCGACGTAAAAATGTTCACGGTAGGCGCATAGTTTCAGTGCTCTACCGTGAGCCGAAATTGTTGAAAGCTGCGCTATGCCGAAGGTTCATCCTCAATCACTACGGGTTTCAGTGCTCTACCGTGAGCCGAAATTGTTGAAAGTAATTGGTACGACGTGGAACTTTCAACACCATCAAGTTTCAGTGCTCTACCGTGAGCCGAAATTGTTGAA
>NZ_DAOUDC010000051.1:0-16410 GCF_034431535.1 Chloroflexus sp. | reverse complement strand
GAGCAGCGCTCTGCCCCACGCGGCGAAGCAATGACAACGGTTGGTATACCGGTATCGACCTGCTACGGCTGCAACGCGACGATAAAACTCGCTTCGCCAAACGGCTGTTCAAGCAAGGTAATGCGCAGGGTACTGGCGTTAGCGGCGAGTTGGCGACGCACGACGGCCACGCCCCGCTGCCGGCTGCCGGGTGGGGCGGTGATAGTACCCGGACGTGAGTCGTCGTTGGCGATGGGATAGTCGTTGCCGAGCCCGTCGCTGATCTTGATGTTATCGTGGCGCAACGGCAAACTGACCGGGCGGGCCGTGTTGTTTTGCACGCTCCACGTCAGCTCGATTCGGTTGCCGCAGGCGTCGATCTGTTCGAGCGCCACGATGATGTCGGGCGAAGCGCCGGTGGTTGCTTCGCCAGCGGCCACATTCTGCCACGTTTGGCTGTGCGCATCCCACCGTTTGCCGACGAGTTGATAACCATTCCACCGGCATTGGCTGATGATCGCGTTGAAGCCGATGATCGAACTGTTGGCGGGAGTGCCGGCTGAGAGGACGGCAAGCGGCGCATCAGCGCGCGGGATGGGCGTCGGCGGGCGGAAGACGAGGAAGAGCAGCAAGATCAGTGCGATTGCGGCGAAGGCTGCCGCCAGCCGGCCGGTCTGTAGAGCGCGCCAGATCCGTTCGCGCCACGGCAGCGGCGGTGGTGGCGGGGGAGCTTCGGCTGGCTTCTCCTCCTGCACCACCTCGTTCAACTCTGTCCACGGCGTACAATGGAGCAGCTTGGGGATGGCGATCATCTCTTCTTCGGTCAGCTCGATCTCTGACGAGCGTTCGGTAATCATGTACGCCGACAACTCGTCAAGCCCGCGCACCTCCACTTTCCAGTCCAAATCGAGCTGCGATCCTTCTTCGATGCGCGGCGCGATCACGATTAGCCGCTTACAGGTGCGAAAGTCGATCGTGTTGGCCTTCTGCTCAGAGAGGAATTCGCGCCGGTGTTCGTTGAGGAAGTTGGTCAGCGCGTGAAAATAGGAAATGACCTGATTGTAGGGGTTTTTGCGACCGGGGTTGAGCCGTTTCTGTTCGCCGTTACGGCCTTCCACAATCCACGGCCCGTTGACGCTGCCGATGACGCGGCCATCACAGTGTTTCAGCTCGATGATGACAATCGCGTCGTGTTTGATGATGACCAGATCGATGCTGCGCCCGCCGACGCTGAAATTGGAGAGAATCAGGAACAAGCCCTCAAGTTTTTCGAGGGTTTGGGCCAGCGCCAGAATGGCGCGGCGCTCTTGGGGATGTTCCGGCTTCTCGCCAATCCAGACTTGAACGGCCATGAGTTACTCGCTCGTTGCGTGGCAATCATCGCTCCCACCGTTTGGGAGTGGTGGAGCGTATGTTATGCTTGCTTTGCCAACAACCGTTTCGCCTCAGCTCTTGTGCTCTACCTCGCGTAACGCTAAGGTCTGGCGCAGTTCGATAATCTGGTCGCGCAGCGCTGCCGCTTTCTCAAAGGCCAGCTCCTTGGCGGCCTGCTTCATCTGCTTCTCAAGGTCTTTGATCAGTTTCAGCACCTCATCACGCGGCAGGCTCACCGGCATCGCCGTGGCGGGGGTAGTCACATACTCACCGCGCTCTTCGGCCATCTTGCGGATACGGTCGGTGAGGTCGCGCACGCCTTTGGCGATACCCTGCGGCGTAATGCCGTGGTGCAAGTTGTGAGCCATCTGAATGTCGCGGCGGCGCTGCGTCTCGCGGATGGCAGCCTCCATCGAGCGGGTGATGGTGTCGGCGTACATAATCACCTTGCCTTCGATGTGGCGCGCCGCCCGCCCGATGATCTGGATGAGCGATGTTTCTGAGCGCAGATAGCCCTCTTTGTCGGCATCGAGGATCGCGACTAGACTGACTTCAGGCAAGTCAAGCCCTTCGCGCAGCAGATTAATCCCCACCACCACATCGTACACGCCGAGACGCAGATCGCGCAGAATCTCCACTCGCTCGATCGTGTCGATGTCGGCGTGGAGGTACATCGTGCGCACCCCCATCTCTTTCAGATAGTCGGCCAAGTCCTCAGCCATGCGCTTGGTCAAGGTTGTGACCAGCACGCGCTGCTTGCGCTCGACCCGGCGCCGGATTTCGCCGAGCAGGTCGTCGATCTGGCCTCTGGTCGGGCGCACCTCGATTTCGGGATCGAGCAGGCCGGTGGGACGGATGATCTGCTCGACGATCTGCTCGCTCTTTTCCCGCTCGTAAGGGCCGGGGGTGGCCGAGACGTAGATAACCTGATAGACGTGCTGCTCAAACTCTTCAAACTTGAGCGGACGGTTATCGAGGGCCGACGGCAAGCGAAAGCCGTAGTCCACCAGCGTCTGCTTGCGCTGGCGGTCGCCGTTGTACATACCGCGCAACTGCGGAATGGTAATGTGGCTCTCGTCAATAAAGATCAGCAAATCGTCGGGAAAATAGTCAAGCAGTGTCCACGGCGTCTGGCCGGCGGTGCGCCCGTCGAGATGGCGCGAATAGTTCTCGATCCCGCTGCAATAGCCAACCTCGTTCAACATTTCGAGGTCGTAGAGCGTGCGTTGCTTCAGCCGCTGCGCCTCAAGCAGCTTGCCAGCGGCTTCCAATTCGCGCACCCGCTCGTTCAGCTCGTCTTGAATCGCGATGATCGCCTGCTGCAACTTCTCTTTAGTGGTAACGAAGTGCTTGGCGGGATAGATCTCGACCGCGGTATGTTTGAGCAACACCTCGCCGGTGAGCGGGTCAAGCTCGACAATCCGCTCAATCTCATCGCCCCAAAACTCAACCCGGATAGCGGTTTCGGCGTTGGCGGGAATAATATCGAGCGTATCGCCACGGACGCGGAACGTACCGCGTTGGAAATCCATATCCTTGCGCTCGAACTGGAGGTCGATCAACTGACGCAACAGCTTATCGCGATTGCGCACCTCGCCAACGCCGAGCAAAATCTTCTCTTGGCCGTAATCGTGCGGCGAACCAAGGCCGTAAATCGCCGAGACCGACGCCACAATCAGCACATCGCGGCGGGTGAAGAGGGCCTGCGTCGCGGCATGGCGCAGCCGGTCGATCTCCTCGTTAATGCTGGCCTCTTTCTCGATATAGAGGTCTTTCGAGGGCACGTAGGCTTCCGGCGTATACTCATCGTAATACGAGATAAACATCTCGATCGCCGCCTCGGGCAAAAACTCGCGGAACTCGGCCCACAACTGCGAGACAAGGGTCTTGTTGTGAGCGAGGACGAGGGTAGGGCGTTGGGTTTGGGCAAAGATATGGGCCATCACGAAGGTCTTGCCAGTGCCGGTGGCGCCGAGCAAGGTCTGATGGCGGTAGCCGGCGCGCAAACCGGCCACCAATTTCTCGATGGCTTGTGGTTGATCGCCAGTTGGCTGATACGGCGCTTCGATCCGGAACGGCATACGGTGCTCGCGAGTTCTGGCACTGAAGAGATAGCAACAGCGCGGGTTGCGCCATCCGCGTCGAGGCGGGAGGGGCAACAACGCCGCGCTGCTGGTTGGGCTAGAGGTATTATACCAGAATGGCGACGGGAGAGGGGCACAGCGCGCTGTGCCCACCCATGTGAGACCGTTTACCGCAACTCGAAGGTGATTTGGACGGTGGCGCTATAGGTTTGCTGGCCGGGTTGCACCGGCGGCGCCGAGCGGGAGGCGGGTGCGCCGTAGGCATCGGCCATCATCGGCACCGGGATGGGGCTAGCGCCAAAGTTCTCGGTGATGAACAGCACCCGGCCCAGCGACGCGCCGCTCGCGCGCGCCATCTGCTCGGCCCGCGCCCGCGCATTGGTGACCGCCGTCTCGCGCGCCTGCGCCATCACTGCTTCCGTGTCGCTCACGCCGAAGCTCACGCCGTACAGCCGGTTCGCGCCCACCTGCACCACCTGATCGATCAGATCACCGGCCTGTGCGATATTGCGAATGGTAACGTTGACCATATTGCTGACGGTGTAGCCGATAATGTTCTGGCCTTGCTCATCGTAGAACGGATAGATGTTAATGCCGGTGGTCTGAATGTCCTTCGCCTCGATGCCCAACTGGCGGATGCGCTCGATGATCGCCTGCGCCTGCGCGCTATTCTGGGCTAGCGCCTCTTGGGTGGTCGGCGCTTTGGTCTCGACGCCGATCGTGATAATGGCGATGTCCGGTTCCACCTTCACTTCGCCGGTGCCGATGACCACAATCTGCGGCATATTGCTCACGCCGGGTTGGGCTGTAGCGGTTTGGGTTGGGCGGAGCAGCCCGACCGCAGCTAAGGCCAATACGGCGATCAAGGCAGTAAAGGCGAGAATGGTAGTGAGAAGGCGGTTTTCCATAGTAGTATCTCCTTAGGCATTTGTTTTACGTCTCAGTAGAGAGACGGCGATGCTGGGAAAATGGTTCCGTGGCAAGTAGTGCCGCACGGTAGTGCGGCTATATGGAGAGGAGTGCGTTTAGCGGGTGAGAATTGTGATCTTCCGGCGCCACACCCGCCAGAACATAGCCGCTTCAAATGGGCCAACGATCAGGAAGGCGAGCCACACGCCCCACAACGCCGGCGCCCACCACGTCACAATTACCAGCGCTAGCGCGACGCAGAACCAGATCGCAGTGCCGCTAATGGCGAGCGGCGAGAGAGTATCACCCAACCCGCGCAGCGCGCCGCCGATGGCAAAGGTCAAGGCCCATGCCGGTTGGGTGAGAGCGACCACGCGCACCGCCGCCGCGCCGTCGGCGACCAACTGCGGATCGCGGTTGAAGATACTGACCAGCCCTTCGGCAAAGATGAGGAACAATACCCCGAGGCCGCCCATCCAGATGATCGTCCAGCGCAACGCGATCATCGCCACCGCATTGGCTTCAGCAGGACGCTGCGCGCCGATAGCTTGGCCGACCAGCGCGGTCGCCGCTAGCCCAAAGCCGATGCCGGGCAAAAATGAGAGCGAGAGGACATTGATGGCGACCCGGTGGGCGGCCAACGGCACCGTGCCCAGCATCGCTACCACCGGCGTCAGCGAAGCGATCGCGCCGATCACCAACACCTCTTCGATCGCCGCCGGCATCCCGATCCGCAACACATCGCGCAAGACGCCGATCCGCGGCCACCACATGCCGCCGCCGGCGCGCACGCCGTTGCGCCCGTACCAGAGCACTCCTACCAGTATGGCTGCACCGATCAAGCGGGCAATCACCGACCCCCACGCACTGCCCACCGCGCCGAGCGCCGGCAGGCCGAGCCAGCCGAAGATCAGTGCCGCGCTGGCTATCACATTGACCACATTGGCAAAGGCGGTGACGAGCATCGGCGTGCGCGAATCACCCACCCCGCGCAAGACGCCGCCGATCAGATACATCATAGTCAGGGTGGTGATGGTGCTCATCGTCACTGCCAGATAATCGATCCCGACTTGGCTCACATCGGGCGCTAGCCCGAACAGGCCGATCAAAGCGGGGGTGAGCGGCAATCCGATGGCGGTGAGCGGTAGGCCGATCAAGATGCTCCAGAGCAACCCTTGGTGGGCCACCGCGCTAGCATCGGCGAGCTTCCCGCCGCCATAGGCTTGGGCAACCAGCACGGCCACCCCGACTGATAACGCGCTAAGGGCGGCGGTGGTGACGAAGATGACCTGCAAAGCGGCGCCGATGCCGGCCAGCGCTACCGCGCCAAGCGACGCGACGAGGATGGTGTCAACCACACCGAGCATGGTTTGCAGCAAGTTTTCGCCGATCACCGGCCATGCCAGCCGCAGCACCCGCTTTTCGAGTTGCGAGCGTGAAGGAGGAGGGTTGAGCGTTTCAGCGGTAAGGGTGTCTGAGTGCATAAGGTAGAAAGCGACGCATGCGTCGCGCTGGTGGGTGTTGGTCACGTGTATTTTAACCGAAGTTGGGGGAGGTGTGGGGATAGCTTATTGACACCTTGGGTTTGCTCCATATTCTATCGTTAGAGAGGTCGATCCTCGCCAACCCATCTGTCATTGCTTCGGGCGCTAGACACACCGCATCGCTGTGTGCCTACGCACCCTCGCAATGACACAAAGACGTGCGTGGCGTACACTATCACACCTCTCTGCGCTCGCCCCGTCTTCCTACCGCTCAGTCAGCATTCCGGCGGATCGCATGTTTGGCCGCTTTCCCGTACAATACCCAGAAGATAGCGAATGGGTTAAGGAGGTTTGCATGGAGCATGTTGACACCCTGCTCACTGGCGGCACCGTCGTGACGATGGATGAGGAGTGGCGGATCTTTGCCGACGGCGCCGTCGCGATTCGCGATGGGGTGATCGTGGCGGTGGGGCCGAGCGCCGAGCTGGCTGCCCAGTATACTGCCGCAGAGACGATCGATTGCCGGGATTGCGCGATTATTCCCGGCCTGATCAACGGTCACGCTCACGTGCCGATGAGTCTTTTGCGCGGGTTGGTGGCCGACCAGCAGCTTGATGTCTGGTTGTTTGGCTATATGTTTCCAGTGGAAAGCCAGTTCGTCGATCCCGATTTCAGCTATACCGGCACGCTGCTCAGTTGTGCCGAGATGATTCGCGGCGGCACGACGACCTTCGTCGATATGTACTATTTCGAGGAAGAAGTTGCCCGCGCCGCCGATGAGGCCGGGATGCGGGCGATTTGCGGGCAGACGGTGATGCGATTGCCGACGCCTGATGCCGATTCGTTCGATGCCGGGATCGAGCGGGCGCGCCGGTTTATGGCCGAGTGGCGCGGCCACCCACGGATTATCGCCACGGTGGCGCCCCACGCGCCGTACACCTGCACCGATGACATCTATCGCCAAGCCTCAGCGCTCTGCGCTGAGTTTGGCGCACCGCTGATCACCCACTTGTCTGAGACGGCGCGGGAAGTAGAGGAGAGCATTCGCGACCGCGACGTGACGCCGATCCGCTATGCCAAGCGGGTCGGCGCGTTCGATGTGCCTTGCATCGCCGCTCACTGCGTTCATGCCACCGAAGACGACATGCGGCTTTTGCGCGAAGCCCGCGCCGGCGCGGTGCCCTGCCCGACCAGCAATCTCAAGCTGGCCAGCGGGGTGGCGCCCTTCCGTCGCATGATCGAGACTGGGGTGCGAGTAGGGTTGGGCACCGATGGCCCGGCCAGCAACGACGATCAAGATATGTTTACCGAGATTCAGTTGGCGGCGCTGCTGCCGAAAGGGTTGAGCGGCGATCCGACGGCGGTGCCGGCCCGCGAAGCCTTTGCGCTGGCGACCTGCTGGGGCGCGCGCGCTGTCCATCTCGATCACCTGATCGGCTCGCTGGTAGTGGGCAAACGGGCCGATATTGCCGTGGTCGAATTGCACCGGTTGCACAGCGCGCCGCGCTACACCTACGCTGCCGACGCGATCTATTCGCACCTTGTCTACAGCAGCCGGGCCGCCGATGTGCGCGATGTGCTGGTTGACGGCAAGCTGCTGCTGCGCGATCGCCACTTGCAGACGCTCGATGAAGCGGCGATCATTGCCCGCGCACAGGCGATTGCCGCCCGCATCAACGAGTTTCTCGTTACCCGCGAGCGCAATCTACTGGCCAAGATTCTGGCATTAGGAGGCGTGCAACAGGCCGAGATCTTCGAGATTCAAGTCAAGGCCCGCCTGCAACCGGCTGATGTCGAGCGGGTGCTGGCGCTCTTGCGCAACCCGGCGATCACGATTACCAAGACCAGTGAGCGTACCCAGTACGATACCTACTTTATCTTCGCCAACGGTGAACGGATCCGCATCCGCGAAGATCACCGCACCGATCCGGGGGCGCGCCCGCAACCCAAGTACACGCTCACACTGATGGCCGAAGCGCGGCGGGTCGATCATCCCAAGGCGATGATGCTCTCGCGGGCGCGCTATACTGCTCCCGCCGACCACACCGTGCGCTTCTACCGCGAATACTTCCAGCCCGACCGGGTCGAAGAGATTGAGAAGCGGCGGCGGCGCTGGCGCATTCTCTATGAAGACCACGACTTCGCGATCAACCTCGACACGCTGGCCGGCCAGCCCGACCCCGGCCCCTTCCTCGAAATCAAGAGCCGGACGTGGAGCCGGCGCGATGCTGAGCGGCGCGCCGAGTTGATCAGCGAATTGCTCGAATTGGCCGGCATTTCCGATGAGGCGCTGGTGTTGCAAGAGTATGTGGAGCTGGCGGCATGAAACATCCCGGCATCTACTTGATCGGGCTGACCGGCGGTATTGCCTGTGGCAAGAGCACGGTGCTGGCGATGTTGGCGGCACTGGGTGCGCGTACGATTGACGCTGACCGGGTAACCCACCGGCTGCAACAACCGGGCACGCTGGTCTATCAGGCGATTGTCAACACCTTCGGCCCGCAGATCGCGTCCACCTCCGGCGGCCCAATCGACCGACGCAAACTCGGTGCGATTGTCTTCAACGATCCAGAGGCACTCAAGCGGTTGGAAGCGATCGTCCATCCGGCAGTGCGGGCTGAAATCCGTCGGTTTCTCGACGAAGTGGCCGGGGCGGGCAAGTATGTCACGCGCCTGCGACCGGTCGAACGCCCGATTGTGGTGATTGACGCGATCAAGCTGATCGAGTCGGGTTGGGCTGATGAGTGTGATCAGGTGTGGGTAGTGACATGCCCGCCTGAACAACAGATTGAGCGGCTGATGACGACACGGGGCATGTCGCTGGCCGAAGCCCAAGCCCGCGTAGCGGTCCAGCCGCCGCAAGAGAGCCGGTTTAGCCGGGCGCACGTGATCATCGACAACAGCGGTTCGCAAGCGCAGACGCGGGCGCAGGTCGAAGCGGCATGGCAACAGGCGCTGATCGCTAGTCACGGCGCATAGCGAATCCGGCGCCGCTCTTCGATCACGCCGCCGTCGGTCATGGTCACACGCAGGCGGATTGTATAATCGCCTGCCGGCCAGCCGCTGGCGTTCCACATCCCCAGTAAGCCATTCTCGACCGGCTGGCTGCTATTGCCGAGCACCTGCCAGTCGGTCGGGTCGGTGCCTTGGCCGATGTCGAGAATGAATGGGCCGCGCGCGGTGCCCTTAACGAAGAGCAGCGTGTTCGTTACCACACTGCTCTCGGTGAGATCGAGCAGGGTGATCGCGCGATCCGGCTCACGCGGCGGCGGGCAGTATTCGGTAGGCACGGTGCGGCCATTGCGTTTCGCCCATTCAGCCACCTCGGTCGGGTAAACTGGGAAGCTTACTGTCCGCACCTCTTCCGGCGGCGTATAGGGCGTGGCCAGACACGAACCATCGCCACCAACGCGATACGTTTGGTATGTAATCGCGCTCACCGGTTCAGTACCGGTCATAAATCGTTCGCTAATGACCTGCGAGCACTCCGGAGCCGGCGGCCCACCCGTTTCAGCGCAAACCGGCAGCTCAACGATCTCTTGGGGCGGGGTAAACGGCTGGGCCGGGTGGTTGGCGTGGTAGCGCAGCATCAACTCGCGCCAGATCAAGCCGGCCCCATTTGCCCCGGCGACCTCGGCCATTGGCCGGCTATCGTTATTGCCAACCCAGACGCCGATGACCACCGCATCGGTATAGCCAATCGCCCACGAATCGCGGTAATCGTTGCTGGTACCAGTTTTGACCGCGGCCGGAATGTTGGGCAACTCCATCACGTTATTCCGTCCGAACACCAGCCAGCGAGCAGCATTGTCGCTGAGGATGTCGGTAATGAGAAAGGCAACCTGCTCGCTCTGCGGGCCGAGCAACGGCTTGCCGGGCTGGGGCTGCCACGATTCAATCATCTCACCGCGACTATTGGTGACGCGCAAGATCGCCACCGGACGCACCTGCCTGCCGCCGGCGCGCAAGCCGGCATACGCACCGGTCAATTCGAGCAGGCGCACCTCGTTGCTGCCCAACGCCATCGCCAAACCATAGCGGTTGGGGTCGGTAAACGTCGTAATGCCAAACTCGCTCATCAGATTGACAAAGTTCTCAACCCCAACAAACTCCAGCGCCCTCACCGCCGGAATGTTGAGTGAATTGGCCAGCGCCAAGCGCAACCGCACTGGCCCGCGAAAGCGGCCATCGTAATTGCGCGGCTGGTAGGTCGTGCCATTCACCTGCCAGATTGATGGCACATCCCACAACATTGTCGCCGGCGTCCATCCACGCTGTAATGCCGCAGCGTAGACAAACGGCTTCAGCGCCGAACCGGGTTGGCGAGGCGCTATTGTCACGTTGACCTGACCATCAGGGGCGTTGTAATCAACACTGCCCACCATCGCCAGAATCCGGCCATCGGGCGACAGCATCACCACGCCGGCGTTGCTGGCATCGCGCGCGCGCAGCTCGGCGATCTTGGCGCGCGCCACCTCCTCGGCTTGGGCCTGCCAGTATGGGTCGAGGGTGGTAATCACCCGCAACCCGCCCCGATTGACCATCTCCTCGCCGAATCGCTGCACCAACAAGTCATAGACATAAAAGGTAAAATGCGGCGCTTGAATGGTCGTCGCCGGCGGCACCAACCGGATCGGCTCAGCGAAGATCGAATCGGCTTCGGCGGCGCTGATAAAACCGGCTGCCACCATCTGATTGAGTACGATGCGTTGGCGGGCGCGGGCCAGCGGCAAATTCTCGAACGGATTGTAGTTAGAGGGCGATTGGGGCAAGCCGGCCAACAACGTCGCCTCGCCGCGGGTCAGTTGCCAGACATGCTTGCCGAAATACCGCTGTGCCGCCGCTTCCACGCCATACGCCTGCGCGCCGTAGTAGACCTCGTTGAGGTAGAGGGACAAAATCTGATCTTTGCTATACTCCTGCCCAACCCGAATCGCTAAAATCGCCTCGCGAATCTTACGCTCGATCGACTGCTGCTGCGCCTCTTCGGGAGTGAGCAAAATGGTCCGCACCAACTGCATGGTAATCGTACTCGCGCCGGAAACGGTCTGACCAGCGGTGACATTCTGCCAAAACGCGCGGGCAACGCTAGGCAAATCAACGCCGGGGTTAGTATAGAAATTCGCATCTTCAACCGCCACCGTCGCATCGCGTAAGATTTGGGGAATGCGGTCAAGCGCCACCGGTACGCGCACACCGGGGCCAATCACCTCGTAGAGCAGGGTGCTGCCGTCGCGGGCATAGATGCGCGTATTCTCGAAGCTGCGGTGCTGGTCGATCAACTCAGGCGGCGGCAGATCGCGGCCATAGTAGAGGTAGAGCGCGATCACCCCAGCAACTGCAAACACGATCAACACGAGTACACTAAATACCAGCCGGTTCAGCCAGCGCCACAGCGCCGATAGGCGACGGCGCGGCGGCGGTGGCGGCGGTGCGGGGCGGCGAAAACGAGGTAATGGCGGGCGTGGACGGCGGGACATAGGCGATGGATGATGGAAGCGCCAAAAGAGTAACGTGTTCGTTGCTATACATACTATAGCGCGTTTTAGGACAGGATGGATATCACAAAATTGTTGTAAAACGGTTGATATTGCGTCCGTTCGCGGAAAAACCGGTCGCATTCCCAGCGGGCGGGATTAAAATGATGGGTTTGTGATCAGGGGGCGTATGTTGTAGAGGCGCACGGCCGTGCATCTCGACAATGATTGGGAATTATTTCCGTTCGCGGAAAAATCGGTCGCGTTCCCAGCGGGCGAATGTTGAGTACTTGGTTGCCTTGCCAAGCCGGCGTGGTTTGGTCGCTCGCCACGAGCAACCGGAATCGCCGTCGCCAGCCGGTCGCGCCGAAGATCTGGCACGCAGCGCATAGTCCTTGCTCGACACTGCATAGAGGCTGGCTTGGATCGCATGCCCAGCCGCCGAAGCCGTGCATAATGGCCTCTTCCCACTAGCGGAGACTGCCGATCAATCCGGTTTCGTGGATACGGTCGGTTACGCCGTCTATTCCGCCAGTCCAAAGCGGCGTAAGCGTAGTAAGGGTGAGATCGGTTGTCTGATGGGCATACGGCGGCATTCCTTCCCTCCCTATGCCGGCAGATGCGATGCACAAGCAACGTTTATCTTGGCTATGGAATGTCATTGTACGTAGATGTGCGGCGTCTGTTCAATCTTCCCCCTCACCCCATCCCCCTTATCGCCGTCATCACTGCCGGCCATGCCGCGCTATGCGGCGTGGTCAGCTCGAAGTGGCCGCATTGCGGCAGGATGGTCAGATGGGCAGGGTCGCCAGCTTGCCGGGCCGCGGCTACGAAGGAGGTGACGTAGGCCGCCGGTACGATCATGTCGTCACTCCCCACGAGGTGAGAGTGGGGAACGCCGAGCGGCAAGCGCATGTGCGGCGAGGCTTCGGCGTAGCGGCGCGGATCGTGATCGACCAGTTCGGCGCAGGCCGTGCCGCAGGCGGTGGCGGTTACGCCTTGGGCGAGATTGGCGACGGCGGCCAGCGCAACTACGCCGTGGATCGGAAGTGGATTGGCAGTGGCGAGGGGGCTGGAAGCCGGCAGCGTGGGTCGTGCCGCCAGCCAGAGGGCAAGATGGCCGCCGGCGGAATGACCAACCGCAATCACCCGCGCGAGGTTCAGGGGGTACGTGCCGGCTAACACTCGCAGATGGTCAACCCCGATGGCGACATCGTGAAACGTTTGCGGCCAGCCGCCGCCATTGCCCAACCGGCGGTACTCAAGACTCCACACGGCGTAGCCAGCGGCGCGCAACGCGGCGCAGCACTCGCCGAGCGGCGCAAGATCGTAGGCGGCTTGCCAGCAGCCGCCGTGGATCAGCACAATAACCGGCGCCGGGTGCGGTGAGTTAGGCAGATAGAGATCGCCGAATTGGTCGGGATGGCTGCCGTAAGCGAGGCGCGCGTCGGGTGGTACGGCAGGTTGGGCAAGGTAGTCGGCAACGGTGAGCATAGGGTCGTCTCTCATCATGATACGGGTAAAACTCGGTCAGGTGTTGTTCCCCGATGGTCATAGCGTGTCGCCGCTTTCCTAATGTCGTTGCGAGCCGAGCGGAGCGAGGCGAAGCCAATCCCCGCGAGCGCGGAAGATGGCTGCTCAGACATTCGTCTCGCTGAAGCGGGAGATTGCTTCGGGGGCTGCGCCCCCTCGCAATGACAGGTAGAGCACGCCTTCTCGCAATGACAGAATGAGAAAGCCGCGTTTAGAGAAACTGCCCTAGAAAACCATCCAGCGAGCCGTTGTAGTAGACATGCACCACCTGATTGAAGGTGATCCGGCTCACCGCATCCCATACCTCGTCGGGGTCGCTGCTATAGGCGACGAGCATGGCCTGTTCAGGTCGCTCTTCGTCTTCGCCGGGAGGGATGACGAGCGCGAGCCATTGGTTGGGGTAGCGCTGTTCGATCAGCGTCACCGGTTCCACCTTGCCGCGCTCGACCATGCCGGTGTAGGGGCAACCACAGCCGCAATCCGGCCCGCAACTGCTGTGGTCGCCGGTGCCGCAACTCGGGTTGGTGCCGCCATGCATGGCACTAGTAAGGTTAATAACGACTGGCATAGGGTCTTACGGTCATCCTTACGTTCCGATCCGCTCCATGCCTCCCATGTATGGGCGTAGCACTTCGGGGATCACAATACTGCCGTCTTCCTGCTGGTAATTTTCCATAATCGCGATAATGGTGCGCGGCAAGCCGAGGCCCGATCCGTTCAGCGTGTGGAGGAACTCTGGCTTTGCTCCCGGTTCGGGTCGGTAGCGTAGGTTGGCGCGGCGGGCTTGAAACGCCTCGACGTTCGAGCACGAGCTGACCTCCAGCCATTCACCCACTCCCGGCGCCCATACCTCGATGTCGTAGGTTTTGGTCGAACCGAAGCCGAGATCGGCGGTGCAGAGCAGTTTGGTGCGGAACGGCAAGCCCAACAGGCGCGCGCACTCTTCGGCGTCGCGGCGCAGCTTTTCCAGCGCCTGATAGCTCTCTTCGGGCTTGACGAACATGTACATCTCGACCTTATCGAACTGGTGGCCGCGCTTGATACCGCGCACATCACGCCCGGCGCTGAGCTGTTCCTTGCGGAAACAGGGGGTGTAGGCGGCGTGATAGATCGGCAACTGGCTCGCTTCGAGAATCTCGTCGGCGTAGAGGCTGGTAATTGGTACTTCTGCCGTCGGCACCAGCCACAAGCCCGACTCTTCATCGCGGTAGAGGTTGTCGCGGAATTTGGGCAATTGGCCGGAAGCCCACAACACCGATTCTTTGACCACAAACGGCGTGTAGACCTCTTGGTAGCCTTGTTGCAGGTGGAGATCGAGCAGCCACTGGATGACGGCCCGTTGTAGGCGCGCACCGGCGCCGCGCATGATATAAAAGCGCGAACCGGCCAGCTTGACGCCGCGCTCGAAGTCGAGCAGGCCTAGCGCTTCACCCAGTTCCCAGTGCGGGCGGGCGGGGAAGGGCAACTGCCGCGCTTCACCCTCTTGATAGATGACCACGTTATCGTTTTCATCAACCCCATCGGGCACATCAGGGTGCGGCAGATTGCGGATCTCAAGCATCGCGGCCCGTTGTTGCTCTTCGACCTCGGCCAGTTGGCGATCGAGCGCCGCGATTTCATCGCCTAGCTGGCGCATCGCCTCGATCTTGGCCTGCCGCTCGGCAGCGTCTTTCATGGCACCGATCTGCTTCGAGACTGCGTTGCGTTCGGCTTTGCGCGTCTCAACCTCGTAGATCAAACGGCGGCGCTGCTCGTCGAAGGCCAGCACCTGATCGATAATTGCACCATCAACGCCGCAGCGGGCCAGTTGGCGCTTCACTTCGTCGGGTTGCTCGCGGATGAGTTTAATGTCAAGCATGGTTTTCTGCCGGTATGCAATGCGCAAGTGCGCGGCGGTTCGTGCTGTAGTGGCAATTATACCACGGTGTGAGTGGTTGTATCCCCTTGGAACGGGATGTTTGCGGTATTGGTTGACCGCCGGGAACGCGGAGGAGGTCGTCAGGTATATCCCGGCGCTCTCTAACTTGGCAAATCTCGCCGCATGCCACGTTTTGTCGTTAGAGGCGTAAAGAGGACGGGAACATTGCCCCTATCTCCCTCCCCTGTCCCCGCATTCCCTTGTCCAAGGGGTAATGGTTGGGAGGACGGGAATATTGCCCCTATCTCCCGCTTCCCCACCTGCCCAATCCCGTTATACCCCAAGCCGGCTATAGCGCCAATCAACCGGTTGGCCGTTGGCGTAAGGCATCACGCCATGGAACGGACGCGGGTCGTTGTCGAAGACGAGCGGCAGAAAGTAGCGGTCGCCGGGCCAGAGCGGCAGCTCCATCACCCGCGCAATCGGCACCCATTCGAGTGTGCCTTCGACGTTGGCCGCCGGCGGTGTGCCGCTAAAGCGGGTGATGACGAAGATAAACGCGAACCAGTCTTCGCCGTTTTTGCCGAAACCCGGCCAGCTCACCGTGCCGCGCAACGTTAACTCGATCGCGGTGATGCCGGCCTCTTCGCGCAGCTCGCGCTGCATCCCGGCGACGATCTCTTCGTCGCGTTCGAGTTTGCCGCCGAGCCCGTTGTATTTGCCCAGATGCTGATCGCCGGGGCGGGCATTGCGATGCACCATCAGCACCGCTTGGCGGTCGGGTGAAAGCACATAGCCGAGGGTGGCGAGAATGGGTGTATAGGGCATAGTTAACCTCGATCACAAGTGATCGCAAAGACGTGAAGTTTTTTAAACACAAAGACGCGAAGGACGCAAAGAACGCAGAGATTTGTTATGGTTTTTTACCTACCGCGCTTGTGCCCCACCCAAAAAACCTTGGCGCCCTCTGCGGAGCCGGCCAGTCGTCCGGCTCTACTGCGCTTTTGCCTGCTCTGCGCCTTTGCGTTACCACGCTCGATAGAGATTGCGCTCACCGCGCCGCACTTCGGCGATCCGGCGCGCGCTGCCGGCGTCAATCCCGGCGGGCAGACGGTCGGGGTGAAAAAATTGGGCATCACAGATTTCGATGTCGCCACGGGGCGGCACCGGCGGGCCATCAGCCACCGCGGTAAAGACGATCACATAATCGCTGAGTCCGTGAGCCACGTAGTGAAATACCCCGTGCAGACCGGTCACCGTTACCGGGCAGCCGCTCTCTTCGAGCGCCTCGCGGCGGGCCGCTTCCGCCGGCGCTTCACCGTGATCGATCGCGCCGCCGGGCAATCCCCACGGTTTTGCCCCGCCACGGTGACGCACCAGCAAAAATTCGTCGCCGCGCTGCACGATCACCCGCACCCCGATTGCGCGCGGGCGGAAGAGAAAACTCTGCGCCAACCGCAAGCGGATAAAGAGATTATACGCTCCGGTGAGAATGATTTCGCGCAAGGGGTGGATCATCGCCGCTGTTAACCTGTTCAGCTGGTGGGTCGTTCCGCCGTTAGCAAACCCATCATAGCACGGGCATACTTTGGCCGCAAATCGGCGTCGCGATGGCTTTCATGGCGTGAGACTAGGGTAGTGTGAGACTAGGGTAGTGTGAGACTAGGGTAGTGTGAGACTAGGGTAGTGTGAGACTAGGTTAGTGTGATACT